>JAAFHT010000137.1 GCA_013297625.1 Actinomycetota bacterium | reverse complement strand
CGAGCTCAACGTCAAGACCGTGACGCTCGTCGAATTCGACGAGAGCCTCGTCGATGACTACGGCATCGCGCGCCGGCTCGCCGTCAACTCGCGTGCCGCGGGCCCGCGCATCGGCAACCAGGTGCAACAGGTGATCGCCGCCGCCAAGTCGGGCGACTGGTTGCTCGACGGCGACACGGTCGTCGTCGGCGGTGTTCCGCTCGAGGCGGGGGAGTACACGCTCGAACTCGAGCTCGACGACCCCGCCGCAGCCGTCGTGTTCTTGCCGGGCAGCGGATTCGTGTTGCTCGACACGCGCGTCACCCCCGAGCTCGCCGCCGAAGGGCTCGCGCGCGACGTCATTCGCGCCGTGCAGCAAGCGCGCAAAGATGCGGGGTTCGACGTGAGCGACCGCATCGCGCTGACGCTCGGCTCTGACGACGCTGCGGCCGTTGCCGCGATTGAGGCGCACCGCGAGCTCATCAGCGGCGAGACCCTTGCCACGACGCTGCACGTGGGCGCCGCGGGCGACGGTGACTCGACCGCTGTGGGTGAGGGGGCATCCGTCACGGTCTCGGTGGCGCGCGCATGAGTGGCGCTAACCGGCAGGCGGCCGACGACCGCGCGGCCGCCGATGCGGTGCACGCCGCGCTCATCTCTCGCGGCAGCGAGGCGAGCCCTCAGCCGCGCCTCGAGGCGACGCGTCGCGCGGTTGAGCTTCTCGGCGACCCACAGCGCAGCTTCGCGATTGTGCACATTACGGGCACGAACGGCAAGACCTCGACAGCGCGCATGATCGAAAGCCTGCTGCGAGCCTATGGGCTGCGCACGGGCCTGCTCACGAGTCCACACTTGCTGCGGCTCAACGAGCGCATTGTGATCGACGGCGAGCCCATCGCCGATCGCGCACTCGCCGATAACTGGGACGACATTTCGCCGTACCTCGTGATGGTCGACGCCGAGTTGGCGGCGAACGGCGAGCCCGCGCTCAGCAACTTTGAGGCGCTCACGGCGCTCGCCTACGCGAGCTTTGCTGACGCGCCTGTCGACGTTGCCGTCATCGAGGTGGGCATGGGCGGCGAGTGGGATTCGACGAACGTCGCCGACGGTGATGTCGCGGTGTTCACGCCTATCGCGCTTGATCACACGCGCTTTCTCGGCGACACGGTGGCCGAGATTGCCCGCACCAAGGCCGGAATCGTCAAGCCCGCCGCCACCGTCGTGACCGCGGTGCAAGACGCCACGGCCATGATCGAACTCATGAATGCGGCCGCGCACAATGAGTCTGATGTGGTCGCCGAAGAGGTGGGCTTTGCGCTGACGGATGCCCGCCTCGCGGTCGGCGGCCAACTCATCGATGTGCGGGGTCGTGCCGGCGAGTATCGCGACATCTTCGTGCCGCTCTTCGGCGAACACCAGGCGCACAATGCCGCCGTCGCGATTGCCGCCGTGGAGTCGTTTCTCGGCGATGGCACGCAGCGCCTCGCCGATGACGTGCTCGCCGAGGGCTTTGCCACGGTCACAAGCCCCGGACGCTTGCAGCTCATTGGCATTGAGCCGAGCGTGCTCGTCGACGCGGCCCACAACCCGCACGGTGCGCAAGCTCTCGGCCGCGCCCTCATGCAGTCGTTCGCGTTCGACTCGATCACGGCCATCGTGGGCGTGCTCGCCGACAAAGACGACCGCGGCATCATCGAGGCGCTCGACCCCATCGTCGACCGCTTCATCGTGACGCGCTCTGACTCGGTGCGCGCGGTCGATGCCGACGAGCTCGCCGAAACCGTCACCGCCGTCGCGGGCCCTGACCGTGTGCGCATCGAGCCCGACCTTGCCGTCGCTCTCGCCGAGGCGCGTGACGAGGCGGGCCCCAACGATGCGATTCTCGTCACGGGCTCGATCACCCTGGTCGGTCAGGCGATGCTCATCGCACGCGAGCAGAATTGGATGCTGTGACCGACACCACCGCTGCCCCCGACTCGCCCGCCCGCCGCCCCAAGCGCGAGCGCGGCGCCCTCGAGTCGCTCCTCACCGTGACCCTGGGCATGGAGGTGCTCGCGGTCATCTTCGGCACCCTCGCGATCAACGGCCTCGGCGTGCTGCCCTCGGGTGTCGTGTTTGGCGGTGGCGCGGTGTTGGTGCTGCTGTTGCTCATCGCGACGCGCGTGGTGCGCTACCGCTGGGGCGTGTGGTTTGGCCACGTGTTGCAGGTCGTGCTGCTCTCGACGGGGTTCATCGAGTTTCTCGCGGCCGTCACGGCGGCCATCTTCGTGGGATTCTGGATCTACTGCTTCGTCAAGGGCACCCAGCTCGACGCCGCGAAGCGTGCGGCGACCGCCTGACGCACACCCGCGCATCCCGAACCCCCATCCCTCACCCCGCACTCAAGGAGCCCTCATGACGACCACGGTCGAAGAAACCCTCGTTCTCATCAAGCCCGACGGCGTCGCCCGCAACCTCACGGGTGAGATTCTTCGCCGCATCGAGGCCAAGGGCTACCAGCTGGTGGACTTGGCGCTCGTGCAGCCCGACCGCGACCTGCTCGCCGCGCACTATGCCGAGCACGAGGGCAAGCCCTTCTACGAGCCGCTCATGGAGTTCATGGAGTCGGGCCCTGTTGTCGCTGCGCGCGTCGCGGGCAACCGCGTCATCGAAGGCTTCCGGTCGCTCGCGGGCACAACCGACCCGACGACGGCCGCGCCCGGCACGATTCGCGGCGACCTCGGTCGCGACTGGGGCCTCAAGGTTCAGCAGAACCTCGTGCACGGCTCCGACTCGCCCGAGAGCGCGGCGCGCGAACTCGCGCTCTGGTTCGCCTAACCGACCGGGTGCCTAGCCCAGCAGCACGCTGATCAGCGTCGGAAACTGCACGAGAATCGCCACGGCGATCGCCACGAGGTTCGCGAGCACGATGACCCAGGTGAACGGCCACACGGCGGCGGCGAACCGCTGGGCGCGCGCGTTGTCGGTGAGCTTCTGTGTCGTCAGGCTCCAGAGCAGCAACACCCAGAACATCGGGATGACCATGAGCCACACGAGCATGCACCACGGGCACAGCGCGCCGATCTGGTAGACCGCCTGGTCGAAGAGCCAGTGAATGAAGACGAAGGCTCCCGCAACGCCCGTCACGAAGGCCCACCAGAACCAGCGGTCGAAGCGCGCGCCAGCGAGCAGGGCGACACCGACTGCGATCGGGGCAACCAGGCCCGCAACCCCCAGCAGAGGATTCGGGAAGCCCAGTAGTGACGCTTGCCACGATGACATGACGTTGCCGCACGAGATGAGCGGGTTGATGTCGCAATTGAGCGTGTACTCGGGGTCGAGCAGCAAGCGCACGCGTTCGGTGATGAGTTGCATCGCGCCGAACCAGCCGATGGCGCCCGTGAGGATCAGAAAGATGCCCATGCCGATGGGGCGGCGGGTGGCATAGGGGTTCTCGAGGGCAGCGCTGTCAGTGGTGGTCACTCGTCAATTATCGCGACCTCGCGAGGCCTTCGGTGGGGTCGAAGGTCCTGAGATGGCGAGTCCGTGCGATAATGAGGGCCAGTCGTCGCCAGCCGCGCTCGTGATGACAGACAGACAAGCTTTCTGGGCGTTACCAGACCAGTATTGCGGCACCGATTGCCGCGACCGCGGGGAATAGCCAGTTTCCTCAGCCACACCGCCGTGACAGGGCACGTGGGGCGGCAGTGCTTCGACCGTGACAGGGTCAACACTGCCAGCGTCAGCCAGCGCAGCACTCGATACCGGGGGCGCGGCCGACCACAACAGAACAGTTTCGGCGAAAGACCTTTCTTTCACCCAAGATTTCCCGTTCGGGCGCGGCCCGCACGGTTGAG
>JAAFHT010000058.1:5789-13685 GCA_013297625.1 Actinomycetota bacterium | reverse complement strand
CATCGACGGGCTGTCGTTCACGCTGCCGCGCAACGGCATCGTGGGCATCATCGGCCCCAACGGTGTGGGCAAGACCACGCTCTTCAAGACGATTGTGGGGCTCGAAGAGCTCGACTCGGGCACGCTCAAGATCGGCGAGACGGTCGACATCTCGTACGTCGACCAGAGCCGAGGCGGCATCGACCCCAACAAGACCCTGTGGGAAGTCGTGAGCGACGGCCTTGACTACATCCAGGTGGGCAAGACCGAGATTCCGTCGCGGGCATACGTCTCGCAGTTCGGCTTCAAGGGCCCCGACCAGCAAAAGAAGGCCGGCGTGCTCTCGGGTGGTGAGCGCAACCGCCTCAACCTCGCGCTCACGCTCAAGCAAGGCGGCAACCTGCTGCTGCTCGACGAACCGACCAACGACCTCGATGTCGAAACCCTCGGCAGCCTCGAGAACGCGCTGCTCGAATACCCCGGTTGCGCCGTGGTCATCACCCACGACCGGTGGTTTCTCGACCGAATCGCCACGCACATCCTCGCCTACGAGGGCACCGAGGCGAACCCGAGCTATTGGCACTGGTTCGAGGGCAACTTCGAGGCCTACGAGGCGAACAAGATCGAGCGCCTTGGCCCTGAGGCCGCGAAGCCGCACCGCTCGGCGTATCGCAAGCTGACGCGCGACTAGGCGGTCGACTTCCATGTCGCGCCTTCACGTCGCACAGCGCCGATGACGCGCCTTCACGTCGCGATTTCGCTGCGGTGGAGCGACCTCGATGCTTATGCGCACGTCAACAACGCGCGCATGTTTACGCTGCTCGAAGAGGCGCGTATCGCCGCCTTCTGGGGCGGGGGAACGAATGGTGCGCCGACAGCGGTGCTCACGACGGGGCCCGGCGCTGACTCGGTCACGCTCATCGCTGCTCAGCAGATCGAGTATCGCGAGCAGATTCCGTACCACCGCGAGCCGCTCGATGTTGAACTGTGGATCGGCAAGCTCGGCGGCGCGAGCCTGCAGGTCTGCTACGAGGTCTACAGCCCCGCGGGGCACGAGCCGCGCACGCTCTATGTGCGGGCGGCAACGACGATCGTGCTCGCCGAGCGCGAGACGGGCGCGCCCCGGCGCATCACCGACGACGAGCGCGAAGCGTGGACGCCCTTCGTCGACGAACCCCTGGCGTTTCGGCAGCAGTAACCAGCCGCGCGCTACCGCCCGATGCGCTGCCACTCGCGCACGAACGACACCGTGGCCGTGAGCGGGTAGTCGTCGGGTTCGCGCGTCGACTCGTCGGGCAACTCGTAGAGGTTGAGCATGAGTTGCAGGGGGTAGGCGGGCGACTGGTCGGCTTCGGCCACGAGCTCGTCGTCGATGTAGAAGCGGGCTGCGCCGGGCATCCACTCGACCGAATAGGTGCGCCCAGTACGCACCTCGCCCGTTGTCTCGACCTGCGCGAAGTCATCGCGCAACGTGGGGTCGCCAAACGGATGAATGCCGACACCCACGAGCGCTGACCCGTCGGGGCGGATGTCGCGGCCAAAGATCTCGACGACACACAGTTCGCCCGACTGCTCGGGAACGTGCTCGAAGCCGATCAACCACAGGGCCGTGAGTGCCCTCGGGTGGGTGCTGGGCTGCAGGTTGACCTCGATGAGTCCGTAGTGCGGCAACCAGAGTCGCTGGTCGAGCTGGGCTGTGCGCACGAGCAGGCCCTCGCGAAACGGATGCTGGCCCGAGCCACTGCCCACCTCACCCGAGCGTGCTCCGGTCTGCAGGTTCGACACGCGAAGTTCGCCGTTGAACTCGGGGCTCCACGCCTCTTGGTCGTGGTCGATGCGCAGGGTGAGCCCCGGGCTGCTCGAGTCAGGGGCCTCGAGCGAGTAGCGCGCCGCCGAGCGCTCAGGACTACTCCACTGGGGCAAGTAGTGCGGCACCCAGCGCGAGGTGTCGAGCGCAGCGCCGGTGAATCGCTCGTCGACGACAAGTTCGTATTGCGAGCGATCGAGTCGATCGGTGGGAAGAGCGGGGGCAAGGCGCACGCGTCGATGGTAGTGGCGCGAGGTTGCCGTTACCCCCGCGGCTCAGCCCTGGGGAATGCGCACCATGCCTTCTTGCGCGACGCTCGCGACGAGAACGCCCTCGCGCGTGAAGATGCGCCCGAGCGAGAGGCCGCGCCCGCCTTGCGCGCTCGGCGACTCTTGCACGTAGAGCAGCCAGTCGTCGACGCGCGCGAAGCGGTGCCACCACATGGCGTGGTCGAGGCTCGCCATCTTGAGCCCGGGGGTGGCCCAGGTGGCGCCGTGACGCCGCATGATCGGTTCGAGAATCGTGTAGTCGCTCGCGTAGGCGAGTGCGGCGCGGTGCAGATTTTCGTCGTCTGGCAGGGGCGAGGTGCTGCGGAACCATACGGCCTGGTGCGCCACGGCTTCGGGGCCGGGGGCGAAGTAGACGGGGGCATCCACGTGTCGAAGATCGAACGGTCGACTGTTGGCCCAGTATTGCGCGACGGGGTGATCGATGGGGCCGAGAATGTCTCGCGCACTGGGCAGCTCGTCGGGGTCGGGAATGCCCGCCGGCATCTCGGCCTGGTGCTCGAGCCCCGGGTCGACGTCTTGAAAGCTCGCGATCATCGAGAGAATCGGCTCGCCGTTTTGGTAGGCCTGCGTGCGCCGTGTCGAGAACGATCGGCCGTCGTGAATGCGGTCGACCGAGAACGTGATGTCTTGTTCGTCGTCGCCGGGCCGCAAGAAGTAGCCGTGCATCGAGTGGATGAAGCGATCAGCCTCGACCGTGCGCATGGCGGCGAGCACAGCTTGCGCGGCCACTTGCCCGCCAAAAACGCGGCGCTGCGGGGTCCAGAGGCTCGGCGCCGTGAAGATGTCTTCGCGCGTGCGAGCGCCCGTGCTCGTGAGCGTCAGCGCCGTGAGCATGTCGGCAACGGGGTCGTGAAGGGCGTCGGTCACACGCGTAGTCTATGGAGCGATGAACACCGCGTTCGCGCTCTCGACCGTGCCCGCCGCGCACGACCTCTCTGTTCTTCTCGCGCGCGCTCTGCGCCTCGATGAGGCGGGCGCCGTGCGCCTCATTGCCGATGGCGGCGTTCTGGCCGCCTATGTCGCCGTGCTCACGCCCAAGGGTTTGCTCGACCGTGGCCCCACGGTGCTGGGCCTGCGCACCCTCGCCTTGAGCCCCACGGCCGAGGGTGAGCGCACCTTCGACGTCGTCGTGCCGATGCGGTCACTGCAGGCGAGAGTGGATGCTGCGCTCGCCTCAACCCCCGACGACGCACCCATCGGCACCGCCGTGACGGTGGGCTTCCCTGCAGCGGTGAGCACGATCGTGTGGGCGGGCATCACCCCACCGCGCGGGGGATGGCAACGCATGGCGCCGATCGGCCCCTCGACCTTCGCGGCCGCCGCGCGCGCGGGAATCGAAGAGGTTGCCGCCGCGATTCCCGAGGGCACGGGCGAGCAGATCGTGCATCGGGTGCGCAGCGAAGTGTGGGGTCGCCCGCTGCCCGAGGCCGATCACTTGCCCGCGGGCGCGGCGTTTGCGCTCGAGAGTCTGGGCTTTCTTGGCGATGACTTCGTTCAGCAGTTCGCGACCGGCACGTGGGTGCGCCTCAGCACGCAGCGCGGCCACGTGCTCGTCAAGCAGAACGCGTGGAGTCTGAGCAGCTAAGCAGCTAGAGCCGCGCGATCGCGCGCCCCGCGCGCAACCCCGTGTGCAGGCAGCTGCCGAGAAAGGTTCCTTCGAGCGAGCGGTAGCCGTGCATGCCGCCGCCGCCGAAGCCCGCCGTCTCACCCACGGCGTAGAGCCCGGGAATCGGCGTGCCATCGGCGCCGAGCGCGCGCGAGTCGAGGTCGGTCTGCACGCCGCCGAGGCTCTTGCGCGTGAGCACGTGCAAGCGCACGGCGATCAGCGGGCCGTGCTTCGGGTCGGTCAGTCGGTGCGGGGGCGCGACGCGGATGAGCTTGTCGCCGCGGTATTTCCGCGCGCCGCGAATGGCCGTCAACTGGGCGTCTTTGCCGAACTCGTTGTCGAGCATGCGGTCACGCGCGGCGATCTCGTCGCGCACGCGAGCGACGTCGAGCGGGGCATCCGGTTCGAGGGCTGCCATGCGCGTGACGAGTTCGTCGACAGTTGCGGCGACGATGAAGTCGGCGCCGTCACGCTTGAAGCGCTCGACGGGTTCGGTTGCCCCCTTGCCGAGCCGCTGGCGCAGCAGCTCGCGCACGCTGCGGCCCGTGAGGTCGGGGTTCTGCTCGCTGCCGCTGAGTGCGAACTCTTTCTCGATGATCGACTGCGTCGTGACGAACCAGCTGTGGTCGTGGCCCGTCGTGCGCAAATGGGCGAGCGTGCCGAGCGTGTCGAAGCCCGGAAAGAGCGGAGTCGGCAGGCGGCGACCCGTCGCGTCGAGCCACAAGCTCGAGGGACCGGGCAAGATGCGAATGCCGTGCTTCTCCCACACGGGGGAGTGGTTCTGGATGCCCTCGACGTAGTGCCACATGCGGTCACCGTTGACCAGCCGAGCGCCGGCGGCTTCGGCGATGCCAAGCCCGCGGCCGTCAACGTGCGCGGGCACGCCGCTCACCATGCGCTGCGGAGCCGTGCCGAGCCGCTCGGGCCAGGCCGCGCGCACGAGATCGTGGTTGCCGCCGATGCCGCCCGTGGCCATGACGACTGCGCTCGCCTCGAGGCTGAACTCACCGACGACGTCGCGGTTCGAGGGCGCGCCCCGCTCCGCCGAGTCGGGGGCGAGCACGCTGCCACTCACGCCGACCACTCGACCGTCGGTCACGGTCAGGGCGTCGACCCGGTGACGGAAGAGCAGGGTGACGAGGCCGGCATCCACCCCTCGACGCACCGTCGCGACGAAGGGCTCGAGAATCGCCGGGCCCGTGCCCCACACGATGTGAAAGCGCGGCACCGAGTTGCCGTGCCGCGTGGCCGTGTCGCCGCCGCGCTCGGCCCAACCGACGACCGGAAACAGCCCGATGCCCTTCTGCTTAAGCCACGCGCGCTTCTCGCCCGCGGCCCACTCGAGGTAGGCATCGGCCCAGGCTCGCGCCTGGTCGTCTTCGGCCCGGTCGAAGCCCGCCGTGCCCGCCCAGTCTTGGCGAGCAAGATCGAGCGAGTCGCGGATGCCCATCCGTCGTTGCTCGGGGCTGTCGACCAAGAACAGCCCACCGAACGACCACCACGCCTGCCCGCCGAACGTGGCCTCGGGCTCTTGGTCGACGATCGTGACGCGCTTGCCCGCATCCACGAGCTCCGCGGCTGCCACGAGGCCCGCGAGGCCCGCGCCGGCGATGATCGCGTCAGAGGTCATGGCGCGAAGGTCATCGAGGAGACGGCGTTGAACATCTCGATCGACATGACGATAAGTGCGCCAATGGTGATGACGATCGACGCGACAATTGAGGCGATCGACGCCCACATGACCGAGAGACCCGTGCCGGTGCGGCGGTTCGCGACGACCGCGCGGCCAATCGTGTAGACCGTGTAGCTCACGACGAACATCAAGAAGATCCAGGCCCAGTGAAAGGGCTGAGGAACGCCCCGCCGTTGCAGTTCGCGCCAGTCGAGATACGCGAACCAAATGACGAGGCCGGTCGTCACCCAGCTGAGCACGATCGAGACCAGGTATCCGGGAGACAGCAAGAAGCCGTAGACGCTCAGGCCCGTGGGGTCAGCCAGCAGGTTCTCGACGTAGCCCGACCAGTCGATAAAGAACAAGCCGAGACTGGGCAACAACGGCAAGAAGACGATGAGCCAAATCCACGGAGTGTTGGGGTCGGTGCCCTCGGGCGCTCGCAAGGCCTGGGCCGCGGCGGCCGGGGAGTACGGAGTCTCGAGCGAGTCGGTCCACTTCGTTCCATCCCACCAACGGCGCTGAGCGCTGCCAGCGGGGTCGGGATACCACCCGGCGGGAGTCGACGAAACGGCGGGGTCGGTCATGGGGTCTCCTCGAACGGGGCGATGAGGGCTGACGCGGCGCGCCGCCTAGGGGGCGAGGTTGGTGAGGTCGACGTTCGTGAACGCGAACTGCACGATGTAGACCGCGAGCCCGATCGTCACGATGATGCCGAGCACGATCGTGGCGATCGTGAACCACAGCGACGCCATGCCTCGACCCGTGCGGCGGCGAGCCACGATGGCGCGGCCGATGGGGTAGACGGGCCAGGCGCTCGCGAGCACCAAGAACGACCACGCCCAGTGGAACGGACGCGGCACCTCGCGGCGGCGCAGCTCGCGCCAGTCGAGGAACGCGAAGAGCACGAACAGAATGTTGGTGATCCACCCGAGGGCAGTGACGGCGAGGTATCCCGGGGCCGTGACGATGTCGAGTTGGGCGGCGGCGCTCTCGTCGGTGAGCGACGTAACGATGACTTGTTCCCAGTCGATCAAGAAGATCGAGAGCAGTTGAAGCACGGGAATGACCATGAGCGGCCAGATCCACGTCGTGTAGGGGTCGGTGCCCTCGGGGGCCTTCTCGGGGAGGGCAGCGGCGGCCGTCGAGTAGGGCGTCTCAAAGTGGTCGGTCCACTGCATGCCATCCCACCAGCGGCGCTGCGCACCTCCGGCGGGGTCGGGGTACCAGCCGGCAGGCGTCGACGGAACGGCGGGATCGGTCATGGGGTCTCCTCGAACGTGTTGACCATAGAAAACGCGGCTCTCTCAAGATAATCCCACAGCGTGGCTTCGAGCAGGGGAGCGAGGGCGAGGCTCTCGACGGCCGAGCGCATGTGGCCGAGCCACCGGTCGCGCGCATCGGGGTTGATGTGAAAAGGGTTGTGGCGCATCCGTAATCGCGGATGCCCTCGCTGCTCGCTGTAGGTGCCCGGCCCGCCCCAATACTGCTCAAGAAATGCGGTGAGTCGCCAGATGGCGCCTTCCATGTCGCCCTCGGGGTACATGGGCTTGAGCACGGGGTCGGCCGCGACGCCCGCATAGAAGCGGCGGACGAGCCGCTCGAAAGTCTCGTGGCCTCCCACCTGCTCGAAGAAGCTGGGACTCTCGGTCACAGGTCGCTGTCTTCGGGCGGGGTGACGGGGCGGCGGCTGGCGCGCGCGGCTTCGCGGGCGTCGATGCCATCCATGACGATGCGGTTGAGCGAGGGCACGGCCACGCCCATCTCGTCGAGCGCGAGCTTGAGGCGCAGGCGCAACGCCCGTGCCATGTCGAACTGGTCGCCCGATCGCACCTTCATGACGAGTCGAATGACGAGGGCCTCTGCCGAGATCGACTCGATTCCCCAAATCTCGGGCGGTTCGAGCACTTTGCGCTTGAACTCGGGCTCGGCGGCCATGGCGTTGGCCGTGTCGAGCAGCACGCGCTGCACCGCGTCGACGTCAGAGGTGTAGGGCGCGGGAAGGTCGATGATGACGCGCGCCCACCCCTGCGACTTGTTGCCGACGTTGATGATCTCGCCGTTGCGCACGTACCAGAGCACTCCGCCGACGTCGCGCACTTGCGTGACGCGCACGCCCACGATCTCGACGACGCCACTCACGGGGCCTTGCGTCGACTGCAGTTCGACGATGTCGCCGACGCCCAGCTGGTCTTCGAAGACCATGAAGAGGCCATTGAGCATGTCTTTGACCACGTTTTGCGCGCCAAAGCCGAGGGCAGCGCCCAAGATTCCGGCAGAGGCGATAAGGGCTGTGACCGAGAAGTTCAGCTCACTGAGCACGAGCACGATCGCCACCGCGACGATCGCCCACGTGACGAGGTTGTTGAGCACCGTGCCCATCGTGCGCGTGCGCTGCACGACACGAACGGCGTGCAAGGGGGATGCGCTGAGCTCGACGGTGTCGTCGACGTTCTGCGCTTTCTTGACGCCCGAGACAACGCGCTCGACGACGCGGTGGATGACCACAATGAGCACCCAGCGCAAAATCACGGCGCCGACA
>JAAFHT010000058.1:0-5779 GCA_013297625.1 Actinomycetota bacterium | reverse complement strand
ACGGCGCCTCGTAGGTCGTCAGAAAGCTGCCGATCGTCGCCCAGAGTGCTGCCCAGTCGAAATCGCCCATCGTGGTGTCAGCTTAGCGACCGCCCCCAGATCAGACTCTGCCTAGACTCTCGGTAAGCCTGGGGAATGGAGTGTGCCGTTGGATGCTCGTGTGATCGCGCAATTCTCGACGCAGATCGACGACACCTGGACGCCTGATCAACGCGCAGCGTTTCTCGGCATTGACCTGAAGGCGATGGGGCGCACGACCGTGCTCTTGGCTTCGTTAGGGATCGTCGCCCTCATGACCATCATGTTTGTCACTCTGCTCGGCCTGGACCTACAGGCGCCCTCGGAGAATCTCCCGTTTTCGGTCGTGGCCGTAGGGATCAGCATCGGCATTGCCGTCGGGGCCACACTGAGCGTATGCACGTCACTGCTGGTCGGCTCGCGTCTCGCGCTGATGAGCCCGATGGTGCAGCAGTCTGTCGTCGTGACGTCGATCGTTGTGGTTGGTTACGTGACGATGACTACGGCACAGACCTTCGGTGGGTCGCCTTGGCTGATCACCGTCGCACTTGGGCTCACCGCCTGGACCCTCGTTGAGGGTGCATGGCAGCAGTCGGCCCTTACCTCGGGGCTTCGGAGGCCGGTCTATCCGACACGCGCACTGGCCATGCTGGCCGCGCAGCGTGCTGAACTCGGGCTCGGCGGTCACGCGACGGCGCTCGGTGTCAGTCCCGCACGAGAGGCTCTCGCAGGTCTCAGTCGGGGCATAGTCGTGATTAGCTGCGCGGCGCTCATGGCGTTCTCACCGCTTGTCGGCCTGGTTGCGGCGCTTATGCGCCTGCTGGCCGATTTGGCCGACGTGGCAGCACTGACCACACAGCGTCGCCGACTGCTGTCAATCGCCCCGGCCGTCGCGGCGATTGTGCTCGTGGCCGCGGTCGTCGCCCTCTACTAGTGAGGGCAGCGACCGCGGCGTAGCGACTACACCCGGTCGCGCGCCTGGGCCGCGAGGGCACGCTCGACGCCCGCGAGGTTCTCGGTCACGAGGCGCCGCAGGGCGGGGGAGGCCTCGCTGTTGGCGTCGAGCCACGTGCGCGTCGCATCCACGAGGCCTTGCGAGGCCAGGGGCGCAGGGTAGAGACCCAGCATGATGTATTCGGCGATCGCGTGCGTGCGGCTCGACCACACCTCGGTGAGCATGTCGAAGTAGGGCTGCACGAGCCCTTCGAGCGAGCCGGGGTCGTTGACGTGCGTGTAGCCCATCGTCGTCATGCGCACGATCACGTTCGGCAGTTCGTCGCGGGCGACGAGCGAGTCGAACGCCGCGAGCTTGTCGTCGGCGCTCGGCAGTGCCGCCGCAGCACGGGCGGCCGCTTGCTGGCCGTTCGAGGTGTTGTCGCGCTCGAGGGCCGCCTCTATGTCGCTGCGGGATGCTGCGCCATTGAGCGCCAACCCTTCGAGCAGCTCCCACTCGAGGTCGGTGTCAATCTCCACGCCGTCGAGCGTGACCGACCCGTCGCGCAGCCCGCGCAGCGTCTCGACGTGCGCGGGAGTGCTCGCGATATTCGCGAAGAACTTGACGAACTGGAACTGGCTGTCGCTGCCCGCTTCGGCCGACTGGGCGAGTGCCCACAGCGCGTCGCCGATCTCGGCGATGATTCCGGGCCGTGCCGCGGGGTCGACGTAGACGCGCGCCACGGTCAGCAGCTGCATGAGCGTCGTGCGCACCGTGGTCGACTCGGTCTCGCTCGCGATGTTGCCGAGCACGAGGCGCACGTAGTCGCGCGGGGCGGTTTCGGCGTCGCGCGTCGAATCCCACGCCGAACCCCACACGAGCGAGCGCGCGAGCGGGTTCTCGATCTTGCTGAGGTGTTCGATGGCCACAGCGAGTGAGGCGTCGTCGAGACGGATCTTCGCGTAGGCGAGGTCGTCGTCGTTGAGCAAGATCAGCGCGGGGCGATCCATGCCCACCAACTCGGGCAGGTCAGTGCGCGGGCCATCGACGTCGAGCTCGAGGCGGTGGGTGCGCGTGAGCGCACCATCCACGAGGCCATAGAAGCCGATTGCCATGCGGTGCGGGCGAATCGTCGGGTAATCGGGGTGCGCGCTCTGCAGCACGGAGAAGGCGGTGATGACTCCGGCGTCGTCGACCGTGAGCTCGGGGCGCAGGGTGTTGACGCCCGCGGTCTCGAGCCACAGCTTCGACCACGAGCTGAGCTCGCGCCCGCTCGTCGCCTCGAGCTCGCTCAGCAGGTCGGTGAGTTCGGTGTTGCCCCAGGCGTGCTTCTGGAAGTACTGGCCGACGCCCGCGAAGAACGCGTCGATGCCCACCCAGGCCACGAGCTGCTTGAGCACGCTGCCGCCTTTGGCGTAGGTGATGCCGTCGAAGTTGACCTGCACGTCTTCGAGGTCGTTGATGGTCGCGACGACGGGGTGCGTCGAGGGCAGCTGGTCTTGGCGGTAGGCCCAGCTCTTCTCCATGGCTTGAAAGGTCGTCCACGCTTCGTGCCACTCGGTGGCCTCGGCGGTGGCGATCGTCGACGCCCATTCGGCAAACGACTCGTTGAGCCACAGGTCGTTCCACCACTTCATGGTCACGAGGTCGCCGAACCACATGTGGGCGAGCTCGTGCAAGATCGTGACGACGCGGCGCTCTTTCACCGCGTCGGTGACCTTGCTGCGGAAGACGTAGACCTCGGTGAAGGTCACCGCCCCCGCGTTCTCCATCGCGCCGGCGTTGAACTCGGGCACGAACAGCTGGTCGTACTTCTCGAAGGGGTAGGCGTAGCCGAACTTCGACTCGAAGTAGTCGAAACCCTTGCGCGTTATGTCGAAGATGTAGTCAGAGTCGAGAAACTCGAAGAGGCTCGCGCGCGCATAGATGCCGAGCGGGATGCTGCGCCCATCACTGCTCGTCAGCTCACTGTGCACGCTCTGGTAGGGGCCCGCGATGATCGCGGTGATGTAGCTCGAGATGCGCTGCGTCTCGGCGAACACCGTCGTGGCGGCGTCGCCACTCTCGGTTCGGGTCTCGACGGGAGCGTTCGACACAACCACCCACGCGGCCGGCGCGGTGACCGTGAACCGGAAGGTCGCCTTGAGGTCGGGCTGCTCGAACACCGCAAACACGCGGCGGCTGTCGGGCACCTCGAACTGCGAATAGAGGTAGACCTCGCCGTCGACGGGGTCGACGAAGCGGTGCAGGCCCTCGCCCGTGTTGGTGTATTCGTGGTCGGCCACGACCGTCAGCACGTTGTGTGCGGGAAGCCCATCGAGTTGGATGCGCGTGCCGTCAGCCACCGCCGCCGCATCAAGCTCGACCCCATTGAGCGTGACACTGTGCACCGAGCGCGTGATCGCATCGATGAACGTGCTCGACCCCGCCGTGGCGCTGAACGTCACGGTCGACGTCGAGCGAAACACCTCATCGCCCGTCGTCAGATCGAGCGTGACGTCATAGCTCTCGGTCTCGACCAGCCGCTTGCGCTCGTGGGCTTCAACGCGGGTCAGGTTCTCTGCGGGCACGGCGGCTGCCTCCTTGCGGCACGGTGCTGATGAGCACGGGACTGTGGATGCGCGGCTCGTGGCCGCACGCCTTCAGCGTAGTGCGGCTTCAGTTGGCGAGCAGGTCGCCGCTGGAACACACCGGTCACTCCACAGAACCCGGAACGGGTCAGCCGAAAAGCTGCCGCCCAACCGTCATTCGTGTCGGCCGAAGCAGACGTCTTGTGCGGTGACCTCTGTCAGCTCAGCCGCACGGGGCGTCAACCGCTGCCCCGGACTGTTCGCGCCACGATCCATCTAGGGGATTAGCGGCGAGAAACGACGCTGACATTTGTCGGGGCCCAACTCCATCGGGGCGTGAAATGACGGCGGTCACGAGAAGATCCTGTTCTTCCAGAGACAAGGCCTCGGCCGGAGCGGAAACCGTTCCTCCTGTCGGAACGACACCGTAGACGATGTCGATCGACGAAGACACGTCGACTTCGCCGACGACTAACCAGGCCGTCGCGTATCCATCTGACACCGGAGCTGAGCGGGGAAGAACCTCTACCTCGAGTGACTCGAGCACGCCTGGTCCGCAGACGCGAAAGACGAGACCGTCGGTGCCGCTTCGAGCGTAAATCTCCGGTTCTGGCACGCAACCAGCGAGAAGCATTGTGAACGCGACGAGCGCTGCCGCTCGAGGGAGAAGCCCACGCCTCGACTGTCGACTCATTACCAGTATGAGGTCTCGTCCTTCCTCAGATCGAGGGCGACATCGTAGCTCTCGGTTTAGACCAGCCGCTTGCTCTTGTGGGCTTCAATGCGGCTGACGTTCTTTGCGGCCACGGCGGCTGCATCCGTGCGGCACGGTGCTGAAGAGCGAGGCACTGCGGATGCGCAGCTCGTGGCCGCACGCCTTCCTAGTAGTGCGGGCCGGTTTTGGATGCCCGTCGGGATGCTTGGCTTTGGCCCAGCCCTCGAACGCTCTTCTGACTACCCAGCGCACGGCTCCTCAGAGGTAATCCCATCAGTGCGCAACCAAACCCCTTCTGTGAGGCCAGAATCTGGTGCCCTGAACGTTGAACTCTCAAAAACTCCGGTTGAACTCGTGAACTCAACCGAATAAAGGGTTCCCGGTTCGAGTGACGGTTGCACCTCAGACGGCCTGAAGGCCTCATCTGAGCCCAAATCGATTGGAACCCCCGGGGAGAGCGTTAGCACAGACGATCTAGTGCCCAACAAGCTCCATGCCTCATCATTCTCGCGCCCCGCTTCGAACTGGTAGATCTCGAGACTCTTCATTGAGTCGCCATCGCAAGAGACAATCACCACATTGCCCCCCACCACTGAGATTTCAACGGGACTCACGGCGGTGCACCCCGATAACCCAGCGCACACCAACACGACCATCGAGGACAATGCGACTCTTCTCAACATTGCTCGTAGTTCCCTCCCGGTGCCGCTGATAACTCAATGATGCTGAGGCAACCACCGCCGCCAACTCTTTCATAACGCTCACTATCGAGGGTCACTGAGAGGATAAGTCCGCCCACCCAGAGGAGCCCGTAAACATCGTTCCCGAGCATCGCGCTCTGATTTACGTGAGATGTTTCGTGTAGCAGCAAGCCACCCCGCACGACTCGATTGTTGGAAATGATCACATTGCCTAGAGTCATGGTTCCGGGAAAAGCACTACTGAAACAGGTTTGGATCGCGCCATCAATGCCTGTGCACGTCGAACCATAAATCGCCGCGGTTGCAAGCCCAACCGTGCTTAGAGGTGTATTCCGAATAACACGCAGACCCTCTCCGATCTGTCGCCACCCTTTCGGATTCTTCATGGCACTAACGATCCCCTCCACCATGCCGCTCCCACCGCGACCGACAAACGTCCTCTTCTTGTACGCATTGGAACCAGCGCAAGGACCGTTCTCGTACTTGCCGTTCTTGACGCATTCACCGCTCAAGTCGAGCTTGTTCACCGGATCCGCCGGATAGTCATACGCATTCGTCACCCCACCCTCAACCGGATCCACACTGAGGAACCGCCCCAGTGACGGCACAGACACGCGCGCCCCCATCTCGATGACGGCCACCGACCCTTGGTGTTCATACAGCTTCCGATGCCCACCCACGAATGCATAGTCCGCGTCCCCTGCAGCGTTATCGATCACCGCATCATCCGCAGCCGTTGTACCGATGCGTCCCGTGACCGGGTCGATCGGTTGCCCCCACGGGTCATACCTGACCACGTTCCCGTTGCGCACACCTTCCCCGTCCGCTTCGACAATCACGC
>JAAFHT010000105.1 GCA_013297625.1 Actinomycetota bacterium | reverse complement strand
GGCGATAGCGAACTTGCGGTATTGGTCTTTGCGCGGCAGGCCATCTTCGAAGACGACCATTGACGCTACCGGATTCGTTCCCCCGAAGTGAGACACGTCGAAGCACTCGAGTCGCAAGGGCGCTTCGGAAAGGCCGAGTGCCTCTTGAATGTCGGCCAACGCCTGGGAGCGGGCCGTGAAGTCTCCGCTGCGACGCGTCTTGTACTGCACGAGAGCGCCTAGCGCATTCGTGGCCACCGTCTCAGCCAACGCCGCTTTCTCGCCCCGCTGGGCGATTTTCACGACCACGGCTCCGCGTTCGCCCGCTTCGCGTCGCGCTTCGCTGAGCACCGTCTGGAGGGCGCCGACGTCGTCGGGCACCGCGGGCACGATGACCTCCCGCGCGGGCGCCGTGGTGCCGTCGTAGGCGTTCTGCAACACGGTGTCGACGAGTTCGGCCATGGTGACATCGAGCTCAGTGTCGACGACCCAGCCGCGAACACCGCGAATGCGGCCGCCGCGAACGATGAACAGCTGAACGGCTGCGGCGAGTTCGTCGTAGGCAATACCGAAGATGTCCACATCGGTGTCGTCATCGAGCACGACGGCACTCTTGGCGAGGACCGTTTCGAGCGCACCGACTTGATCTCGGATGCGTGCCGCAGACTCGTAGTCGAGCTCGCGAGCCGCGTCGGCCATTGCTCCCTTGAGCGCACGCACATAGCCAACGTCGTTGCCCGCCATGAACGAGGCGAAGTCAAGAGCGATTCCGCGGTGCTCTTCAGGGCTCACGCGTCCGACACAGGGCGCCGCACACTTGCCGATGTCGCCGAGCAAACAAGGTCGGTTTGTCGCTTGCGCTCTCTTGTAGGTCGACTCATTGCACGAGCGCATCGGAAATGCCTTGAGCATGAGATCGACGGTCTCGCGTACCGCCCAGACCTTGGTGTATGGCCCGAAGTAGCGGGCGCCCGGGATTCCACGGGTTCGCGTCACCATGACTCTTGGCACTCGATCGGCCAGTGTGATCGCGACATAGGGATAGGTCTTGTCGTCGCGGAACTTCACATTGAAAGGCGGGGCGAACTCCTTGATCCAGGTGTACTCGAGGGAGAGCGCCTCAAGCTCGCTTCCGACGACGGTCCATTCAACGCCCTGGGCAGTGGTGACCATTCGACGGGTTCGCTCATGCAAGCTGTGCAGGGGTTGAAAGTAGTTGCTCAAACGGTTGCGGAGATTGTTGGCCTTGCCCACGTAGAGCACACGGCCGTCTGCATCAGTAAAGCGATAGACGCCAGGCGCCGTCGGAATCTCCCCGCGCTGGGGGCGCCATGCGTCGCGCGGAGTCATCTCAGCGCTTCGTTCGCCCAGCAGGCGTCGGCGCGCTTCCGACCAATTCGCGCAAAAAGAAGCCCGTGTGGCTCTCGGCGACAGTAGCGATGTGTTCGGGAGTGCCAACCGCGAGAACCTGGCCTCCCCCGGCACCGCCTTCGGGACCGAGATCGATGATCCAATCGGCTGCGCGAATGACATCGAGGTTGTGCTCAATCACGATGACGGTGTTGCCCTTGTCGACGAGTCCGTTGAGCACAAGCAAGAGCTTGCGCACATCTTCAAAGTGCAAGCCCGTCGTGGGTTCATCGAGAACATAAACGCTGCGACCATTCGACCGCTTCTGCAGTTCAGTGGCCAGCTTGACCCGCTGCGCTTCACCACCCGAGAGGGTGGTCGCGCTTTGCCCGAGACGCACGTATCCCAGACCGACATCGACGAGCGTTTTCAAGAAACGGTGGATGGCCGAGATGGGCTCGAAGAACGCTGCAGCCTCTTCAATCGGCATGTCGAGCACTTCAGCGATGTTCTTGCCCTTGTAGTGCACCGTGAGCGTGTCACGGTTGTACCGGGCCCCATTGCACACTTCGCATGACACGTAGACGTCGGGCAAGAAGTTCATCTCGATCTTGATGGTTCCGTCGCCGGCACAGTTCTCACAGCGACCGCCCTTGACGTTGAAGCTGAAGCGGCCCTGCAAGTACCCGCGCGCCTTAGCCTCGGTGGTCTCAGCGAAGAGCGCACGAATGCGGTCGAAGACACCCGTGTACGTCGCCGGATTCGATCGAGGGGTACGACCAATCGGAGCTTGATCAACATGCACGACCTTGTCGAGGTGCTCAAGGCCGTGAACGCGAACGTGCTTGCCGGGTACCTGACGAGCCCCGTTGAGTTTGTTTGCCAGCACCTTGTAGAGAATGTCGTTCACGAGCGACGACTTGCCCGAACCACTCACGCCCGTGACCGCGACGAAGGCCCCGAGCGGAAAGTCGACGGTGACGTCGCGCAGGTTGTTGGCCTTGGCCCCCTCGACCGTGAGCATGCGGCTCGGGTCGATCTCGCGTCGTGTCATCGAGTCAACGACCCGCCGGCGACCGGCCAGGTAGTCGCCCGTAATCGATGCGGGGTTCGCGATGAGTTCTGCGTAGGAGCCGCTGTGCACAACGCGGCCCCCGTGTTCTCCGGCCCCGGGGCCAATGTCGACGATCCAATCGGCCGTGCGAATTGTGTCTTCATCGTGCTCGACAACGATGAGCGTGTTGCCGAGACTCTTGAGCTTGACGAGCGTGTCGATGAGTCGACGATTGTCGCGCTGGTGAAGACCGATTGACGGCTCATCGAGCACATACAGCACACCCGTGAGGCCAGACCCAATCTGCGTCGCGAGACGGATGCGCTGCGCTTCGCCGCCCGAGAGTGTGCCGGCGGCTCGCGCCATGCTCAAGTAGCCCAGCCCCACTTCGAGCAAGAACTCCAGCCGCGCGCGGATCTCGCGGAGCACTGCGGCCGCGATCGATGCCTCTCGCTCCGTCAGCGTGATGGTCTGCATGAACGCATAGGCGTCGAGCAGGCTGAGCTCGGCGACCGCCGAAATGCTGTGGCTGTCAACCGTGACGGCGAGCACTTCGGGCTTGAGCCGCGCGCCGTTGCACTCTGAGCACGGCACTTCACGCAAGTACTCGGCGAAGCGCTGCTGCGACCAGTCGCTTTCGGCCTCGGCGTACTTGCGCTCAATGTAGGGAATGACCCCTTCGAAGCCCGTGGAGTAGGTGACGTCGCGGCCATAGCGGTTGCGCCACTTCACCCGCACCTCAAAGTCGTTGCCCTCAAGAATCGCCTCTTGAGTGCTCTGCTCGAGTTCTCCCCAGGGCGTATCGAGCGAGAAGTCGAGGTCGCGCCCGAGCCCGGCCAATAGCTTCTGGAAGTAGCTGTAGAGACCTTTACCCTGCTGATTCCAGGGCAGAATCACCCCGTCGTTGAGGCTCAGGCTCGGGTCGCCGATCAACAAGTCGACGTCGACCGCCATGCGGGTTCCGAGACCGGAACACACGGCGCACGCCCCGAACGGCGCGTTGAACGAGAACGTGCGCGGCTCGATCTCGGTGAGTTGCAGAGGGTGCCGGTTGGGGCAGCTTAGCCGTTCGCTAAAGGTACGGGTGCGGTCGGCCGCCGACGCTTCACGGTCAACGAAGTCGATGACGACGAGACCGTCGGTAAGCCCGAGAGCCGTCTCAAGGGAGTCGGTGAGACGAGTCAACGCTTCATCATTCGCAACGAGGCGATCGACCACCACGGCGATGTCGTGCTTGATTTGCTTCTTGAGCACGGGAGGCTCGCTCAGCTGAATCTGTTCACCATCGACGACAGCACGCGCGTAGCCCGAGGCGGCGAGCTCGCGAAACAGGTCGACGAACTCACCCTTCTTCTGGCTCACGACAGGAGCCAGCACTTGAAAGCGCGTGCCGGTCTCGAGCGTCATGAGCTCGTCAGCGATCTGTTGCACCGTTTGGCGTTGGATGCGCTCGCCGCACTCGGGGCAGTGTGGAATGCCGACTCGTGCCCACAACAGACGCATGTAGTCGTAGATCTCGGTGATCGTTCCCACCGTGGAGCGGGGGTTGCGGTTGGTCGACTTCTGGTCAATCGACACCGCAGGGCTGAGCCCTTCAATGAAATCAACGTCGGGGCGATCAACCTGGCCGAGAAACTGGCGCGCATAGGCCGAGAGCGACTCGACGTATCGGCGCTGGCCCTCAGCAAAGATCGTGTCGAACGCGAGCGAGCTCTTGCCCGAGCCCGACAAGCCCGTGAAGACCACAAGCGCATCGCGCGGAATCACGAGGTCGACATCGCGCAAGTTGTGGACGCGTGCACCACGCACGCTCAGATGGGGAGCAGTCTCAAGAGGGGTCGCCGACACTCTGGTCATTCTAGGCCGGGGCTCTGACACACTCCCTGTGGGTGTGCCTTAGCGCACGTGGCCCGCGTCGACCATGCCTCGCAGATCTTTCTTGAGGTCTTGCACTTCGTCGCGGAGACGTGCTGCAAGTTCAAACTTAAGCTCTTCCGCCGCTGTGAGCATCTGGGCAGTGAGGTCGGCGATGATTGACTCGAGTTCGGTCGCTCCGGCTGCCGCGAGACCTTCTCGACGAATTGCCGGAGTCGCCGCGCGCTTGCCTCCCGTCGCGCGAGAATTGCCCCGACTCGCCAGAAGTTCGGCGGTGTCGGCACCCTCGCGCACGAGTTGGTCGGTGATGTCAGCGATCTTCTTGCGCAGCGGCGTCGGGTCGATGCCGTTCTGAGTGTTGTAGGCAATCTGCCGGTCTCGGCGCCGGGTGGTCTCGTCGATCGCCTTCGCCATCGACGGTGTCACGACGTCGGCATACATGTGAACCTCACCCGAGACGTTGCGGGCCGCGCGCCCAATCGTCTGAATGAGCGAGGTTGCCGAGCGCAAGAAGCCTTCTTTGTCGGCGTCGAGAATCGCAACGAGCGAGACTTCGGGCAGGTCGAGACCTTCACGCAGCAGGTTGATGCCCACGAGCACGTCGTAGACGCCCTGGCGGAGCTCACTCAGCAGTTCAACGCGACGCAGCGTGTCGACGTCCGCGTGCAGATAGCGCACGCGCACGCCGGCCTCCGTAAAGAACTCGGTCAGTTCTTCGGCCATCTTCTTCGTCAGCGTGGTCACGAGCACGCGCTCATCGCGTTCTGTGCGCTGTCTGATCTGCTCAAGCAGGTCGTCGATCTGCCCCTTGCTGGGCTTGACCACAATCGCGGGGTCAACGAGGCCGGTGGGCCGAATGATCTGCTCGACGACCGAGTCGGTGATGCCCAGCTCGTACTTTCCGGGTGTGGCAGAGAGATAGACCTTCTGGCCGGTGCGATCCAGAAACTCTTCCCACCGTAGCGGGCGGTTATCGAGAGCACTCGGCAACCGGAAGCCGTGCTCGACGAGCGTGCGCTTGCGGGATGCATCGCCCTCGTACATCGCGCCGATCTGCGGCACGGTCACGTGACTCTCGTCGATCACGACGAGGAAGTCTTCGGGAAAGTAGTCGAGCAAACAGTTCGGAGGCTCACCGGGCGCTCGGCCATCGATGTGCCGCGAGTAGTTCTCGATGCCGTTACAGAACCCGATCTGTTCCATCATTTCGATGTCGAAGGTAGTGCGCATGCGCAAGCGTTGGGCCTCGAGCAACTTACCCTGGCGCTCGAGCTCAGCCAAGCGAACCTCTAGCTCTTCTTTGATCGTCACGATCGCTCGCTGCATCGTGTCGGGCGAGGCCGCGTAGTGCGTGGCCGGAAACACGGATACGGCATCGAGCGCGCGCACAACATCCCCCGTCAAGGGATGCAAGGCATAGAGCGCTTCAACTTCATCGCCAAACATTTCGATGCGGATGGCGAGCTCTTCGTACATGGGAATGATCTCGATGGTGTCGCCGCGCACGCGAAACTTGCCGCGCGAAAAGTCGACGTCGTTGCGCTGGTACTGCATGCCCACAAACTTGCGAATGAGCGCGTCACGCGGGATGCTCTGGCCCACCTGTAGCGCCACCATTGCCTCGAGGTACTCTTCAGCCGCCCCGAGACCGTAGATGCACGAGACCGTGGAGACCACGACGACATCGCGCCGGCTCAGCAGCGAGTTGGTCGTCGAGTGACGCAAGCGCTCAACCTCGGCATTGACCGAGCTGTCTTTCTCGATGAACGTATCGGTTTGCGGAACGTAGGCCTCGGGTTGGTAGTAGTCGTAGTACGAGACGAAGTACTCGATCGCGTTGTGCGGCATGAGGTCACGAAACTCGGTCGCGAGCTGAGCGGCGAGGGTCTTGTTGTGCGCGAGAACTAGGGTGGGTCGCTGCACTTGCTCGATGAGCCAGGCGGTCGTCGCCGACTTACCG
>JAAFHT010000164.1 GCA_013297625.1 Actinomycetota bacterium | reverse complement strand
TCCCCGTTAGGGCGAACCGGCGCCCTCGTGACCGGTCGGGTTGGCGACGACGGCGTGCAGTTTGCGGTGACGGGCGGCGTGCCGTATCCGCGCGTCTTTCGATTCGACGAGATGCCGACGGCCGATGCGCTGAGCGCTGCAATCGACGGCATGACGGACTGGTATCTGGATGCCCACGGCACACCCGATTGGCGTCGCGCGCAGACCCTGCGCTTTGCCCTCGAACTGCGGGAGGAGCTCTCGTGAAATTGACGGTGAACGGCGAGCCCGTCAACGCATCCCCAGCGCCCGGCCAGGTGCTGCGCACCGTGCTGCGCGACCTCGAGCACTTCGAGGTGAAGAAGGGCTGCGACTCTGGCGACTGCGGGGCGTGCTCTGTGTTGCTTGATGGGCACCCGATCCACTCGTGCGTGTATCCGGCGCACAGGCTTGAGGGCGCATCCGTAACGACTGTCGCCGGGCTCGGAACCGTCGAGCACCCGCACCCCGTGCAGCAAGCGTTCGCGGACGCCGGCGGTTTCCAGTGCGGCTTCTGCACGGCCGGCATGATCGTCACCGCCTCGGCACTCCAACCCGGCGACGACCTTGGTCGCAAGCTCAAGGGCAACTTCTGCCGGTGCACCGGATACCGCTCGATCGAGGACGCCATCTGTGGCGTCACGAACACTGTCGCGGATGGTGTCGCCGGCGAGGCTGTGCGCCCCCCCGCTGCGATGCGCGTTGTCACCGGCACGGAGCCGTACACGCTCGACCTCACGACGACAGCGCTCGCGCACATTGCGGTGCTGCAGTCCCCGCACCCGCACGCGCGCATTGTCTCCCTCGACGCGACCCGCGCTCTCGCGCTCGAGGGCGTCATCGCCGTGCTCACCCACCTCGATTCGCCGACGACCCTGTTCTCGACCGCCCGCCACGAAATGCGCACCGACGACCCGGATGACACCCTCGTCTTCGATCGCGTGCTGCGCTTTCGGGGCCAACGGGTTGCCGCGGTGATCGCCGAATCGGTCGCGATCGCGCAGCGCGCGCTTGCCGTGATCGATGTCGAGTACGAGGTGTTGCCCGCCGTCTTCGACCCCGACGTTGCGCGCACTGCGGGGGCTGCTCCCCTACTTCACGCCGACAAGGGCCCGGAGTCGCGCATCAGCGAACCCGCCCGCAACGTGCTCGCGCAGTTGCACGGCGAGGCAGGCTCTGTCGCCACCGCGCTGGAAACGGCCGCGGCCGTCGCGAGCGGCACATTCACCACCGCCCGCGTCGCGCACGCAGCGCTGGAGACGCACGCGACGCGCGGGTGGCTCGACGCGGCAGGGCGGCTTGTGCTGCGCACGTCATCCCAAGTGCCGTACCTCGTGCGCGACGAGCTGTGCCACATCTTTGGTCTCGCCCCAGAAACCGTGCGCGTCTTCACCGCCCGAGTGGGTGGCGGCTTCGGCGGCAAACAAGAGCTCATCACAGAAGACCTTGTCGCTCTTGCTGTACTGACAACCGGCCGCGCGGTGCAATACGAGTTCACGCGCGAAGACGACTTCACGATCGCGCCGTTGCGGCATCCGATGCGCCTTGATGTCACGCTCGCGGCCGACGCCGACGGCACCCTCACCGCAATGCAGGTCACAGAACTCATGGACACTGGCGCGTACGGCAATCACGGGGTGGGCGTAATGTTCCACAGCCTCGGCGAATCGCTCAGTGTGTACCGCTGCGCGAACAAGAAAGTGGATGCCGAGTCTGTCTACACCAACAACCCACCGTCAGGCGCCTTCCGCGGCTACGGTCTCGGCCAGGTCATCTTCGCGGTGGAATCCGTCATGGATGACCTCGCTCGCGAGCTCGACATCGACCCGATCGAACTGCGTCGCCGCAACGTGATCGTTCCCGGTGACCCGATTACCGTGACAGAGCCCGACGAAGACCACGACCTCATGTACGGCTCGTATGGGCTTGACCAGTGCCTCGACCTTGTCGACGCGCACCTCGCCGCCTCGACCGTCGAAGGCCCCGCTGGCTGGCGCGTCGGCACCGGTACGGCCCTGGCCATGATCGCATCCTTGCCACCGCGCGGGCACTTTGCCGAGACGCGCATCACGGTCGCCGACGATGGCAACTTCGACCTGCTCGTTGGCACTGCGGAGTTCGGCAGCGGAACCACGACTGTGCACGCCCAGCTAGCCGCGACAGCTCTTGGCGTGCCCATCGAGCGGATTCGCATCAGCCAGTCAGACACCGACGGCGCCCGCTATGACACCGGCGCGTTTGGCTCGGCCGGTGTCGTGGTCGCGGGCAAGGCCGTGCACCAGGCGGCGGTAGCACTTGCCGCGATGGTGCACGAGAAGGGACTCGTTGCCGGCCTCACCGCAACCGGCCGCCATGACGGCACCCCCCGCTCAATCGCCTTCAACGTGCACGGGTTTCGGGTTGCCGTGAACCCCGCCTCCGGTGAGGTCCGGATTCTCGACTCCGTGCAAGCGGCCGACGCCGGAACCGTCATGAACCCTGAACAGTTGCGCGGCCAAATCGAGGGTGGCGTCGCGCAGGCGATCGGCTCAGCGCTGTACGAAGAAGTGCGCGTCGTCGAAGGCGTCGTCACAACAAAAGCTTTTCGCAACTACCACGTGCCACAGTTCGCGGA
>JAAFHT010000064.1 GCA_013297625.1 Actinomycetota bacterium | reverse complement strand
GGCCGTAGTGCGAGGGGTGCACGTCGCGCACCTCAACGCCGGCGCGCTCACGGCTCAGACCACCCGGGCCCAGGGCCGACAGGCGGCGCTTGTGGGTGAGACCCGCGAGTGGGTTGTTCTGGTCCATGAACTGCGACAGCTGCGAGGTGCCGAAGAACTCCTTGATCGCAGCGACGACGGGGCGCACGTTGATCAGGGTCTGCGGCGTGATCGCCTCGATGTCTTGCGTGGTCATGCGCTCGCGCACCACGCGCTCCATGCGGCTGAGGCCCGTGCGTACCTGGTTCTGGATGAGCTCACCCACGGCGCGGATGCGACGGTTGCCGAAGTGGTCGATGTCATCGACGTCGAGGCGCAGGTCGACGGGCTTGCCGTCGCGCTGGCCGGGCAGCGTGGTGCGGCCCTCGTGCAGCGACACCATGTAGCGAATCGTCGCGACGATGTCGTCGACGCTCAGCACCGAGTCAGCGAGAGGCGCGTCGACGCCGAGCTTGCGGTTGATCTTGTAGCGACCCACCTTCGCCAGGTCGTAGCGCTTCGGGTTGAAGTAGAAGTTGTCGAGCAGCGCACGCGCGGCCTCGGCGGCAACCTGCTCGCCCGGGCGCAGCTTGCGGTAGATGTCTTTGAGCGCCTCTTCTTTGGTGAGGATGGCGTCTTTCTCGAGGGTCTGCTCGATCGAGTCGAAGCCCGCGAACTTCTCGCGAATCTCTTCGGTCGTGAGGCCCAAGGCCTTGAGGAACACCGTGACCGACTGCTTGCGCTTGCGGTCGATACGCACGCCGACCTGGTCGCGCTTGTCGACTTCGAACTCGAGCCAGGCGCCGCGGCTGGGGATGATTCGCGCGGTGTAGATGTCTTTGTCGGTCGTCTTCTCAAGCTGACGCTCGAAGTAGACACCGGGCGAACGCACAAGCTGCGACACGACGACACGCTCGGTGCCGTTGATGATGAAGGTGCCCTTTTCGGTCATGAGCGGGAAGTCGCCCATGAAGACCGTCTGGGTCTTGATCTCACCGGTCATGTGGTTCATGAACTCGGCCTCGACGTAGAGCGGCGCTGCGTAGGTCTTGCCGCGCTCTTTGCACTCGTCGATCGAGTACTTCTGCTCTTCGAGGTACGGGTTGGTGAACGAGAGCTGCATGGTCTCGCCGAGGTCTTCGATGGGCGAGATCTCTTCGAAGATCTCTTCTAGACCACTGTGGGTCGGAACATCGGTACGACCGGCAGCCTGCGCCTCGTCGAGGCGGGCCTTCCAGGCGTCGTTGCCGACGAGCCAGTCAAAGCTCTCGGTCTGCAGAGCGAGCAGATCGGGAACCGTCAGCGTGTCGCTGATCTTGGCGAAAGAGAGCCGCGATGCGGTGCGGCCGTTCTTGGGGGACTGGTTCTTAGCGGTGCGCGCAGCAGCCAAGGATCTAACCTCCGTGGGCGGTTAAGCCCGAATACTGTCGTCAACAGACAGATAAGTGCGGTCGAATGGACGCGCCGAACCCGTGGGGATTTCGTGCAATCGAAATCCACCCCGCCGCTATACTCGGGGCACGATCGCCGCCCGCCATATGGCGGCAGATCAGACATGGGAGCGCAAACCTCAATACTAGGCGCGTTCACGCGGCCGTGTCCAGTCCGATTCTTGACCAATCCCGGCCACTGCGCTATAACCGCGCGATCGCCCGTGTGTGCATTCACGAGGGGGCGCGCGGGCGAGGGGTGTGGCACGCTGACGGGCATGAGCGAATCGGTCGAACTGCGACTGGCGAGTGGGCAACGGGCCGTCATCGAGCCCGACCGCTGGGCCGCGGGCAGCTACACGCTCATCGTCGATGGCACACCCCAATCGCACGTTGACCTCGACGACCCGAGCCGCTTGTTCTTCGAGTACGTGCAGCGCATCGGCCACGTGATCGACGAGTGGGGTGACCCTGGCCAACCCATGACCGCGCTGCACTTGGGCGCTGGTGCGCTTACCCTGCCACGGTATGTTCACGCCACCCGGCCCGGGTCGCGCCAACAAGTCATCGAACTCGACGAAGGGCTCGTGGCGTTCGTACGTGAGCACCTTCCGCTCCCCCGCCAGTCGGGCATCAGGGTTCGGTATGGGGATGCTCGCACCACGCTCACCCGCCTGCCCGCGGCACTGCACGGCGCGGTCGACCTCGTCGTGGTCGACGTCTTTAGTGGAGCGCGCATCCCGGCTCACGTCACGAGCGTCGAGTTCTACCGTGAGGTCGCCGCGTTTCTCGCCCCCGGCGGAATCGTCGCGGTCAACGTCGCCGACGGACCAGGACTCGCCTTCGCGCGCGGCCAAGCCGCGACGCTGCGGCTCGTGCTCGACAACGTGGCCGCGCTCGCCGAAACAAGCGTTCTCAAGGGTCGCCGCTTCGGCAACGTCGTGCTCATTGCTTCGCCGTCAACACTGCCGCTTGACTGGATGCCCCGGCTCATGGCGCGAGGCCCGCACCCTGCCGCGGTGATCGCGGGCACCGAGCTCATCAACTGGATCGCGGGCGCTCCGGTTGCCACCGATCAGACAGCGATTGCGTCTCCGGCCCCGGCAACGAGCCTGTTTACGCGCGGGGGCCCGGGCTCACGATAACCAGGCGCAGTCGCTCAAGCAGAGCACGCACCTCGATGGCGGCCGTCGCATTCGCACCAAGATGGGTGAGCGTCTCGTCAACGATGCGCAAGAACCGGTCGTAGGCGTCATCGGTGAGTGAGAGGGATGCGTGCGCCTCGCGCAAGCCACGACCGGAGTAGCCCTCGGGGCCTCCGAGAACCGCGGCGAAGTACTGCTCGCGGTGCTGGTTGAGCAGCAAGGGGTCAACCTCGGCAAACATCGGGCCGAGCACGGGGTCGGCATGAATGCGCACCGTGAGCTCGTCGACGAACGCACGAATGCCCTCGGCGCCACCCAATTGCTCAAATGTCGACATCATCGACCGCCTTTCGTGTGCCGACGACCCTAACGCGCGCGCCGATCAACCCCCACCATGCTCTCAGCATGCAGGATCATCCTCATCGAGCAACCACTCTGGGGAGGATGAGTTCATGCGTCTACACACCGCGGTCATCGTGGGCCTGACGTCGGTACTGGTTGTCGCCGGATGCACTCCGCTGAGTAACGCGCCCACCCCTGTTGCCTCGCCCTCCGGTGTCGCCGACTCCCCTGCCGCTGTCCCCTCGAGTGACAGCGTCGCCTCGCTCGCGCCGTCGGGTGAGACCGAGACCCTCGCCTCAGGCATGACAACGCCGTGGTCGGTCATCGCCCTTGCGACGGGGTCGATGCTCATCAGCGAACGCGACACGGGCCGAGTGCTCGAGCTCACTGCCAACGGCGAAACGCGACTCGTCGGCGTCGTTCCGGGTGTCGTGCCCGGCGGCGAAGGCGGCCTCTTGGGTATCGCGGCGCGCGACGCCGGCACGCCCTACCTCTATGCCTTCTTCACGGCGGCGACCGACAACCGCATCGTGCGCATCGAGGTGACCGGAGCGCCCGGGTCGTACGAACTCGGTGATGTCGAAGTGCTGCTCTCGGGCATCCCCAAAGCGCGCAATCACAACGGCGGTCGCCTCGCATTCGGGCCCGACGGGATGCTCTACGCCACGGCCGGAGACGCCCAGCAAACGGCCCGCTCTCAAGATCTGGGGTCGCTCGCCGGCAAGATTTTGCGCATGACCCCGGAGGGGAACATTCCGGCCGACAACCCCTTCGCGGGCTCGTACGTGTATTCCTCTGGACACCGCAACCCTCAGGGGCTCGCTTTCGACAGCACCGGGCAGCTGTGGGCATCGGAGCTCGGCCAAAACACGTGGGACGAGCTCAACCGCATCGAGGCGGGTGCCAACTACGGCTGGCCGCTCATCGAGGGAGTCGGCGGGCGTGAGGGATACGTCGACCCCGTTCAGCAGTGGCCGACGAGCGAGGCAAGCCCGAGTGGCCTCGGGGTTGTGGGCGACACGCTCTTCATGGCATCGCTGCGAGGCAAGCGGCTCTGGGCGATTGACATCGCCGAGCCCGGCGTGAGCACTGCCTACTTTGTGGGCGAGCTCGGACGCATCCGTGACGCCGTGGCGGGGCCCGACGGCACGCTGTTGCTCCTCACGAGCAACACCGACGTCAACGGCGTTCCCGGCCCAACCGATGACCGACTTCTGCAGGTCACGCTCGCGCCGCGCGACTGACGTCGGCGTTGCCGCTTAGCATCGAGCCTGTGAGTGATCTCGAGCGCGTGCGGCACTGGGCTTCTGCCCTCATCGCGCTGCATCTCGATGCGTCGTGGAGCTTCGACTTTGACCGCGCCACACGTCGCGCCGGCCTATGCGACTTCTCGCGCAAGCGCATCACCGTGTCGCGACACTTGGCGCAACGCTTCGACGATGACGACATCCATCAGGTGCTGTTGCACGAGGTGGCACACGCTCTTGCAGGGCCACGAACAGGGCACGGGCCCGAGTGGCGGCGCATCGCCCGCGAGCTCGGCTACGTCGGCGGCGTCACCCACAGTGGGCCCATTGCCGACGAGCGCGCGCGCTGGCGGGGCACGTGCCCGCAAGGCCACGAGTTCGTGCGGTTTCGCCGCCCGAGCCGCGACCTCTCGTGTGGTCGCTGCTCGCGCGGCTTCAATCGTGCGGCGCTCATCACGTGGCGCGATCAGTCCACGATCGCGTCCGCGGTGAGGTCAGCTACTCGCTGACGCTCACCTCTTTCCAGAACGCGACGTAGTTGCTGAAGTCTTTGCCGACGCGCTCGATGCCGCTCGGGTAGGGGGTGGGGTAGCTCCACGCGCGGTCGGCTAGGTTCTGGCCGTCGACGGTCACGGTGAAGTACTGGCACTCACCCTTCCACGGGCAGGTGTAGGGAGTCGGGCTCGTGGTGAGCATCCCCTCGACAATGCTCGACGGCGGAAAGTACCAGTTGCCCTCGATCTTGATGAGCTCGCTCTCGGGAGCTTCGGCGATGACAGTGCCGTTGACGTGAGCCTTCATGGTTCCTCCTGCGGTCGAGTGGTGCCGGTCTCTCGGCACAACCTCAGGCTGTCAGATCGAATTCCCTCAGCACCACGAGTTCGGTCGATTCCCAGCGCGCGCGGGCGGCGCCCAGAGCCTCGGTTCCTTCGGCGGCAGCGAGGGTGCGACCCCCGACCGACGCGCTCAGCATGTGCGCAACGGCCCCACGCAACCCCTGGTAGCCCGCCGCCGCGACCGCTGCTTCGGGGCTCGTGGCGTCGATGCCGACGGCTCCGAGGGCGTCGATCACGGCGCCCGCGAGCAAGTGATCCTCGACCGGGATGCCCTCCGGCGCTTGCACGGGAGCCCCGGCTGCCACGACCGCGACCATCGTGCGCTCGCCGCGCGCAGTCTGTAGCTCGAGCGACCGCTGCGCGATCGCGGACGCGGCGCCGCAGCGCGCGTCGATGACTTCGACGTGGGGCGGTAGGGCATCCGTCGGCACGGGCTCGGTCGCGATGCCGTCGCACCAGACGAGAAGGTGCGCCGAGGCGCCGATGCGGCGGGCACCATCGAGCCCGACGTCGAATCGCACCTGATAGCGCGTTTGCTCGTCGGGAGCGGAGCTGTCAAGAAGGCCGGTCACAGGTCGATCGTATCGACGTGCCGCAGACTGGGCGCATGCGCGTTCGACTTGATCTCTTGCTCGACTGCCCGGCCGATGCGGCGTGGGAGGCCCTGCACTCCCCCGCGGTATTTCGCGCGGTCTCGGGGCCCATCACAACGGCCGAGTCTCTCGAACCCGAGGGGTTTCCCGAGCGGTGGGCCAACACCGAGCACCGCGTGCGGCTGCGCATGCTCGGCGTGCTGTCGATGGGTTCGCAGGTGATTCGCGTGCGGGATGAAACCCTGCTCGACGGCACGCGCATCGTGCACGACGACGGCGGACCCGTGAGCGGCCCCATGACGCTCGTGACGGGCTGGCACCACCGCATGGCCGTCTCCCCCAACCCGCTCAGCCCCGAGTCGCGCACGCGGTTTCACGACACGCTTGACGTTCGGGCGGGGCTGCTGACTCCGTTCGCGTGGCTCGGCTTCGCGGTGTTTTGGCGGCTGCGCGGGCGAAAGATTGCGAAGCTTGCATCCGGGTGGGGTGCACAGTTCGGCGTGACGGGCGGCGTCGCGTGAGCGCGGCATCCGCCACGCCTGATCGGGCCGTCAGCGCTCTCGCCGTCGCCGACTGGCGGCGTCGCATCGCCGCGCTCTACGCCGAGCTGCGGGCCGCGACCGACCTCGTCGCCGCGCACGATCATTGGAGACGCACGCGCGACGAGCTCTTCGCGCACCACCCCGCCTCGCCGCTGCTCCCCGCCGATCGCGACTCGTTCACGGGCCTGCGCGTCAAGCCCTACGACCCCGCGTGGCGGTTCGAGTGCGTGATTCAGGATGCGGAGCCGGTGCGCATCGAAGTGACCACCGGCACCGACGGAGTCGTGCCCTTCGAGCGGCTCGGCCTCATCGACGTGCCCGGAGTCGGCACACTCGACGTCTGGCGGCTCGCCTCGTACGGAGGCGGACTCTTCGTTCCCGTGCGCGATGCTCTCTCGCGCGTGCCCGGAGGCACCTACGGCGGCGGCCGCTACCTGCTCGACACCGTCAAGGGTGCCGACCTCGGCGGAGGCCGGGCCCCGTGGGCGCTCGTGCTCGACTTCAACTTCGCCTACAACCCCTCGTGCGCCTACGACGAAGCGTGGGCGTGCCCGCTGGCCCCGCCCGGCAACGTCGTCGAGGTCGAGATCGGGGTCGGCGAGCGCTACGGCGACGGGCGGCTCGTGCTCTAGACGAGCCTCCACAGGGCGACCTGCTACGGTTGAGGCATAGGCAGAACTGTTCTCAGCTCTCCTGCGTCGTAGAACGCTTCCTCTTCCCGCTGCACGCGCACCGACTCGCGCATCCAGACGGTTCGATACTTTCTCACGGCGAACGATGTCGGCCACTGCCGCCGTCGCCATTTTGATTCCTATTGCCGCGCGCTTGTCGCGCGCAGAGCATCCAGACAAATAGGTCATGGATGCCCGGAATCGCGCACGCTCGAAAGGCACCACCCATGACCACCCACAACACCACCTTTAGCGCCCTCGGCGTTCCGTACCCGCTCGTAGAGGTACTGACCGCGCAGGGCAAGACCGAGGCATTCCCCATTCAGGTCGACACCCTGCCCGACACCCTCGCGGGGCGGGACGTGCTCGGCCGCGGCAAGACGGGCTCGGGCAAGACCCTGGCCTTCTCGATTCCCATGGTCGCCCGCCTCGGCACGCGACTCGCGGGCGGATCACGCCGCAAAGGCGCCCCGCTCGGCATGGTGCTCGCACCGACGCGCGAGCTCGCCACGCAGATCAACGCCGTGCTCGAGCCGCTGGCGAAGGCCTACGGACTCACGACCACCACGATCTTCGGCGGCGTCTCGCAAAACCGTCAGGTGCAGGCCCTCAACGCGGGAGTCGACATCATCGTCGCGTGTCCCGGCCGCCTCGAAGACCTCATGAAGCAAGGCTTCGTGACGCTCAACGCCGTTGAGATCACCGTGCTCGACGAGGCCGACCACATGGCCGACCTCGGCTTCTTGCCCGGAGTCACGCGCATCATGAAGGCCACGCCCACCGACGGTCAGCGCCTACTGTTCAGCGCGACCCTCGACAACGGGGTCGACAAGCTCGTGAAGCAGTTCTTGCACAACCCCGTCATGCACTCGGTCGACGAGGCCAACTCGCCCGTCGCCGACATGACGCACCACGTGTTCGAGCTCTCGGGCGCCGACGAGAAGAAGCGCATGATCACCGCGCTCGCCTCGGGAAGCGGCCGCCGCATCCTCTTCATGCGCACCAAGCACACGGCCAAGAAGCTTGCCAAGGCGCTCACCGAGCAGGGCATCCCCGCGGTTGACCTGCACGGCAACCTCTCGCAGCCGGCCCGCGACCGCAACCTCGCCGCGTTTGGCGACGGCAGCGTGCGCGTGTTGGTGGCGACGGATGTCGCGGCACGCGGTGTGCACGTCGATGACATCGAACTCGTCATCCACGTTGACCCGCCCATGGAGCACAAGGCCTACCTGCACCGCTCGGGCCGCACCGCCCGCGCCGGAGCCGCGGGCGACGTCGTGACGCTCGTGCTGCCCGAACAGCGCCGCGACACGGCCGACCTCTTGCGCAAGGCCGCGATTCGCGTGCAGCCGCAGCAGGTCACGACCGAGTCGGCCGCGGTCACCCGCCTGATCGGTGAGGTCGCGCCCCGCGTGGCCGCGCACGAGCTGCCCGCTGTGTTGCAGCGTCAGCCCGAAGGCGGCGGACGCTCGCAAGGCGCCAACGCTCAGCGCAAGCGCGCGGCCCGCAGCGGGGATGCTCAGCCCTCGCGCGGCGGCCGCGGCGGTCAGGGTGGTCAGGGCGGCCAGCGTCGCTCAGGCTCTCCGTCATCAGCTTCGGCGGGCGCGCCCCGCACCGCGGCCCCGCGAACGGATGCTCCGCGCACCGACGCCCCGCGCTCCGAGTCCACTGCTGCCCCGCGTGCCCGCCAGGGCTCGCGCCGGGCATCATCGGCCGGCGGCGCGAGCGCGAGCGGAATCCGCGTGGGCCAGGTTGTGCGATCGAACTCGACGGGCGGCCAGCGCCGCGGGCGCTAACCCGCGCCGCAGCAGCCGTTAACGGCTCACGGGCCCCGGTAGAGCATCCGCTCTGCCGGGGCCCGGCCGTTTCTGCGCTGTTGGGCGCCGCCGCTAGGCGGTGACCCGGCGGCGGGAGATCGTCACGAGCACCATGCCGCTGAACAGCAGCGCTCCGATGACCCACAGCCACAGCATGATCTCGACACCCGTGAGGGCAAGCGTGGTCATGAACACGTTCGAGAGGTTCGTCTCATTGAGACCACCCTGGAGACTGAGGTCGCCGAGTTGCAAGACACCACCGACCCACAGCAACTGAGCGGTCGCTCCACCACTGTCGACTTCCGTCACCGAGCACTCTGCGCTCGCCGGAAGATCTTCGAAGGTGACCGTCACGCCGTTAGAGATCTTCGACGTCACACTCGTCTCGGGGTTCGCCACGGGCGGCGCCGAGGGGTCCGGAGGCGTCACCGGCCACCCGCCCGGCAGCAAGGGCACGAGTTCGCCATCGCGATCCCACATGCACGAGGTCTCGATGGTGAACTCGAGGTCGCTCGCTTCGAAAGCGAAGGGACCGGCAAGGCTCTTCGTGATCGAGAAGGTGGCGAGCAAGAACGTGTTCTCGAGGCTCACCTGGTGCACCTCACCGGCACCCATAATGAACTCACCGTCGGTCAGCGCAACGCTCGCCGCGCCGCCCGTGCGCGTCTCAGTCACGGTGCAGTCAGCACCCGCAGGAATGTCTTGCCAGTTGTTGCGGTAGCCGTTCAGTGACGTGAGTTCTCGCGCGGCACCGCCCGGAATCGCGAGGTCCGTGACGACACCGTCGATCACGAGGGTGCACGCGAGTGAGGCTTCGAAAGTGCCTTCGACGAAGAGCCCGGTGCCGTCTCCCTCGAACGTCTTCTCAATCTCAACCGAGCCCACGTCGAAGGTGTTCATGACGACGAAGCCAACCGGGTCGGCTGCGACCGTCACGACGTCGACATCGATGCTCGACGTCGTCGCACCCGCCGTCGTGGTCTCGACGAGCGAGCAGGCCGCATCGAGCGGTAGGTCGCTGTACGTAGCGCGGTACAGCGAGGCAGACGACAGCGAGCGCGTGGCACCACCGGGAATGTCGATCTGCTCGTCGACCCCGTCAATGGTGCGAACGCAGGTCAGCTCGACCTCGAACGGCCCGTCGCCCCACGTGGCAGCTCCGTCACCGTTGCGCACCTTTTCGACCTGCACTTCGCCCAGGTCGAAGGTGTTGGTCACCTCGACCTCGACGAGAGCATCCGCGATCGTCGCGTCGGCGGTCACGCCGTCAACACTCGTTCCATCAACGGTGACCGTGGTAGACGATGCACCGCCGGTCGCCGTCTCGGTGATCGTGCACACGGCGCCGGTGGCGAGGTTCTCGATCGTCACGGGGTCGTCGCCGAGCACGAACGTGAACGTGTCGTCGAAGACCGTGCGCGTGCCCGTGGCGTCATCGAGCTCGCACGTCACGTCGATCGTGAACGGAGCACTTGCCCACGGGTCGACACCCTCACCGTCAACAACCTTCACGAGCTGGATCGAGCCAACGGTGTAGTCGTTCTCAATCTCTGCCGTGGTCGTTGTGCCCAGCGTCACCGTTGCCGAATCGCCCGGTGTCGTGATGACAGCGCCGGCATCGACGATCGTGACGACGCGCGTTGCCGCGGCATCCATCGTGTTCGTCTCGGTGATGGTGCACGACGCGCCATCAGGCAGCCCCGTGAGCGACCACGTCTCGCCATCTTCGAGGTCGCGTCGCATCGGCGTCGCTGCGCTGTAGCTCGTGCCGTAGACAGCGTCGCCCTCAAAGGTGCAGTCGATCGCGACGGGGAAGGGTCCGAAACCGATCGGGGTGCCGTCGGCGTCAACCGCTGCGCTCGACACGGTCTTCGTCACGTCGAGCGTCGCGAGTTCGAAGGTGTTCTCGACCTCGAGCGCGGGCTGCGGCTGGTTGTCGGTCAGCACCGTGTTGTTGACCGTCACCGTGAACGTGTGGCCCGTCGCAACCGAGTCGGTCAGCTCATTGCCGCTTGCATCGAGGATGCGACTCGACGTCGCCCCCGCACGGTCACTCTCGGTCAGGGTGCACTCGGCACCGCTCGGCAGCAGCGTGTAGCTCACGGTGCCACCGGGCAGAAGTTCGCGCGTTGCCCCGCCCGCGATAGTCACATTGGTTCCGCCGCGCTCACACACGAGCGTGACTTCGAACGGACCATCGCCATACGTGGCGCCCGCGCCGAGCACGGTCTTCGTGACCTCGAGCTCACCCGTGAGGTAGTAGTTCTCGAGGGTCACCCGACCGGGCTGCGCCGCCGTGATGAGAATGTCTTCGCCCGAAATGACGGTTCCCGCGTCGTCGACGATGCGGTGCGCGTCAGCCCCCGTTGCGGCCACGTCGCGCTCGAAGACCGTACACGTCGAGCCGTCGGCAAGGTTGTCGATCGTCACGAAGCCGTTCGCCGGCACGGTGACGTCGCCGTTGTACGACTCGCCCACAATGGGCGCGGTGCAGACCACATTGGCGGTGAAGTTCGCCGGGGCAAACTGCGTCGCGCCGCCGCCGATCACGTCTTTCGAGATCGTGAAGCTCGTGACGCCGTAACGGTTCGTGAACTGCGTCGAGTTGGTCGTCACCGGTGCGAGGACCGTACCGCCGTTCGCCGCCAGCGAGGCGATCGTCGTCGTGGTTCCACTGATTGAGGCGGACGTCGCATTGACCGTGCGCACGATGGAGGTGGAGTCAGCATCCTGATCCTCCGTCTCCGTCACGGAGCAGGATGCCCCGGCCGGCAGACCCGTGAGCGTGCGCGTTTCGGCGTGCCGCAGCTCGAAGGTCATGGGCGATGACGCGAACGTGTCCGCAATCACCGTGTCGCCCTGGAAGGTGCACGCGACCGAGAACTCGAACGGATCGGTTGGGTACACCGGGTCGCCGCCGGCATCGACGGCATCAGTCAGCACGGTCTTTCCGACCGTGAGCGAGGCGAGGTCGAAGCGGTTGGTAACCGTTCGACTCACGGTCGAATTCGCGAGAATCGTCACATTGCTCGGGTTGGTGACCTGCGTCGCACCCGCGCTCCCCTGCTCGGTAATCGCGCACGACGAGCCGGCTGGGATGTTGTTGATCGTCTGGCTGAGCTGCGTGGACTTGCTGAACGTCAACGTTCCGTACCAAACCGCAGTCGAGCCGGCGCCGGGCGGTTGCGTCGCCGGCGAAATCGACGCCGACGCACGCGTGCAGTTGACGAGAACCGTGAACTCTCCGTCGCCGAAGTCATACGGAGCCGTCGCGCCGGCGCCCGTGATCGCCTTCGTCACCGTCAGCGAGCCGACCGAGATGCTGTTGGTGTACGCCACCGAGTTTGTCGGGTCGCCCGCGATGGAGTTCGGGGCAAGCGTCACGACGGCGGTCGCACCTGGGGTCGATGCCGCGGCACTACCGCCCGTCGTGATGACCTTCGACACCGTCGCGCTGCGCGTCTGCGTCTCGGTGACGGTGCACACCGCGCCGGCGGGCAAGCCCGTGTACGTGCGGGTTCCACCGTTATTCAGGGTGAACGTGCCGGGAGTCACCGTCAGTGCGGTTGGCCCTGAGCCGTTATCGAAGGTGCAGGCAATGGAGAAGTTAAACCCTGTCTGCATGACGGGGTCGCCATTGGCGTTCACTGCACCATTCATGTTCACGGTCTTCGTCACCGTGAGACCCGCGAGGTCGTAGGTGTTGGTGACAGTGCTCTGCGGGATGGCCGGTCGCGAGTCGAACGCGGGAACCGGGTTGACGACGGTCGACGGGCTCGAATCGAGCGCCCGGGAGATGACTTGCTCGGGCGAGATCACGGTCGACGTCGCGCCGGTGGTTCCCACTTCACTCACGTCACACACCGCATAGAGCGGAATGCCCAGAATGCGCGTCGCTGCGGCGTTGCCCGTGAGCGTGAATGGCGTGCGATCAACTCCCGCACT
>JAAFHT010000166.1 GCA_013297625.1 Actinomycetota bacterium | reverse complement strand
CGACGTTGACGAACCGGCGGTTCGACAGGGTGCGAACGAACACGGTGCGCGCGGGGTAGACGTGCGGCCCCGTGTTGCCAGCGTCGGTCAACCGCACGACGCCGCGCGCGAAGTCGGCGGGCTTGCGCACGCACTTGTAAAAGCTGCTCGCCAATATCGTGAGAAACTCTTTCTCCGCGCTATCAAGATAACCACCGTTGGTTATCTTGGCGATGAGGTTCATGTTGTCCGCGTAGAACTTGCAGAAGTAGCGGACGAGCGTCTTCGGAACGCTGTCGTCGGCCCACGAATCGGTCGGGAAGCGGGCGAGCTTTAGCAGGCCGAGAAAGACCGTTACGGCCGCTTGTTCGGTGATGCCCGCGACGAGGTCGGCGACGGTGATTTCGGCCATAACTCTTCGAACCCCAGGATTTGCATGGTGAGGGCGTCGACGCTGACGACGAACGAGAACGCGCGGCCGTCGAGCGGTTCGAGCTCCACCTTGATGGCGAGCGTTCGCGTCTCGAAAACGAACGTGACGTCGACGGAGGCCGACGCGATTCGCTCGTCTTGTTCGAGCTGCGTCGACATTTCCGACGCGAGCCGCTCTAGGTCGTCTTCGGACGCCGGCGCGTTGATTCGAAGGGCGAGACCGAACCCGTACGTCGTATCTTCGAGCAGGGTTCCGGCCACCGTCTCGATTCGCCTCAGGGCCGATTCGATGAGAATCTGTTCGCCCAAAATGACGGTGAACATCGGGTCGAGGTCGGGAACCCCGTCGGTCGAAACGTAGGTGCTAACGTCGGTCCCGTAGTTCGGCATGTCAGACCCCGAACACGAAGTTGAGCGCGGCCCGGTCGGCCGGGTTCGCGACGGCGGCGGCGAGCGTTATCGCAACGATTTGGTCGCTCGCCTGGAAGCCGCCGGTCTGCCCGCCGCCGATGGCGCCGGCGAGCTCGCCGCCCATGTCGGCCACGGCGCCTTGGTAGCCGTAGGCGACGAAACCGGCGTCGAGAATCGACGTCATTTGCAGCGAAAATCCGATGGCCGGCGCGATGACCGTCAGGGCGTTTTGCAGGTTGGCGAGCTCGGCCAACAGGTCGGCGACGGCCTGTTGCAGCGCGGCGATTTGCTCGAGCCCGCTAATGGCCGGAAGCGGCAGGGCGAGAAGGGCCGTCAGGCCTTCGAGCATCGAAAGCAAGTTGGCAATCATGCCCGGCACGTTCGGCGGCGTCAGCGCGGCGCCGGCGAGAAGCGAAAGGATTCCCTCGATTCTCGATTGAACGTCGGGCAAAACCAGATTGACACTGCCCTTGGTGCCCGCAACGCCAAGGTCGATGTGACCCTTCGCCAGGGCAAGCGCTGGAACGAGCTCGCTCACGCTGCGCCGCTTGACGAAAAGAATCATTTCGACTTCGTCGTCTTCGACGACGCCTGAACCGTGCCGAGTGCCCGCTGGCTGAACGTAATCGTGCCCGTGAGGGCGGTCGCCGGCGACGGGGGCCCGACGAAGCCCGTCACGACGACGGTCGGCGGCAAGATGACCTCGACCGGGTCGCCCGTGCGGGCGACGCGCGCGCCCCCTTCGCCGCCTAGCTCGACGTCGGGGCAATCGATGACGATCTTGACACCGGCCACTATCTTGAGCTCTTCGAGGGCCGACGCATCCCACACGGTCGCGACCGGTCGCCCCTTGTCGCCGGCCTCGAACGCCAGCAACACGCGAGAATCTTTCTTGACCTTGATGGCGACGCCGGGCAGCCCCGGACGCAGCGGAACGCGCTGCACCATGGGCATCATTTTCACGAGCTCGCCCCGGTCGTTGCGAACGTCGTCGGGCACCAAGTCAACCGTGCCGTCGTCGTTCATGACGGCCACGCGCGAGGGGTACGAGGCGAAGTAGTTGAACCGCGCGAGCCGCCGGTCAATCAGGTCGAAGATGGCCGCTTTGAGTCGGTCGTAGCTCATGGGTCGAACCACACGGTCGCGCGCCCGCGCTCCGCGCCCGTGGTGTGCTCGACGCGCGAGACGCGCCCGCCGTCGAACGTCTCGCCGGCGAAGAGGTCGAAGGTGTCGAGCGCGTACACCTTGCACGCGAGCCCCGGCACGTCGTCGACGCGCAGCCCCGCGGCCTTCGAGGCGGGCCACGACTCTTTGCCCACCCAAACGGTGCCGTCGGCCCCGACGCGCCACGTCCCGCCGAAGGGCCCTAGGGCGTCCGTGAGGGCGTCGGCGGTCGTGCCCCTGGCCCGCACCCACGCGGGCACGAGCGTGCCCAGCATGGCCGCCTCAGACGCCGCAGAGAGCGCCTCGCCGGCGAGGCCCAACGCGTCCGCGACGACGATGCGCAACGTCGCGTTCCGAAAGGCCTGGGGCGAGAGCTCTTTCGCGAGGCCCCCGGCGCCGCCCACGACGAAGGCGTCAACGCGGCCGTAGGGCTTGCCGGCGCGGAACACGGTGCCCTTGAACGACGTACCCCCGAGCGAGACCACCACGGCGGCGCCCGAGGCCGGCGCCTCGTCGGCGTCGACGCTCACCCGCGCCTGCCACGCCCCCGAGCG
>JAAFHT010000168.1 GCA_013297625.1 Actinomycetota bacterium | reverse complement strand
GTTCTTGGTCAGCGCCGTAAACCGCTCAACCTTGACGCCCGGGCCCAGCTCGATCTCGTAGCGGGTCACCGACGGACCGCGGCTGAAGCCCGTCACACGCGCGTCGACCTGAAACTGCTCGAGCACTTCGGTGATCGCCGCAACGACCGAGTCGTTCGCGGCCGACTTTGACTTCGGCGGGTCTCCGGGGGCGAGCAGTGACGCGGCGGGCAAGCGGTAGGGCTTCGTGCCCGACGAACGCCCGGCGGGCGGCGCGGTGAACTCGCCGGCCGCTCCCTTCTCGCTCGCCGTGGTCGCGAAACCGGGCAGCACTGCCGGCGTGAGCGGCTCGCGGCCTGAGGGCGCGGCATCCACCTCACCGGTAAACCGGCGCACGGCTTGCTCGGCCGCCGAAAGCACGTCATCGAGGTTCTCGGTGACAGCAGCGCGATCGGCAGGGTCGATGACATCGGTGACGGCCGCGCGCTCGACCGGGCTGTCGAACGCCTCGGAGTCACGAGTCGACTTGCCCTTGCGCCACCACGGCATCGAGCTCGAGTCATTCATATCGAGCCCGAGGTCGGTGAGCGAGCCGAACTCGACCTCGTCGGGCTCGCTCTTTTGCTTGGGCTCGCGCGGTGCCAGCTCAGCCCCGAAGAGGTAGCTGTACAGCTCGCGCAGGCGGTCGCCGATGCGGTTCGGCGGGGTCTTGGTCATGATGAGCACCGAGAGCGCCGCGAGCAGCACCAGGGCGGGAACCGCGATGTAGACCGTAGCGAAGAGCAACACTCCCCCGAGAACCCAGCCGACGATGCCGCCCGCTTGCGCGAGGGCCAGCGGAGGCAGGGCGGGCTGCGGAGCGCCGAGAGCGATGTGGCACAGGGCACTCACGCTCGCGATCAGCAGGCCAAGACCGATGCCGATGCGCGTGTTGTCGTGCACGCTCGCGGGGTGGCGGAAGAGCCAGCCCGCAAAGACCAACATGATGACGGGCATCGCGAACGAGACCCGGCCCACAAGTCCGCCGAAGGTCCAGGCGTTGAGGGCGACGGCCACCGGGTCTGTGGCGAAGAACCATTCGACAATCGCGCCGACGATCGCGAGCACGACGATGAAGAACGGCACGCCATCACGGCGCTCGTTTTTTGCGAGCGTCTCGCGGCCGAGCACCCGGAACATCCCGCCGGTCACGTGGGCCATGCCCATCCATGCGCGGGCCAGGATGCCCGGCTGCGGCTCAGCCGCCGGCAACTTCTTCGTGGGCTGCGTGCGCGAGCTGCCCCCGCGCGCGTTACTCGAGCGCGACGAAGCCGCGCGCGGGCGCGACGACGACCGTGTGCTCGATGCCATGCGCCCACGGTACCCGCGCACGTGCGACACGACCGCGGGCGACACGCTCTCAGCCGCGCGAACGGTGTGGCGAATTACCCGAAGTTGCAGCCTCCGGCGATGTTGCCGCTTCCGGCAACCGAGAAGACACCGATCGATGTCTCAACAGCGTGGATGTAGAGCACTTGACCATCCGGGACGCTCACAGACGCCCAGTAGGTGTCTTGCTCGGGCGTCGCCCGCGATGCCACCTCGATCTGCAAGATGCCATTCGTGCCCGTCTCGACGTAAATGTCCGTGAGACCACTCGGCACGAGAGCCGCGCTGGGGTGACCGGCGAGCACGTCAGCGCGGTCATCCCCGATGCGAACTCCACCATCGGTAGGAATGTCGCTCGTGTAGAGGTCTACGCGCTGGAGCAGATTGCCGGCGGCAGCGTCGACGCTGATACCGAACGGCTGACCGTTGGACTCGGGAGTGGGGGGCAGCTCGTAGAACGGATCAACGAGCCAGGCGCCCGCGAACTCATCGCCCGCGACGATACCCATCTCAAAGCCTGTGACCGCGTCGGTGCACGCGACCGGGTCGAACTGCACGATACGCAGGGCAGGATCGGTCTCGGGAGTCACCCCAAACAGCATCGGGCCCAGACCTTCGGAGCTCAGCACCAGGTCAGCGAGGGCCGGACTGCTCGGCGCTTCGGGCGCGGCAGAAGCTGACGCTTCAGGAGTGCTCGATGCCGACACACTCGGCTCAGTGGCCGGAGCCGACATGCACCCCGACAGAACAGTGAGCGAGAGTGCACTAGCAACGATCGCGAAACGGATGGCACTCAGTGAACGGGTCATTGCGCAACCCTAGTGGGGCGCATCACCGGGCGATATAGGCACTTTCACCTGCCCTACGCCTCGCCCGCGCCGCCCCGCGGCGCGGCAATCCAGCACCGCCTGGTGATCGAGGCTAGGCCTCGATCACCACCGGCACGATCATCGGGCGGCGACGGTGCTGCGTGTTGACCCAGCGGCCGACCGTGCGGCGCACGACCTGGCTGAAGGCGTGCGTGTCGCGCGTTCCGTTCGAAGCGGCCTCGGCGAGGGCCTTCACGATTTGCGGCTTGACGTCGTCGAAGATCGCTTCGTCGGGGGCGAACCCGCGCGCGT
>JAAFHT010000009.1 GCA_013297625.1 Actinomycetota bacterium | reverse complement strand
CGTGGCCCGCGGTGCTCGAGGCCGTGCAACAGACCAAGCGCAGCTCGTGGACGGTTGTCTTTGGCACCTCGGCCGTCGCGCTCGACGACGATGTTCTCACCCTCTCTTTTCCGACCGAGGCTGACGCCAACGCCTTCAAGCATCGCGCCGCACCGGCTGACAGCGTGAGCGAGCACGTGCGCGCCGCCATCCAGGCTGTCGTTGGGGCGCGCGTCAAGTTCCGCGTTCGGGTCGACCCCACGACGGATGCCCGCGCTTCGCTCGGCACCACCCCAGCCGCCTCACCGGAGTCGGCGGCGGATGCCCCCACCGACCCCGACCCGGCCCCCGAGTCTGCGCCGACGCCGGTGGTGAGCACCGCTGCTCCGGCTCGGCCGACGACACCAGCCCCCGCAGCCGCGGCCCCTGCAGCCGCGGTGACTGACTGGGTTGTGACGGCGATACCTGGAGCGGTCGCGGCCCCGGCGAGCATCCCTTCGCCCGAATCATCACCGTCAGCTGAGTCGGCGGCCGCGCGCGATTCGGCGACGTCGACGCCCGAGCCAGAAGTCGCCGAGCGCCCCGTCGTTCAGCACCAGACCGAAGTCAACGGCCGCCAGCGGTACGGAGAAGCGGTCGTGCGCGAGGTGCTCGGGGCGACCTTCTTGGGCGAAGAGGCCATCGAGCCGCTCGTGACCGCGGGCGACGTCGATCTGTTCGCGACAGTTGCGAGCGGTGACGCGGCACCACCGGCGGCGACCGCGTTTGACCCTGACCGCCCGTCGAGCGCGGACGCTCCGGATCCCATGCGCGACGAGTACTAGCCCGAGCGCGAAACCAAGAGGCGAGAGAGCAGAGCTGACGTGTACGACGGAATCATTCAAGACCTCATTGACGAATTCGGGCGGTTGCCCGGAATCGGCCCGAAGTCGGCCCAGCGCATCGCGTTTCACATTCTGCAGACCGAGTCGTTCGACGTCGCTCACCTCGCACAACTGCTCATCGACGTGCGCGAGAAGGTGCGCTTCTGTGAGATCTGCGGCAACGTCGCCGAAGAAGCGCAGTGCTCGATTTGCCGCGATGTTCGGCGCAGCCCGACCACCATTTGCGTCGTTGAAGAGGCGAAAGATGTTGTGGCGATCGAGCGCACGCGGGAGTTCCGCGGGCTGTATCACGTGCTCGGCGGGGCGATTAGCCCCATTGACGGTATCGGACCCGATGACCTGCGCATCGCCCAATTGCTCGCTCGCCTACGCGACGGCACCGTGACCGAGGTGATCATCGCCACCGACCCCAACCTTGAGGGCGAGGCGACGGCGACGTACCTCTCACGCTTGCTCGTGCAACCGGGTCTCACCGTCTCACGGCTCGCGAGCGGCCTACCGGTCGGCGGCGACCTCGAATATGCCGATGAAGTCACCCTTGGCCGCGCCTTCGAAGGGCGCCGCACGGTGGAGCGATAGCCGTGCGGCCTTCAAATACGCTGCATGCCGCGCCGGGCATCCCTTCGCAGTAGAATCGTGGCTCAGGCTCGCCACCGCTGTCGCGCCGCCGGCTCGAGCACGCTCGTGCTCACTGCCGCTTTCGACATTAACCCTCAGCCCTGCTGCGCCATTCATTCAGGAGTACCGCCGTGAGCCTCATCGTGCAGAAGTTCGGTGGTTCGTCGGTGGCTGACGCCGAGAGCATCAAGCGCGTCGCGAAGCGCGTTGTCGAGACGCGCAAGGGCGGTAACCAGGTCGTCGTCGCGGTGAGCGCCATGGGCGACACCACCGACGACCTCATCGACCTCGCCCACCAGGTTGCGCCGCTGCCCGACCCGCGCGAGATGGACATGCTGCTCACGACCGGCTAGCGCATCGCGATGGCGCTGCTCGCCATGGCGATCAAGAGTATGGGCCATGACGCGCGCTCGTTCACGGGCAGCCAGGCCGGCATGATTACGGATGCTCGCCACGGCGCCGCCCGCATCGTCGACGTCACCCCGGTGCGCGTGCAAGAGGCGCTCGACGAGGGTGCCATCGCGATCGTCGCAGGTTTTCAGGGCTTCAACCGCGACAGCCGTGACATCACCACGCTCGGTCGTGGCGGCAGTGACACGACCGCGGTCGCGCTCGCCGCGGCGCTCAAGGCCGACGTGTGCGAGATCTACACCGACGTCGATGGCGTGTTCACGGCCGACCCGCGCGTCGTCAAGACCGCTCGCAAGCTCGACCGCGTCACGACCGAAGAGATGCTCGAGCTCGCCGCTGCGGGCGCCAAGGTTTTGCACATTCGCGCTGTCGAGTTCGCGCGCCGCAATGGCGTGACCCTGCACGTGCGGTCGTCGTTTTCGCCCACAGAGGGCACCTGGGTTGTCACCCCGAAAGAGGGAGAAGTCATGGAAGAGCCGATCATCACCGGAGTCGCCGGCGATCTCAGCGAGGCGAAAATCACCGTGGTCGGCGTGCCCGACACCCCCGGTATGGCCGCCGACATCTTCACGATCGTCGCCGAGACCGGCGCCAACATCGACATGATCGTGCAAAACGTCTCGACCGCCGCGACGAGCCGCACCGACATCAGCTTCACCTTGCCCAAGAGCGACGGCGAAAAGGTGCTCACGGCCCTGCGCGCCACTCAGTCGAACCTGGGCTTCGAGTCGCTGGCCTACGACGACCAGATCGGCAAGCTCTCGGTCGTCGGCGGCGGCATGCGCACGAGCGCGGGCGTCTCGGCGCAGCTCTTCACCGCGCTCAAGAACGCGGGCATCAACATGGAGATGATCAGCACATCAGAGATTCGCATCTCGATCGTCATGCGTGCCGACACTCTCAACCACGCCGTGCAGATTGTGCACACGGCATTCGGGCTCGATGGCGACGCCGAGGCGGTCGTCTACGCAGGAACGGGGCGATAGTCATGGGTTCGACGGTCAACATCGGCGTCGTCGGCGCCACGGGTCAGGTCGGCGCCGTCGTGCGCCAGCTGCTGCTCGAGCGCAACTACCCCGTGGGTGAGCTGCGCTTCTTCGCCAGTTCGCGCAGCGCGGGAACGGTCATCCCGTGGGGCGATCGCGAGATTGTCGTTGAAGATGCCGAGACGGCCGACCCGAGCGGGCTCGACGTTGCCATCTTCAGCGCGGGCGCGACCCTCAGCAAGGCGCAGGCTCCGCGGTTTGCGGCGGCGGGCGTGACGGTCGTCGACAACTCGTCGGGCTGGCGCATGGACCCTGAGGTTCCGCTTGTCGTGAGCGAGGTCAACCCGCACGCGATCGAGAACGCCGTCAAGGGCATCATCGCCAACCCCAACTGCACGACCATGGCCGCGATGCCCGTGCTCAAGGTACTCGACGCCGAAGCGGGGCTGCAGCGCCTCATCGTCAGCACCTACCAGGCGGTGTCGGGCGCGGGCCTTGCGGGCGGCGAAGAGCTGCTCGATCAGGCGAACGCCGTCATCGTTCAAGACGCCATCGCTCTCGTGCACGACGGATCAGCCGTCGAGTTTCCGCCGGCCGTGAAGTTTCCGAAGACCATCGCCTTCAACGTCATCCCCCAGGCGGGCAGCTTCGTCGACGACGGTCTCGGCGAGACGGACGAAGAGAAGAAGCTGCGCAAGGAGAGCCGCAAGATTCTCGAGCTGCCCGAGCTGCTCGTGAGCGGCATTTGCGTGCGAGTCCCCGTCTTCACCGGGCACTCGCTCGCGATCAACGCCGAGTTTGCCCGCGCGATCAGTCCTGATCGCGCGCGCGAGTTGCTGGCTGACGCGCCGGGCGTTCAGCTCATGGATGTTCCCACCCCGCTCGACGCCGCCGGCGCTGATCCGAGCCTGGTCGGGCGCATCCGTGCCGATGAGGGTGTTCCGGGTGGCCGCGGGCTCGCGATGTTCATCAGCAACGACAATCTGCGCAAGGGTGCGGCTCTCAACGCCGTGCAGATCGCCGAACTGCTGGCCGCGAAGCTCGGCGCCTCGGTCTCGGCGTAGGCCGCACGATGGCACGCAGCGAGCGGTCGTCGGCCTCCAGGCCGATTCGCTCGTATGCCGCAATCGGCGACAGCTACAGCGAGGGCATGGGCGATGAGCGCCCCGATGGCACGCCGCGCGGCTGGACCGATCTCGTCGCGGCGGGCCTCGCGCACGCCGCCGGCGGATCGATAGGCTACGCCAACTTTGCGATTCGCGGCCGCTTGCTCGCGCCGATTCTTGACGACCAGTTTCCGGCCGCGCTTGCCCTCGGCCCCGAGCTGCTGAGCATCAACGGCGGCGGCAACGACATCTTGCGCCCCTCGGTCTCGATCGAGGCCGTCGCTGACCGACTCGTGTCGGCCGCCGAGCGCGCGCTCGAGACAGTGCCGCGCGTCATGATCGTGAGCGGCGGTGACCCGACCCGGCACATTCCGCTCGGCCGGGTTTTCTCACGACGGGGCAACGAGCTTGCCCTCGCTGTGAAACACCGTCTTGCCGGCACCGACGTGCTCTTCGTCGACAACTGGAGCGACCCCCGATTGCCCGAGTTGCGCTATTGGTCGGTCGACCGGCTGCACCTCAACGCACAGGGGCACGCGCTCGCCGCCGCCAACGTACTTGCGGCGCTCGGCGCGGCTGTGGCGCCCACCCCCGACTCGCCTGACGCGGGTGACGACCTCGCGCGCCCGCGCACGGCCGAATACTGGCGCCGCTACGTGCTGCCCTGGATCGGCCGTCGCCTCACGGGGCGCTCGTCGGGCGACCACCGACTGGCCAAGCGGCCCACCCTCGAGCAGTTCGGCACCGAACACGCATGAAACGGGTAGCGGTCGTTCTCGCCGCCAGCCTCGCTCTATTGGCCGGATGCTCACCGATAGCCGCACCCGGCACAAGTCCGGCCGTACCGACCGCCGAGGGGCCGCTCGTCGCTTTCTACGGCGACTCCTACACGCTCGGAACCGGCGCGAGCGATCTCAGTCTTCGCTGGTCAACTCAGATCTCGCTCGACCGTGGCTGGCGCGAGTTCAACCCGAGCGTCAATGGCCTGGGGTTCATCAACAATCGCCGCAGCTTTGCCGACGACGATCTGCCCGCGCAGATCATCGCGCAGCAACCCGACATCGTGATCGTGACGATGGGGCTCAACGACAACTTTTCGTACGCCCGCGCCGCTCTTGCGATTGAGCAGCAGATCGACTTCGATCTCGAACGCTTGACGACAGCGCTCCCCGACACTCGCTTCGTCGTCGTCGAGCCATTTTGGTACACCGCCGAGCGGCCCGCGTCTCTCGACATCATTAGCGGCTGGGTGCGCGATGCCGCCGAGCGCTACGGTGCCGATTACATCGCGGGCGCATCCGAATGGATCGCCGGTCAAGACGGCCTGATGGCCGCCGACGGACTGCACCCCAACGACGAGGGCTATGCGCTCATGACTCGTCTCATGGATGAGGCGCTGCGCGAACTCGGTCTCTGACCGTGAGTGTGGGCGCGCTACGCTGGCGCCGTGAACACCCGTGTGACTTCGGCTCTTCCCGAACGCACTCTGCTGATGCACTCGGTCGTCGTCGCTCTGGTTCTCTCGCTCATCGCGATTGTCGCGGGTCTCATCGTTGGCTCACGCATCATCGTTTTCGACGGCGTGTACGGCATCGTCGGGCTCTGGCTCACGTGGATCGCCCTGCGTGCGTCGCGGGCGTCGCAGAGCGGGCCATCCGATCGCTACCCCTTCGGTCGCGAGTCGCTCACGCCCTTCGCGATCGTGCTGCAGGGGGTGGCGATGCTCGGCACGCTGCTGCTTGCCGCGGTCGACGCCATTCTCGTCATCATCGACGGCGGCAGCGATGTCGCCCCGATCTCGGTCGTGATCTACGGGGCATTCTCGGCTGTCGTCAGCGCCATCTTCACGGCGCACTTGTTCCGTCGCGCGGGGGGCTCAGAGCTTGTGACGGTCGAAGCTTTGCAGTGGCGCGCCGGCGCGGTGCGCAACGCGGTCATGGTCGCGGGAGCAGCGGTCGCGATTATCGTCTCCACCACGACCTCCGGCGACCTCGTGCGATTCCTCGATCCGGTGCTCGTTCTCGTCGCCGTAGCAATGTTGGCGCCTATCCCCGTGCGTTTCTTGCGGTCGGGCGTCTACGAGCTCCTCGAGGGCGCACCGCCCGCCGAGGTGCAGCAGCGGGTCGCTCGAATCGTTGACGAGCTTCGCGTGCGGCACGGTCTGGCAGAACCGATCGTGCGTATGTCGAAGCTCGGGCGCAAGCTGTACGTGCAGGTCGACATCGTCGTCGAACCTGGCTCGTGGACGATCGAGGGGCAAGACGTCGTGCGCCGCGAGCTACTCGACGCGCTTGCCGAGCTTGATTACGACCTGTGGGCCTCGCTCGATCTCACGACCGACCGTTACCTCGCCGAGTGATGAGCGCGCAGCGTAGCGCGGCGCCCTGTTAGCGTTCGTGCATGGCTGGCCCTCTGGATGATCTGATCGTCGTCGACCTCAGCCGTGCCGTCGCGGGTCCGCACGCCGCCATGATGCTCGGCGATCTCGGGGCGCGGGTCATCAAGGTCGAGGCCCCGGGTGCAGGAGACGACACGCGCGGCTGGGGGCCGCCCTTCGTCGGCGCGCCCGAGTCGCGCGAAAGCACCTACTTTCTCTCGGCCAACCGCAACAAGCAGTCGATTCAGCTCGACCTAAAAGACCCCGCCGACCTCGAGACCCTGCGGGCAATGCTGCGGCGAGCGGATGTTCTCATCGAGAACTTCCGCCCCGGAGTGCTCGATCGGCTCGGGTTCGACGCCGCGACGCTCGAGGCCCTCAACCCGCGACTCGTCGTGCTCTCGATTTCGGGTTTTGGGCATGACGGGCCCGAGGGAGGGCGCGCGGGCTACGACCAAATCGCCCAGGGCGAGGCCGGCCTCATGTCACTCACGGGCTCCGGACCGCACGACCGCCAGCGCGTGGGCGTGCCCATCGCCGACCTGCTCGCAGGCATGAATGGCGCCTACGGGGTGCTCGCGGCACTGCGGGAGCGCGACCGCACGGGCCGCGGCCACGTCGTGCGCACGAGCCTGCTCGCCGCGCTCGTGGGTGCGCACAGCTTCGAGGGCACGCGATTCACCGTGGCCGGTGAGGTCGGCGCGGCTCGTGGCAATCACCACCCCTCTCTCGCGCCCTATGGGCTCTTCTCGACGGCCGATGGCGTCGTGCAAGTGGCGGTGGGCAATGACGCTCTCTGGCGGTCGTTCTGCACCGTCATTGAGCGTGACCCTGACACGGCAGAGTTCGCCACCAATGCTGCGCGCGTGGCGAATCGCGAGGCCCTGCTCGCCGCCATCGAGAGTGCGTTTGCCACCCGAACGAGCGCGGATCTCTTGAGCGCACTTGACCATGCTGGGGTGCCCGCGGGCACGGTGCGCTCGATCGACGAGGTCTACGAGTGGGCGCAGACGCGCTCGCAAGGGCTCGTGATCGAGGTCGAGCACGACACCCTGGGTGTGATTGAGATTCCCGGCCCACCACTGCGGTTCTTCGGCTTCGGCGGCGACGAGCAGACGCGGAGCATCCACACCGCCCCTCCGACACTCGGCCAGCACGGCGATGTCGTGCGGCAGTGGCTCGACGAGCCGAGTCGACCCGCCGACGACTAGTCGCGCGGTTTCGCCGGCCGCAGGGCCATCTGCACGATCACGACGACGAGCAACCCGGCAAACAGCCAGCCCGAGACGGCCGGCGGAATCACGAACGCCAGCCACACGCCAACGAGCGACAGGAGGGCTGCGGCAATTCCCATCGGCAGGGCATATTGCCACCGAACGAGGCCAGCGCGCAGGTTCGGAATGGTGCCCGCGAGCGCACCGGGAATCATCGCGAGCAACGAGGTGCCCTTGGCAATCAGGTCTCCGACCCCGAAGAGCGCAACGAGCACGGGAACCGCGACGATTCCGCCGCCGATGCCGAGCAACCCCGCCATGATGCCCATGATGAGCCCGAGGGCGATGAGGCCGAGAACGGTCGCGACCCCGTACTCGAGCGTTCCCTCTCGATCGGGCACGACGAGGGCGAGCCGAAGGGCGGCGGCGACGAGCCCCGCGATGAAGAGCCACTTCAGCCAGACGAGCGAGATGCGGCGAAGAAGCAGGGCACCCAGAGGTGTGCCGACGATTGCGCCCACGGCGATGATCGCGGCGGCAAGAATGTCGATCTGGCCCCGCGAGCCATACAGCGAGGCGCTCACGATGGCCGGCGGAATGATCGCAAAGAGTGAAGTGGCGGATGCCCGGCGCTGGTCAAACCGCGCCCACGCCATCATGAGCGGCACCATGATGATGCCGCCGCCAATGCCGAAGAGGCCCGAGAAGAGCCCTCCGATTGCGCCAATCGCAAGAAGGGGCAGAATCACCATCTCAGCGTAGCCCCGCAGCCGTGACGCCCTGTTGAGCGCGACTAAACTGGGCGCGTGACTGAACCCATCGACGTCGTCCTCATCGGCGGCGGCATCATGAGCGCAACGCTCGGCACGATGCTGCGCCAACTCGAACCCACCTGGACGATCCGCATCTACGAGCGACTGGGTGACGTCGCCCTCGAGAGCTCGAACCCGTGGAACAACGCGGGCACCGGCCACGCCGCGCTGTGCGAACTCAACTACACGCCCGAACGCCCGGATGGCTCGATCGACATCACCAACGCCGTGAAGGTCAACGAGCAGTTTCAGGTGTCGCGTCAGTTCTGGTCGTATCTTGTGGGCCAGGGCCTCCTGCCCGAACCGAGCGCTTTCTTGACCTCGACGCCGCACATGAGCATGGTCTGGGGCGAAGCCAACGTTGAGTACTTGCGCAAGCGCTTCGAGGCTCTCAAAGACCACCCGTTGTTTTCGGGCATGGAGTTCAGCGACGACGCTGCCGTCATTCGGCAGTGGGCTCCGCTCACCATCCCGGGCCGCGCGAAGTCACAACCCATCGCCGCGACCCGCATGGCGGCGGGCACCGATGTCGACTTTGGTGCGCTCACTCGCATGCTCATCGACGGGCTCGTCTCGAGCGGGGTGGGTCTGAGCCTTGAGCACAGTGTGACGGGCATCCGTCGCCAGAAAGATGGTCTCTGGAAGGTGTCGCTGCGGCAAGAAGTCGGCTCGACGCCCCTAGAGGTCTCGGCCCGCTTCGTGTTCGTCGGTGCGGGTGGTCACGCCCTGCCCCTGCTGCAGAAGAGCGGCATCCGCGAGATTCGCGGCTTCGGTGGTTTCCCCGTCAGCGGGCAGTGGTTGCGGAGCGATGCTCCCGCCGTCGTTGCTCAGCACAACGCCAAGATCTACGGCAAGGCTTCGGTCGGTGCCCCGCCCATGTCGGTGCCGCACCTCGACACGCGCGTCGTCGATGGTCAACCGAGCCTGCTCTTCGGGCCCTACGCGGGCTTCACGCCGAAGTTCTTGAAGACCGGCTCGTGGTTCGACCTGTTCGGCTCAATTCGCTGGCACAACATCATCCCGATGCTGCAAGTGGCCGTGCGCAACCTCGATCTCGTCACCTACCTCGTGGGCGAGTTGATGGCCTCGCGCGCCAAGAAGCTTGACGCGCTGCGCGAGTTCTACCCCGCGGCCTCGGGCGACGACTGGTACCAGTTGACCGCGGGTCAGCGCGTGCAGATCATCAAGAACGTGCCCGGCAAGGGCGGCACGCTGCAGTTCGGCACCGAGGTTGTGGCCTCGGCCGACGGCTCGATCGCCGGTCTGCTTGGCGCCTCGCCGGGTGCCTCGACGGCGCCCTCGATCATGATCGATCTCATCGAACGCTGCTTCCCCGAGAAGCTCGAGGGCTGGAAGTCCGGTTTGCGCGCGATGGTGCCGAGCTACGGCCGCACCGTCTCTGACGACCCGGCGTTTGCTGCCGAGGTGCTGCAGAGTACGGCCGCGACGCTCTCGATCGCGCGCTGACCGCGCTTCAGTTGCGCGCGGCCCCGTCTGAGGCCGTGACGACGAAGGTGTCGGGCTGACCGAAGGCGTGCTCACCAAACGCGTTGTCGACCGCCACTTGCACGCGCGAGAGGTCGTCGATCTTGACGAGGGCGATGGCCGCGCCGCCGAATCCACCCCCGGTCATGCGGGCGCCAATGGCTCCGGCGGCGACGGCGGTTTCGACCGCGAGGTCGAGTTCGGGCACCGAGATCTCGAAGTCGTCGCGCATGCTGCGGTGCGAGGCATCCAGCAGCTCGCCAATCGCTGAGGCGCCCTGGGTCTTCAACACGGCGACGGTGTCGAGCACGCGCTGGTTCTCGGTGATGACGTGACGGATGCGCCGAAAGGTCACATCGTCGAGCAGTTCGTGCGCGCGGGCGAGATCGTCGACCGACGCGTCACGCAGGCTCGAGAACCCGAGCGCCGCGGCTCCGCGCTCGCACGCCGCGCGGCGCTCGCCGTAGCCACCCGTGGCGTGACTGTGCTTGACGCCCGTGTCGATCACCAGGATGGCGAGGCCTGCCTCGGCGAGCCCCAGCGGCACGAGCTCGCTCTCGAGCGTGCGGCAGTCGAGAAAGACGGCGTGATCGGCCTCGCCGAGCAGTGACGCTGATTGATCCATGATGCCCGTGGGGGCGCCGACGGCGACGTTCTCGGCACGTTGGCCAACGCGAGCGAGCGTGCGCCGATCGAGGCCCAACTGCCAGACGTCGTTGAGCGCCAGGGCAACGGCGCTCTCGATCGCGGCCGAGCTCGACAGGCCGGCACCCACGGGAACATCGGAGTCGATAAACAGGTCGACGCCGGGAACAGCGGCGAGGTCGGCGCCGAACTCGCTGAACGCCCACGCGACACCCAGCGGGTAGGCCGACCAGCCACTCAGAGCGTCGGGGCTCAGGGCATCGAGGTCAATCTCGGCGAGCTCGTCGGCGAAGGTGCTCGCCACGCGAACGCGGCGGTCGTCGCGCACGCCGAGGGCGACAACGGTGCGGCGGTCGATCGCGAAGGGGAGCACAAACCCCTCGTTGTAGTCGGTGTGCTCGCCAATGAGGTTGACGCGGCCCGGAGCCGACCACAGTCCATCGGGCGCCGTGCCGAAGACGGCCTCAAAGCCCGTGCGTGCGTCGTCGCGAATGTCAGTCATTGCCCGTCTTCTCGATTCCCTCGCGAATGAATGCGGCTTGTGCTTCGGGCGCGACGTCGCCGATAAAGGCGCCCATCGCGGCTTCAGAGCCGGCCAGATACTTCAGTCTCTCAGCGCCACGGCGCGGGCTTGTCACTTGCAGCATGAGCCGCACCGAGTCGCGACCGACGTGCACGGGTGCCTGGTGCCACGCGGCGATGTAGGGCGTGGGCGTCGGGTAGAGCGCGTCGATGCCGCGCAGCAGTCGCCGATAGAACGGGGCGAGTTCGTCTTTCTCTGCCTCGGTCAGCCCCGCGAAGTCGGGCACGTGGCGGTGCGGCAAGACGTGCACTTCGATGGGCCAGCGGGCGGCGAAGGGCACGAAGGCCGTGAAGTGCTCGCCCTGCAGCACGACTCGCTCGCTCGCCTGCTCACTCTCGAGCACGCGCGCAAAGAGGTCGGGCCCGACCGCGTCGATCGATCGCAGCAGGGTGCTCGTACGCGGAGTGACGAAGGGGTAGGCATAGATCTGGCCGTGCGGGTGCGGCAGGGTCACGCCGATCTCGGCGCCGCGATTCTCGAACGGAAAGACCTGCTGGATGCCGGGCATCGCGCTCAGGGCGGCCGTGCGGTGCGCCCAGGTCTCGATGACGGTGCGCGCACGACTGACGGTTTGCGATCCGAACGAGCCCTCGTGGTCAGGCGAAAAGCACACGACCTCGCAACGACCCACGCTCGTGCGCAACCGACCAATGCCGATCTCGGCGAGATCGGCGAGGCCCGAGGGTGCGTTCTCATGCTCGAGCGCCGGGCCAAAGCTGGGGGAGCGGTTCTCGAACACGGCGACGTCGTAATTGCTCGGAATCTCGCTGGGGTTCTCGGCCGAGGCAGGCGCGAGCGGGTCTTGGTCGGGCGGCGGCATAAAGACGCGGTTCTGCCGGTTGCTCGCGATCGACACCCACTCGCCCGTGAGTACGTCTTGGCGCATGCTCGCCGTCTCAGGCCGCGGGTCGAGCACGCGGCGGTCGATCGACCGCTCGGGCCCGAGCGTCGTGTCAGCGTCATCGACGTAAATGAGCTCGCGGCCGTCGGCGAGCGTCGTGGAATGGAAGCGGATCGTCACTTGATGATGCTATGGCCGAGTGCTTGCGAAAACATAAGCAGTACGCTTTCGATATCGACAGAATGCGAAAGGAGCGGGAGATGGACGCCGCGCCCGTTCGTCGCGACCGCATGGCAGCATCCGTCGCCCGTCGGGGCTTTGCTCGCGTGACTGATCTCGCCCGCGAACTCGGCGTGAGCGAAGTGACCGTGCGCACCGATCTCGCCGCGCTCGAGGCCGACGGTCGCGTGACGCGCGTGCACGGCGGCGCGATGCCGAGAGGGCTCGTTGCCGAGCGCGAGAGCAGCCTCGAGCAGTCGCGCACGCGACTGACGCGCGCGAAGCACGCCATTGCCGCCGAAACCGCGTCGCGCGTTCACTCGGGCGAGAGCCTGTTGCTTGACGTTGGCTCGACGGCGCTCGCCGTTGCGAACGCGCTCGTTGCCCGCACTGACCTCGACGAGGTTGTCATCGTCACCAACGGGCTCGCGATCGCCCTCGCACTCGAGCCGGCGATTCCGCGCTTCACGGTCGTTGTGACGGGCGGCACGCTGCGCTCGTTGCAGCACTCTCTCGTCAACCCCCTCGCGACGACGTTGCTCGACGACGTGCGCGTTGACCTCGCAATCATCGGAGCCACGGGCATTGAGGCGCAGGCGGGCGTGACCAACGTCAACCTGCCCGAGGCTGAGGTCAAGCGGCGGATGGTTGCGAGCGCCGCTCGGCGCGTGCTCGCCGCCGACTCGTCGAAGGTTGGCCAGGTGCACTTGGGCCGCGTCGCATCGCTCGATGAACTCGACGAGCTCATCTCCGACGATGCGGCGACGGATGCTGCGCTCGCGACCTTGCGCGCGGCCGGCCTGCGCGTCACCACCGTGACGCCCCGGCGCGCGTAAAGTGACCGCATGAGCACTCCTCCCACGGGCGAGCAGTACACCCTGCACCACGATGGAGCCCACGGCCCGGTTGAGGCGGTCGTCACGTCGGTGGCCGCTGCACTGCGGCATCTCACGGTTGACGGGCACGACCTCGTGCAGGGTTTCGACGAGGGGGTGACGCCACCGTTCGGCTGCGGCATCGTGCTCGTGCCGTGGCCCAATCGCGTGCGGGATGGTCGCTGGCTACTCGACGGCGCCGTGCAGCAGCTCGACCTCACCGAGGTTGATCGCACCAACGCCATTCACGGCCTTCTGCGCAACACTCCCTACCAATTGGTCGAGAAGACCGACGATGCCGTGACGCTCGGCGCAGCAGTCGTGCCCCAGCACGGGTACCCGTTTCACCTCTGGACCACGGTCGAATACCGACTCACCGGCAACGGCGTTCGCGTCACGCACAGCGTCACGAACTTCGGAGACCGGCCCGCGCCCTACGCCGTCGGCACCCACCCGTTCATCCGGGTTGGCGCGCACTCGGTTGATGAGCTCACGATCACGGCCCGCACAGTTGAGCACGTCATGGTCGACGAGCGCCTCAACCCCGTTGGCTTCGAACCCGCGACCGCAGAGTGGGATCTCACCGAGGGTCGCCTCATCAGCGAGCTCGCGCTCGACGACGCCTTCCGCATCGAGCCCGATGCGGATGGTGTCACTCGCACGGTGCTGAGCGCCTCCGACGGCACCGAGACCGAAGTGTGGCAAGACGGCGACTGGCAGTGGCTGCAGTTGTTCATTACGCGCAGCTATCCGACGGCGGAGGGGCCCGTCACGGCGATTGCCGTCGAGCCGATGACGGCCCCGGCCGATGCGCTCAATTCGGGGCTCGGCCTTCGGTGGATCGAACCCGGGACGACGTGGGCGGGCAGCTGGGGCATTTGCCGCCCGGCGTGAGCGAGCATCCGTCGCCAGAGTGACCCCATTGCCCTCAAACGGGGGGTATCTCGCGGGTGTACGGTGCTCGCTACTGCTGATTGGATGAGCGCAGGGGCTTGGGAAGCGCCCCGCGTGCGATTTGTACGTTCTCGACGGGGGAGTCGATCATGGCCGTTGCACCAAAGACCATCGTGTTCATTGTCGGCGGGCTCGTCGTGGTGGGTGCGGGATTCGCCCTCGCGCCGACTCTCGGAGACGTGTTCAACCAGTCACTCGCGTCTGACTCGGAGATTCTTGGCGCTCCGGTCGAGTACTCGGTCAACGACGCAGGTGAGACCTATGGCAGCCCCATCGACGGCACGGTTCCTGACCTCATAACCGCACGGTCTGACGATGGCGTGATCGGCTATGTGCGCGTGAGCGAGCTTGACCAGCAGCGCAACCTGGCGAAGTCGACGACCAACCCCGATGCGGTCTTTGGCGTCGATGTCTATGAGTCAGACGGCACGACGGTCGTCGGTTCGCTGACAGTGACGGCCGACACTCCGGGCGCGCGCGACGGCTTCAACAAATAGGCCGAGAGAGAAGTAGGCCCCGTCGGGCTCGAACCGACGACCCGCGGATTAAAAGTCCGCTGCTCTACCAACTGAGCTAGAGGCCCCTGCCCTTCTAATCTATCGCGACTCGGCGACGCGCGTGGCGGGCTAGCGTTGAGGCTATGGTCGATCGCCCGCACCGCCCCGTGCGCCTTCCCAGCGAGGCCTTCGACGTGCACGAGGGTGGGCTTGACCCGGCGGTCATCTTGCGCATCGCCCACGACTCGGCGCGCGCGCTCGTGCACCGCGTTAGGGCGAGTGACGACCCCGACCTCGTTGAACGGATGGTTGCCTACACCGACGAGCACGGGCTCGAGACTCTCGCCGAACTGTGGTCGCGCGCCGGCGCCCGAACGTTGCCCGGCGCGCTGTGGCGCCTGTCGTTGCTGCGCGCCCTCATTCGCACCGACCCCGCCGGCGTTGCCTTGCTCTTTCAGCGCGGCAGCGAGGTGCTCTCGACGGCCGATGTCGTGGTCGCGGGCGCCGAGAGCCCGACCGGCCCCGACGAGATTCGGGCGCTCGCCGACGCGGTGCTGCGCGGCGCCTACGTGGGCGACGTGGCCGTTGCGCTCGATCGCGCGGCCGCGTTTTGCCGAACTGCCGCCGCGGGTGCCGCCGATCTTGCCGATGACGCGGATGCCGCGACCGACGATGCCCGCGCCTCCGAGCTCACGGCTCGCGCCGCCCGCCTCGCGTCGAGCGGCCGCGACTTCTCGGCGTGCGCGGCGCTCGAACGTGCGGGGTCGCTCGACTGAGGTCGAGCATCCGTCGCCGCAGCTCGGCCGCCACGAGCGCGCGGGAATGCCACACAGGCGCCGCCGGTTACACTTCTCAAGCCGGGCCGCAGTAACCCCGGGCTCCATTTTTCGCCGCTACGAGCGGCCACTCGCCGAGAGGCGTTCTGCGGCTCGGCTTTTTTCATGAGCACGGCTGTTGCATTATTGCTATGTAGTAGTTATGCTACGAATATGGGACGCAAGCCGAAGTCAGAAGACCCGGTCTTCAGCCGCATCGAAGAACATCGAGCGCGGGCCGGGCTCAGTCGACAGCAGCTCGCCGACGCCGTCGGCGTGCACTACCAAACCGTCGGGTATCTCGAGCGGGGCGAGTATGCCCCCTCGCTCGCTCTTGCACTGCGCATCGCGCAGCTCGTGGGCGTGCCCGTCGAACAACTCTTTTCGTTGACCCCGTTTGCCGAGGCAACGACCGACTCTGATGTGGAGGAATCAGTATGACCATGAAGAAGCTCTCTTCCCGCGAACGTAACGAGCGAGCCGTCGCCGAGATGGCCGACACCGTTATGCGCGACACGAAGTGGGACTGGATGCGCACGCGTCGCGCGCGACTCACGATCGTGGGCGTGATGATCGTCATGCTCATCGCGATTCCGGTGGCGTGGCTGACTCTGCCGTCGCTCGCGGCTCTCGGTGTCGTCGCTCTGGCGGCCGTCGTGTGGTGGGCGCTGCGCATGTCGGTGCGCGTTGTCGCCGATCTGCCCGACGAATACCTCGATGAGCGGCAGGCACGCGTGCGTGATCGCGCTTACCTCGAGGCATACCGCTGGTTCGCGAGCATCACGTTGCTTGCCGCAACGCTCACGCTCGTCTGGTTCGTCGCCACGAGCGAGAACGACCTCGTCACGGTCGACATCACGTGGGCTGGCGCCATGGCCGTCTTCTGGACCTTTGAGGGTCTGGCGCTCACGCTGCCATCAATCGTGATCGCGCTGCGCGAGCCCGACCGCACCTAGAGCGCAACGCGAAGGGCCCGGTCTGCTGAGCAGACCGAGCCCTTCGTCGCGTTCGCGCGTTCGGCAGATTCAGGCAGGGGCGATCTCAGCGACGAGAGCTTCGATGCGGCGCTTGATGTCGTCGCGAATGACCCGCACCGAGTCGATACCCTGGCCGGCCGGGTCGTCGAGGGCCCAGTCTTCGTAGCGCTTGCCGGGGTAGATCGGGCACGCGTCGCCGCAGCCCATCGTGATCACTACGTCAGAGTCGACGACCGCCTGCACCGTGAGAATCTTCGGAACATTGTTGGCGATGTCGATGCCCTCTTCGGCCATCGCTTCGATCGCCACGGGGTTGATCTGGTCTTTGGGTTCTGAGCCCGCCGAGAGCACGGTGACGCGGTCGCCCGCGAAGTGCTGCAGGTAGCCCGCGGCCATTTGTGAGCGGCCGGCATTGTGTACGCACACGAACAGCACGGTGGGCTGAGTGGCGGTGTCAACGTTCTTCTTCATGCTCAAAAGTATAGACACAGATCTATATGTTGCACCAGCGGGATGCTCGCACCGAGCTGCTCGACCGCCTAGCCGCGCGCCGTCAGCGCGCTCAGTAGCCCGCGCACGCGCCCATCGATGTCGTCGCGAATCTCGCGCACGCGGTCGAGCGGCTGCCCCGCCGGGTCGGCCACGGGCCAGTCGAGATACCGCTTGCCCGGAAACACCGGGCAAGCGTCTCCGCACCCCATCGTGATGACCACGTCGGCGGCCCGCACGACGTCGTCGGTCAGGGGCTTCGGAAACTCTCCGCCGAGTGGCACGCCGATCTCGTCGAGCGCTGTGACGACCGCGGGGCGAATCTCATCGATCGGCGCTGAACCGGCTGTGCGCACGCGCACGCGGTCGCCGCCCAAGTGACGCATGATGGCCGAGGCAAGCTGCGAACGCCCCGCGTTTTGCACGCACACGAAGAGCACGTCGATCGGTTTGCCCGCTACGCGCTGGCCAGCGGCCTCGAGTGTGGTCGCCTCTTGCGCGCTCAAGCGCTCGCTCGCGAACTGCGCCGTGGCCGAGGGCAGCGCGCGGCCACCCTCACGTGCGCGTAGAAGCTCATAGCTGTCGAGCACGACGCGCTGCACTGTCTCGCGCGAGAAGGTGCCCGCGAATCGCGTGCTCAGGTCATCAATGATGCGCTCGATCAACTCGGCACTGATCGACTCGACTGCCGTGCTCGGCGCCCAGTCTTCGAGGCGCGCCGCGACGGCCTCGGGCAGCGAGTACCAGACCTCTCGCCCACGCGGAGTGCGCTCAACGATGCCCGCTTCGTGCAGCACCCGCACGTGATGCGACACCGTCGGCTGGCGCAGCTCCAGCGCCTCAGTCAGTCGGCCCACCGTCAGCGCGTGATCGTCGGCCTCGAGCAGCAACCGAGCAATGGCGCCGCGCGTCGCATCGCCGAGCGCCGCCAGCTCGGGACTCACCGTGTCGCGCGCTCTCATAGACCTGAGTCTATGCGAGCGGCTACAGTGTGGCCGTGACTGAGCCTTCGACGACTGCCCCCACCCGTTCCCTCGCCATCCGGATGCTCGCCGAAGCCCTCGGCAGCGCAGGCCTCATCGCCACGGTCGTGGGCTCGGGCATCATGGCCACCCGATTGACCGACGATGTCGGGGTTCAGTTGCTCATCAACGCCGTCGCGACCGCAGCGGCCCTCGTCGTGCTCATCGTCGTGTTCGGGCCCGTGAGCGGAGCCCACCTCAACCCCGTCGTGACCGCCGCGCTTGCGGCACAGCGGCTCGTTCCCGTGCGAGAAATCCTGCCCACCGTTGTAGCCCAACTCATTGGCTTTGCCGCCGGCGCGGTGCTGGCCAACCTCATGTTTGGTGGCGCAGCCGTGTCAATCAGCACCACCGTGCGCGCCGAGCCCGGGCTGCTGCTGGGCGAAGTCGTGGCGACCGCGGGGCTTGTTGCGGTCATCCTGACCCTCGTGGCCCGAGGCCAGCAAAACTGGGTGCCGGCCGCGGTTGGTTTGTACATCGGCAGCGCGTATTTCGTCACGAGTTCGACGAGCTTTGCTAACCCCGGCATCACCCTGGGGCGCATGCTGAGCGACAGTTTCGCGGGCATCGCTCCCGAGAGTGCTCCCGCCTTCATCGCCGCCCAGCTCGTGGGTGCTGCCCTCGGACTGCTGGCGGTGCGACTCGTGCTCGCGCCTCAGCCTCGCGACTAGTAGGGCCGCGCGTGAATGCCGTGCTCGAGCGCGAGGGCGTGCACCTCGAGGGCGATGTGGTCGCGCGTGGTTCGCATGCCTTGCTTGCCGCTTGTGCGGTCGAGGGCAATGTTCCATCGGCGAAACTCGTGCCCCGCAAGAGCATCGAGTGCGTCATCGCAATTGAGCACGACGATGTGGTCGGCTGCGGAAACAAACTCGGGCGCGATCGGCTTGGGGTATTCGCCGAATGCAGCGATGCCCAGTTCGTCGAGCGCTTCAGTAACCCCGGGCAAGACCCGAGCGGCGGGCGACTCACCCGCACTCACCACGCGCGTGCCCAGCGGCGCGATGGCGCGCATGAGCGCTGCTGCCAGTTGTGACCGGCCCGCGTTGCCCGAGCAGACGAAGAGAAACGATGACGACGCGCTAGGGGCAGCCCGCTGAGCGACCCAGCGCACGGCGTCGAGCCGGTCAGCGGCGAGCTGTGCCGCGAGGGAGCGGGAGTGGCTCGAGGGGTGATCGAGGTGCCGATATCGACGAAAGCTATCGAGCACGATCTCTCGAACAGTGTCGCCATCGATGACGTCGCGATACTGGTCGCCGAGCCGCAAGGCGACCCGATCGATCACGTCGAGCGCGTGCGGAGCGTGCACGGTCACAGGGCTGACCCCGCTTGGCGCGCGCATGACGATCTGTTCACGTGTCTAGGCAACGGGCTCCTCGTGAACGTGCGGTGAACGCCATGCGGCTCCCGTGAGTCAGTTGGGCGATTCCTGCCACAATGGGCCGCATGCACGACGAAGGTCTGACAGACACGGGGTACCAGGTCGACGGTGGCGTGGGCGGCGACTTTGTCGACGATTACGACGAGTCGACGAGCGTTGATGACGGAACCCTGCCCGCCGACCGGTACCTCGATCGCGAACTCAGCTGGCTGCGCTTCAACCAGCGCGTGCTCGAGCTCGCCGAAGACGACGCTGTTCCCCTTCTCGAGCGAGTCAACTTTCTCGCGATCTTCGCGAGCAATCTCGACGAGTTCTTCATGGTGCGCGTTGCGGGCCTCAAACGGCGCATCGTGACGGGTCTCGCGGTGCCCACCAACACGGGCCGAGCCCCGAGCGACGTGCTCGCTGACATCAATGCGCTCGCGCTCGAGTTGCAGCACCGGCACTCCCGTGCCTTCCACGACCTGGTCAAGCCCGCTCTCGATGACGCCGGCATCCACGTCGAATCGTGGGCTGACCTGAGCGACACCGACCGCTCACGCATCGACGAGATCTTCGCGAGCCAGATCTTTCCGGTGCTCATGCCGCTCGCGGTTGATCCCGCACACCCGTTCCCCTACATCTCGGGCCTCTCGCTCAACCTGTCGGTGCGCGTGCGCAACCCCAAGACCGATCGCGTCGAGTTTGCGCGCCTCAAGGTGCCAACGGTGCTGCCGAGATTCGTGCAGTTGCCCGATGATGGCTCGGGCCGAGTGCGCTTCTTGACGCTCGAAGACCTCATTTCGAACCACCTCGACGAGCTCTTTCCGGGCATGGAGATCTTGGAGCATCACGAGTTTCGCGTCACGCGCAACGAAGACGTTGAGGTCGACGAAGACGAGAGCGAGAACCTCATTCAAGCCCTCGAGCGCGAACTATTGCGTCGACGGTTCGGCCCGCCCATCCGTCTCGAAATCACCGACGACATGGATGCTGTGACGCTCGGTCTGCTGGTGCGCGAGCTCGGCATCACCGACCAAGAGGTCTACCGGCTTCCCGCGCCGCTCGACTTCGGCGGGCTCTTCGAGATCTCCAAACTCGACCGACCGCATCTCAAGTACCCCAAGCATGTGCCCGTGACGCCATTTCAACTGCAGACGGCAGAGCCCAATACGGTGCCCGATGTGTTTGCCTCGATTGCCCGCGGCGACATCCTCGTTCATCACCCCTACGAGTCATTCGCGACGAGCGTGCAGGCTTTTCTCGAGCAAGCAGCGCGCGACCCCAATGTGCTCGCCATCAAGCAGACCCTCTACCGAACCAGTGGCGATAGCCCCATCATCGAGGCGCTCATCGATGCCGCCGAGCGGGGCAAGGCGGTGCTCGCGCTCGTCGAGATCAAGGCGCGATTCGACGAGCAAAACAACATCGAGTGGGCCCGCAAGCTCGAGAAGGCAGGCGTGCACGTCGTGTATGGCCTCGTCGGCCTCAAGACGCACTGCAAGCTCGCTCTCGTCGTGCGGCAAGAAAAGGGCGGCGCCCTCAAGCACTACGCCCACATCGGCACGGGCAACTACAACCCCAAGACCAGTCGCATCTACGAAGACCTCGGGCTCTTCACGGCCGACGACCACGTGGGCAAAGACCTCACGCGCCTCTTCAATGAGCTTTCGGGGTATGCCATCGAGAAGAAGTTCAAGCGACTGCTCGTCGCTCCCCGATACCTCCGGCGCGGACTGCTCAAACTCATCGCGGTCGAGACTGAGAACGCGCGCGCTGGCCTGAAGGCGAGCATCCGCATCAAGCTCAACTCGCTCGTTGATGAGGCCATCATCGATGCCCTCTACCGCGCGAGTGCGGCAGGCGTTCCTGTTGACATCGTCGTGCGCGGAGTCTGCGCGATCGTTCCCGGGGTCGACGGCCTGAGCGAGAACATTCGCGTGCGCAGTGTTCTCGGGCGCTACCTCGAGCACTCCCGCATTTTCGCCTTCCACAACAATGGCGATCCGCAGGTCTACATCGGTAGTGCCGACATGATGCACCGCAATCTCGATCGGCGCGTCGAGGCGCTCATTCGACTCATCGATCCGACGCACTTGGCCGAGATTGACGAGATCTTCACCGTTTCTATGAGCGACCGAACCGCGTCGTGGCACTTGCAACCTGATGGCGACTGGAAGCGTGTTCATCGCGATGAGCGCGGCAGACCGCTCGCCGACCTGCAGAATGTCACCATGAACGCGATCGCGACCCGGCGGCGCGGCGGCACGGCGCGCGCATGACCCCCGTAACGCCCGTCGCCCCGCTTCCCACCGTCTCTGACACCGTTGAGGCGGCCGGAGCCGTGGTGTGGAAGATGGTCGACGGCAAGGTGCGCATCTTGCTCGTGCATCGCACACAGCACAAAGATGTCTCGCTGCCGAAGGGCAAGGTTGACCCGGGCGAAACGCTGCCGCACACGGCCGTGCGTGAGATCGCCGAAGAGACCGGCTTTGAGGTCTCTCTGGGGGCTCCCCTCGGCACGGTCGAATACCGGCTGCCCAATGGGCGCGACAAGGTCGTGCACTACTGGTCGGCCGAAGTGGACGCGGGCCACGCCGAACGCCACAGCTACGAGGCGAACGGCGAGATTCGCGCCCTCGAGTGGGTGCCCATTGCGAAGGCCGTCAAGCACCTCAGCTACGAGCATGATGCGGACGTTGTCGAGCGCTTCGCCGCACAACTCGAGGCCGGACTCGCCCGCACCTTCGCGATCATCGTGCTGCGTCATGGCAAGGCCATGCCGCACGAGCAGTGGGATGGTCCTGACCACACGCGTCCGCTCTTGCACCGCGGTCTTGAGCAGTCACGGTCGGTCGCTGGCGGTGTCGCCGCGTTTGGGCCAGAAACGCTCGTGACGAGCACGGCTGCCCGCTGCGTCTCGACGATCGCGCCGACGGCCGACGTCATGGGGCTCGAGGTCAAGCACTCGCGCAGCATCAGTCAAGACGCCTATGCGAGCGATGGCCTTCGTGTTCGTCGCCAGGTTGAAAAGCGCCTTGCGCGTCGCACGACCGCCGTGCTGTGCAGCCACGGCCCGGTGATCCCGCAGATCATTGGTGCCGTCGCCGAACTGACGGGGGCCGCGGTCACTCCGGCACTCCGTCGCAGCGCTGCGTTGTCAACGGGTGAGTATGCCGTCATGCACGTCTCGGCAGAGGGGCCGGCCCTTCGGCTTGTCGCGATCGAGACCCACGTTCCGGCTGTCGACGCTTAGGCAGATTCGCCACGCGTTAACCTGCCGTTCACCTAGGGGGCGGAGCGTAGACACCGACGCTCCCTACCGTTTCATTCGTCCGGCCTCCTGCGCCGGGCACGCAATCACGAATCGATCCCCGAAGGGAAAACACAGTGAACATCACGCGTGTCGGCAGCTTTGCTGCCATCAGCGTCGCCGCAGCCCTCGTTCTGAGCGCTTGCGCCACCAACGAAACCCCCACCGAAGAGGCGCCCAGCGCTCTCGCCGGAAACCTTGTCGGAGCCGGCTCGTCGGCTGTCGGCGCTGCCCAGGAGGTCTGGATCGCTGAGTTCCAGACCGCCAACCCCGAGGTCACCGTCACGTACGACCCCACGGGTTCGGGCGCTGGCCGCGAGACCTTCCTCGCCGGTGGTAGCGACTTCGCTGGCACCGACCGCGCGTTCAACGACGAAGAGGTTGCCGCTGGCGGCTTCGCGTCGTGCGCCGAGGGCTCGGGCATCGTGCAGCTTCCGCTCTACGTCTCGCCGATCGCCGTCATCTTCAACCTTGACGGTGTTTCGGAGCTCAACATGAGCGCCGACGTCATCGCGGGCATCTTCGCCGGCACGATCACCAACTGGAACGACGCGGCGATCGCCGACCTCAACGAGGGTGTCGAGCTTCCTGACCTGGCCATCACGCCGGTTCACCGCTCGGACGACTCGGGCACGACGGACAACTTCACCGACTACCTCGCTCAGGCCGCTCCGTCGGTCTGGACCTTCGAGGCTGACGGCGTGTGGCCGCTCGACTCGGGTGAGGGCGCTCAGGGCACCTCGGGTGTTGTTGACGCCGTGACCAACGGTGTGGGCACCATCGGCTACGCCGACGCTTCGCGCGCCGGTGACCTCGGCACCGTTGCGGTGCAGATCGGTGACGAGTTCGTTCCGTTCTCGCCCGAGGCTGCCGCGGCCGTCGTCGACGCTTCGCCGTTCATCGAGGGTCGCCCCGACTTCGACCTGAGCATCGAGCTTGACCGTACGCCCGACAGCGCTGCCTACCCGGTCGTGCTCGTCGCGTACCTCGTCGGTTGCGAGACCTACCTCGACCCGGCCAAGGGCGAGCTCGTCAAGGCGTACTTCACCTACATGGCGAGCGAGGCCGGCCAGGCTGCTGCCAATGCGGGTGCCGGTTCGGCCCCGATCTCGGCCACGCTCTTCGAGCGCGTGACTGCCGCGATCGACGTCATCAGCTAGTCAGCACCACCCTGATTACGCCGTGGGGTGTGGGAGCAGTTGCCCCCGCACCCCACGGCCGTCAGACTGGGGTCGGACCTTGTGATCCCGTTCCCCTGAGCACCACCACGCACGACCCCCTGGCCCATCCTGATCTGCGGAGGAACCGAGTCGATGACCGCGACAGACCCCAAGGTTCTCCCCGTCGCATCACAGGGAAAGCCGAAGCAGCGACTCGGCGACATCATCTTCTCTCGCACGTCGCTCATCTCGGGCTCGGCCATCCTCGCGATTCTCGCGGCCGTCGCCATCTTCTTGGTGGGGCAAAGCCTCCCGGCCTTCGTTGCTGATCCCGAAGACCTGATCGGTTCACCCGCAAGCTTCGGCGACTACGTCTGGCCGCTCGTGTTCGGCACGCTCTGGTCGGCCACTCTGGCGCTCGTCATGGCCCTGCCGCTCGCCGTCGGAATCGCCCTGTTCATCTCGCACTACGCGCCGCGTCGCCTCGCTCAGATTCTCGGTTACATCGTCGACTTGCTCGCGGCGGTTCCCTCGGTCGTCTTCGGCCTGTGGGGCATCGGCGTTCTCGCCCCTGCTGTGCTGCCGGCCTACACCTGGCTCGCCGAGAACCTGGGCTGGATTCCACTCTTCGCACCGCCTGTCTCGGGCACGGGCCGCACGATTCTGACGGCGGCGATCGTGCTCGGTGTCATGATCCTGCCGGTCATGACGGCCATCTGCCGCGAGATCTTCATCCAGACCCCCGTGCTTCATGAAGAGGCTGCGCTCGCGCTCGGTGCGACGCGCTGGGAGATGATCACAATGGCGGTGCTGCCGTTCGGGCGCCCCGGCATCATCTCGGGCGCCATGCTGGGCTTGGGCCGTGCCCTCGGCGAAACCATGGCCGTCGCCATGGTGCTGTCTGCCACGGGCGTCATCACGATCAACCTCGTGAGTTCGACCAACCCGTCGACCATTGCCGCCAACATCGCGCTGAGCTTTCCCGAGGCCTACGGCATCAACGTGAACCTGCTCATCGCCACGGGCCTCATCCTCTTCGTGATCACGCTCATCGTGAACTCGATCGCGCGCTACATCGTCAACCGCCGTAAAGACTTCTCAGGAGCGAACTGACATGACTGCGACCGTCGTGCAGACCGGCATCACCAACTCGCTCACGCAAGGTCAGCTGCACCCCCGCACGCCGTGGGTGATTCTCGGCCTTTCGCTCGCTGCCGCGGGCGGAATCGTCTCGCTCATCGCGAGCGCTGTGTCGTCAGAGTTCTCGCTCGTCGGCGCCATCGCTCTGGGGGCGTTGTTCTACCTGGTGTCGATCGTCGTCATCAGTCGACTCGTCGAGGGCTCGCGCAAGGCGACCGACCGCTTCGTGACGGCCCTCGTGACGGGCGCATTCATCATCGCGATGGCCCCGCTCGTGTCGTTGCTCTTCACCGTCGTGGTTAACGGTTCGGCTCGTTTTGATGTCGAGTTCTTCACGAGCTCGATGCGCAACGTCGTGGGCGAGGGCGGTGGCGCGGCTCACGCGATCGTGGGCACGCTGCTCATGACGGGCACCGCCGCGATCATCTCGATCCCCATCGGTCTCTTTACGGCGATCTACCTCGTCGAATATGGTCGCGGTCCGCTTGCCCGGGCGATCACGTTCTTCGTCGACGTCATGACCGGCATCCCCTCGATCGTTGCGGGTCTCTTCGCGTTCGCGCTGTTCGCGATCTTCTTCGGCCCCGGCGTGCGCATGGGCTTCGCGGGAGCGATCGCTCTTGCCGTGCTGATGATTCCGGTTGTCGTGCGCTCGTGCGAAGAGATGCTGCGCGTGGTGCCGAACGAGTTGCGTGAAGCCTCGTATGCGCTCGGTGTGCCCAAGTGGCTGACGATTCTCAACGTTGTTCTTCCGACGTCGGCGGCGGGCATCGCGACGGGCATCATGCTCTCGATCGCTCGCGTCATCGGTGAGACGGCACCCCTGCTCATCGTCGCCGGCTTCACCGCGAGCATGAACTACAACCTCTTCGCCGAACGCATGCAGTCGCTGCCGGTGTTCGTCTTCACCTCGTACTCCAACCAGGGTGTCGACACACAGGCCTACCTCGACCGTGCGTGGGCTGGAGCACTCACGCTCATCCTCATCGTCATGCTGCTCAACCTTGTGGCGCGCATTATCGCTCGCGCCTTCGCCCCCAAGCTCGGCCGATAAGCCCAGAACCGACCGAAGGAAAACCGACACCGTGTCTAAGCGCATCGAAGTCAACGACCTCAACGTCTACTACGGCAAGTTCAAGGCGGTGGAAGACGTCAGCATGGTCATCGAGCCCCGCAGCGTCACCGCCTTCATCGGCCCGTCTGGCTGTGGCAAGTCGACCTTCATCCGCACGCTGAACCGCATGCACGAGGTGATTCCCGGCGCCTACGTCGAGGGCGAAGTGCTCATCGACGGCGATGACCTCTATGGCCCGGGTGTTGACCCCGTGCTCGTGCGCCGACAGGTGGGCATGGTCTTTCAGCGGCCCAACCCCTTCCCCACGATGTCGATTCGCGACAACGTGCTCGCGGGCGTCAAGCTCAACAACCGTCGCATCAGCAAGACCGATGCCGACGACTTGGTCGAGAAGTCTCTTCAGGGCGCCAACCTCTGGAACGAGGTCAAGGATCGCCTCGAACGGCCCGGCTCGAGCATTTCGGGTGGTCAGCAGCAGCGCTTGTGCATTGCGCGCGCGATCGCCGTTGAGCCCGAGGTGATTCTCATGGACGAGCCGTGCTCGGCTCTCGACCCCATTTCGACGCTCGCCATCGAAGACCTCATCGAAGAGCTCAAGAAGGAATACACGATCGTCATCGTGACTCACAACATGCAGCAGGCGAGCCGCGTGAGTGACAAGACGGCGTTCTTCAACATCGCGGGCACGGGCAAGCCGGGCAAGCTCATCGAGTACGACGACACCTCGGTGATCTTCTCGAACCCGAGCGTGAAAGACACCGAAGACTACGTCTCGGGCAAGTTCGGATAACCCGACGCAACAGGCGCAGCGCAGCGCGGGCCCCTAGAAGGTCGAGCGCGCGGGCGCTTGCTCGCTCTCGTCTTCGTGCACCGTGAAGCGGTAGCCCACGTTGCGCACGGTGCCAATGAGCGACTCCATGTCGCCGAGCTTCGCGCGCAAACGCCGCACATGCACGTCTACCGTGCGCGTGCCACCGAAGTAGTCGTATCCCCACACCTCGCTGAGCAATTGCTCGCGGGTAAAGACGCGGCTGGGGTGGGTGGCAAAAAACCGCAGCAATTCGAACTCTTTGAAGGTCAGGTCGAGCGTGCGGCCGTGCACTTTCGCCGAGTAGCTCGCTTCGTCAATGACGACTCCGGATGCCCGAATCATGCTCGAGCCTTCGTCGCGCGACTGGCGGCCGATGGCGAGGCGTAACCGGGCATCCACTTCAGCGGGCCCCGCGGTGTCGAGCAGCACATCGTCGATGCCCCACTCGGCGTTGACAGCCGTGAGCCCACCCTCGGTGAGCACAACGATGATGGGAGAACCGGCGCCCGTGGTGGTCAAGATCTTGCAGAGCGACTTGGCGCTGGCGAGATCGCCGCGCGCGTCAACGATGATGACGTCGGCGGGAGGCGCGCCAACAAGAGCCGCCGGTTCCGCCGGAATGCGGCGCACCCGGTGGCTGAGCAGGGCCAGCGCCGGAAGAACGTCGGTGTTCACCTGCGAGGTCAGGATCAACAACTGAGCCACTTGTCCTCCACGGTGTCTCGCTCAGTGTACAAGCGCCCTAGCATGGGGGCATGACTCGAACGGTCGCCACCGCGCTGCCCGTGTGGATTGCCGTGATTGCGGCGGTCGTCATCGCCGGGCTGATGGTGCCCGCGAGCGAGTGGTGGGCAGTATTGCCCGCCATCGCCGGGGGCGCGATGATCATGACGTTCATCATTCAAGTGAGCTTGCAGTCGAAAGACGGGCTCGTCATGCGCATGCTTGTGACGGTCACCGGCGCTTTTGTGTTGCTGGCAATCGCGTCTGTCGTCACAGCCCTCGTCGCGGGGTTCTAGAGCCCCTTCACGGGCACCGCACTCCCAGCGAGCCGTCGTAGACTGGGCTCATGCTTCTCGCGCTTGAGATCTTCTTCATCGGCCTGCTTGGTCTGGCGACGCTCGCGATCGGTTTCGTCTCGGTCGTCGTGCTCGTCAACCTCTACCGCGGCCAGCGCTGATTTCGCCCGGCGTCGTGTTCTCTCTCGACACGAGCCTGCCGGCCGAACTGGCCCCGCTCGCGTGGCTCATCGGCGTGTGGGACGGCACCGGTGTGGTGCACTATCGCGACGGCGATCGCACGCGCGAGCATGAGTTTGGGCAGCGCGTGAGCTTCAGCCACGACGGTCTGAACTACCTCAACTACTCGTCGCACACCTGGCTGCTCGATGAGGCAAACACCCCGTTGAGCGCCGAGGCTGGTTACTGGCGTCTGCACCGGCCCTCGCAAGCGGGCGACCCCGGTCCGGGCATGCTGCCGGGGGAGGGGCCGCGCCCCTACGCGACCGCTGAGCAGGTTGAGCAGCTGCGTGCGCCCCACGGCGGATTCGATGTCGAGGTCGCGCTCATTCACCCCGGCGGTGTGAGCGAGCTCTACTTGGGTCGCGTTGGCGAGGCGCGCATCGACTTGCAGACTGATGCGGTCATGCGTTCGGCGAGTGCGAAAGAATACGCCGCTGGTACGCGCCTCTACGGGCTCGTCGACGGCCGCCTGCTGTGGGCCTGGGACATCGCGGCACTCGGTAATGACCTCCGCACCCACGCCTCGGGAACCCTGAGTCGCGATGCCTGATTCCACGTCTCCGAGCCCGCTGCTGGCCCTCTCCGGCGCCGTTGCCATGTCGTCAGCCGCCGACGCCTCGGGCGCCGTCGCGGCGCACTACGGCGACCTTGTTGCCGAGCAACGGATGCTCGCCGCCGGCCGCGCCATCGTCGACCTCAGCGACCGTGGTGTCGTCACCGTCACGGGGCCCGACCGGCTGACCTGGCTCGACTCGCTCACCTCGCAGTCGCTCATACAGCTCGAGCCGGGCCAATCAGCCGAGACGTTGCTGCTCGACCCCAACGGACGACTCGAACACAGCATCCGTCTCATCGATGACGGCGTGACGGCGTGGTTGCTCGTCGAGGGCTCACAGACGGCGGCGCTCGCCGCGTGGCTCGATCGCATGCGATTCATGTTGCGGGTCGAGATTGCCGACGTCTCGGCGCTGTGGGCGACGCTCGGGCAGCTTGCACCCGACGACACCCCGCTGCTCGTCCCGCCCGCCGAACCCCACGGCGTGCCGCTCGTGTGGCGCGACCCGTGGACCACCGTGCAGGCGGGCGGGTGGCAATACGCGCTCGACGCCGAGCACCCCGGCGCCGACTTCGCGGCCGTTGAGCTACTCGTCGAGCGCTCGCGGCTCACCGAGGTGGCTGGGGCCGTGCGCGCCGGAACCGTGCACGTCGCCGGCACGCTCGCCCTCGAGGCACTGCGCATTGCCGCGTGGCGCCCGCGGTTTGGCGCCGAGGTTGATGACCGCACGATTCCGCACGAGCTCGACTGGCTGCGCTCGGCCGTGCACCTCAGCAAGGGTTGCTACCGCGGGCAAGAGACCGTGGCGAAGGTGCACAACCTCGGCCACCCGCCGCGTCGCCTCGTGATGCTGCACCTCGACGGCTCTGACGCTCTGCTGCCCGGTGCGGGATCACCCGTGCTGCTCGACGGCGCGGCCGTCGGAGCCGTGACCTCGAGCGCCCGCCATCACGAGCTCGGGCCCATCGCCTTGGCGATGATCAAGCGATCAGTCGACCCGGCCGCGGCTCTCACGGTCGAGACCGAGGGCGTGGCCATCGCCGCCGCCCAGCAGGTCATCGTGCCGACCGATGCCGGCGCAACCGCGGGGGTTCCGCGGCTGCCGCGGCTCGGCGCGGTCACTCGCCCGGTCTGAGTGGGGCCGCGCGTGAGCAGGCAGAGTGAGTCGCTGGCTCGGCTTGAGCTCAGCATCCGTCGGCGATTGGATGCTCGCGCCGCCCTCGACCGCGTTGTACTGTCTCTGCCCGCCATCGTGCAGATCGTCGTCGCGGCGACCTCGTCGTACCTCATCGCGCGTACGCTCTTGGGCCACGAGCTGCCGCTCGTTGCGGTGACCGTCACGATCGTGTCGCTCGGGCTCGCGCGTGACACAACGCCGCGGCGCGTGGTCGAGACCGTCATCGGCATGAACATTGGCATCGTCGTGGCCGCGCTGCTCGTGCAAGTCATCGGGCAGGGGGCGTGGCAGATAGCCACCATTCTCGTCATCACGCTCGTGGTCGCCCGCGCCGTATCGCCATCGGCGCCCTTCGCGATTGCCGCCGGAGTGCAGTCGATGCTCGTCGCCGTGCTGCCGGCCCCCGACGGTGGAGTGTTTGCCCGCAGCCTCGACGGCCTGGTGGGCGGAGCCGTGGCGTTGCTCGTGACGGCCCTCATTCCGCGCTTCGACTTGCTGCGTCAACGCGGTGAGGTAGCCGCACTGTTCTCGTTGCTTGATCAGTCGCTGACCGGGCTGCACGAATCGCTGCGGTCGGGGGACGACGCCGCGGCCGAGCTTGCCCTGGCCCGCAGTCGCCGCAGCCAAGTGTTGCTCGACGACTGGGGTCGCGCACTCGAGAGCGCTCGGGGTGTTGCTGCCGTATCGCCGTGGCTGCGATCGCGTCGAGCGCGTCTTGACGACGAGCATCGGTTGCTCGCTGTTGCCGACCTCACCACGCGGCACGTTCGGGCGATCGCACGACGAGTTGAGGTCGTCGTTCGAGACGGGCGCGCCCACCCCGTCTTGGCCGAGCTCGTGCAGACAGCAGCTGAGGTCGTGCGCTTGCTGGGCCGAAGCCGCGACGATGAGGCCGCACGGTACGCGGCCCGCGCGGTGGCCGCCGCTCTGGCCTCGAAGTGCTCACCCTCAGCTGTCGAGGGAGTCGGCGACCAAGTGGTCATCGTGCTGATGCGCCCCCTCGCCTTCGATGTGCTGGTGCACCTCGGCATGCCTGCCGACGATGCGCGGGCGCTGTTTCCGCCCCTGTAGCGCGCTACGAACGGGGCGCGACCGACGACCACGCCACGGTGAGCTCTCCGAGTCGCCAGCGGTCAGCACCGCCCAGTACGGGCCAGCCAGCGTCGCGCAGGCCGCGCACAGCGGCGATGAACCGCTGGCGCGGCGAGAAGGTCGAGAGCGGCGCCTGACGCGCCCACTGGGCATCAAGATCGCGCAGCAAGTCGTGCACGGGCTCGCCGGGCACGTTGCGATGAATGAGCGCCTTCGGCAGGCGTTCGGCCACGACCGACGGCCCACCGAGCTCGTCGAGCGACGACAGGTGCAACGCGAGAGTCAAGCTCTGCGGGCCGTCGGGGTCGAGCTCAACCCAACTGGCCACGCGGCCCACTTCACTACACGTGCCCTCGAGCAACAGCCCGCCGGGTTGCAGCCGCGACTGCAGCCGCGCCCACGCGGCAGGCACCTCGGCTTCGTCGTACTGCCGCAAGACGTTGGCGGCGCGAATGACGGCGGCCCGAGCATCCCCGTCGAGCGGCACTTCGAAGCCGCCGCGTCGAAAACTTAGCCCGTCACGGGCAAACGGAAGCGCCGCACTCACGCGCTCGGGGTCGATTTCGATGCCGACGACGCGAGCATCCGCTCGTACGCGGCGCAATCGCTCAAGCAGTTCGAGTGAGGTCCAGTGCGCGGCCCCGTATCCAAGGTCAACAACGAGGGGGTCGGATGCTCGCCGCAGCGCCGGGTGCGCCGCAATGAAGCGATCCATGCGTCGTAGGCGATTGACGCCCGTGGTACCGCGCGTGATGCGCCCCTCTGCCATGCGTCCATTCTCTCGCCCCCGGCAGCCCTGGATAGGCTGGAGGCATGACGCACACCCTGATTTTGCTCCGCCATGGCCACTCTGTGTGGAACGAGAAGAACATCTTTACCGGGTGGGTGGATGTCGAACTGACCGAGCAAGGTCGTGCCGAAGCGCGCCGGGCCGGCGAGCTCATCAAGGCCTCGGGGCTCGCGCCGCGTGTGCTCTACACGAGTCTGCTGAAGCGAGCCATCCACACCGCCAACATCGCTCTTGAGGTCGCCGAGCTCGACTGGTTGCCGGTCAAGCGCAGCTGGCGGCTCAACGAGCGCCACTATGGCGCCCTGCAGGGCCTCAACAAGGCCGAGACGCTCGCGGCGCACGGCGAAGAGCTCTTCATGACCTGGCGCCGCAGCTTCGACACGCCGCCGCCGCCGCTCGCGGACGACGCCGAGTTCAGCCAAGTGCACGACCCGCGCTACGTCGGCATTGACGGTGACGTGCCCCGCACCGAGAGCCTCAAGCTCGTCATCGACCGCATGCTGCCCTACTGGCACAGCGACATCACGCGTGACCTCGCCGCGGGCCACACCGTGCTCGTGACCGCGCACGGCAACTCGCTGCGCGCTCTCGTGAAGCACCTCGACGGCATCAGTGACGACGCGATCGCCGAGCTCAACATTCCGACGGGCATCCCGCTCGTCTACGAGCTCGGTGACGACTTCATGCCCGTCAAGCCCGCCGAATACCTCGACCCCGAGGCAGCTGCCGCTGGCGCCGCCGCTGTGGCCGCGCAGGGCAAGAAGTAACGCTCTTCATCAACGACGAGAGCCCCGCGGCAGCTGCTGCGGGGCTCTCGTCGTGTGCGGGGCGGATGCCCGCGCCAGGTTAGTCGGCCGGAACCCAGTCGCCCGTCGCGAGGTACTGCACCTTCTTCGAGATCGAGACGGCGTGGTCGGCAAAGCGCTCGTGGTAGCGCGATGCGAGAGTGGCGTCGACCGTGTCGATCGCTTCGCCCTTCCAGGTTTCGCCGAGCACCTTGTCGAAGACACTGAGGTGCAGAGCATCGATCTTGTCGTCTTCGTCGCGAATGAACTCGGCGATCGCGAGGTCTTCGGTCTCAAGCAGCTCGACGAGCTTGCGGGCGATCGTGACGTCGAGGGCGCCCATCTCTTTGAACGTCGAGCGCAGGCTCTTCGGCACGACCTTGTCAGGGAAGCGGTAGCGCGCGAGTTGCGCGATGTGCTCGGACATGTCGCCCATGCGCTCGAGCGACGCGCTAATGCGCAGCGCGCTCACGACGACGCGCAAGTCGCGGGCAACCGGTTGCTGACGCGCGAGAATGTTGATGGCGAGCTCGTCGAGCTCGGCGGCGGCCACGTCGATCTTCGCGTCATCCGCGATGACCGTCTCAGCGAGCGAGACGTTCGACTCGTTGAAGGCCTGGGTCGCGTTTTCGATTGAGCTAGCAACGAGCCCGGCGATCTCGACAAGTCGCTCGCGCACCTCTCGCAGCTCTTGCTGAAATACTTCGCGCATCTGGTCACGTCCTCTATCTGGGGGGGTCTCGGCACAATCCCTCTCACCGTGCCGTTCGGCGGTGAACGGCTATCAATCCACAGGTGAATTCTCGATGACCTCGCCCCGGGTCGTGCCGAAGCGGCTCAGGGTCGGGTCGTCGGTCACTAATCTAGTGCTCATGGACTCGGCACTGCTCGTGCCCCTCGCTCTCGCCTTCGGTGCGGTGATCGGGGGCGGAGCCGTCGTCGCGGTCGTCACCGCCGCTCGTCGCGGCCGAATGGCGGCCGACGTCGCCTCCACGACAGTGCCCGACGGTGTCGATCAGGTCATCGACGCCCTCGAATCGGCGGGGGTTGTTCTCGACCCCAGCAACAACGTCATCAAGGCCTCGGCACGTGCCGTCACGATGGGTCTGGTCTGGCACCGCACGCTCGTGCACGGCCGCTTGGTTGAGCTCGTCGACCGAGTGCGCCGCAGCGGAGAACCGATCACCGAAGAACTCGAGCTCAGCCGTGGCCCATTGGGTGATGCGTCTTTGCACCTGTCAGTGCGGGTAGCCCGCCTCGGCAGCCGCTTCATGCTCTTGCTCGCCGAAGACCGCACCGAGTCGTATCGATTGGATGCCGTGCGTCGCGACTTCGTGGCCAACATCAGTCACGAGCTCAAGACCCCGATTGGCGCTATCGGATTACTCGGCGAAGCGCTCGGCCATGCCGCAGACGACCCCGTGCAAGTGCGGCGATTCGCCGAGCAGCTCACGAAAGAATCGGGGCGTCTGGCGAGCATGACGCAAGAGATCATCGAGCTCTCGCGCCTGCAGGCAAAAGATGCGCTGTCTGACCCCGAAATTGTCGACCTCGACCACGTCGTGTCGGCGGCAATCGACCAGAACCGTGTGCATGCCGAGGCGCAGCGTGTGACCCTCGCGAGTGGCGGCACCAAGGGCCTGCGGGTGTGGGGCGACGAAGCCATGCTCATCACGGCGGTGCACAACCTCATCCTCAATGCCGTGCAGTATTCGCACTCACCCGCTCGCGTGGGCATCGGCGTGGCCGCGGCAGACGACGTCATCGAGATCGCCGTGACCGACCAGGGCATCGGCATTCCCGAAGACGAGCTTGATCGCGTGTTTGAGCGCTTCTTCCGAGTCGATCAGGCACGTTCTCGCACAACCGGCGGCACAGGCCTCGGCCTCAGCATCGTCAAGCACGTCGTGCAAAACCACGGCGGCGACGTTCGCGTGTGGTCGCAACCCGGTCGTGGTTCTACCTTCACCATCCGCCTGCCGCGCGTGCTCGAACCCGCGGCGTCACGAGCAAAGGCCCGCTGATGACCCGCATTCTGATTGTCGAAGACGAATCGTCGCTCTCTGAGCCCCTCGCTTACCTGCTGACGCGCGAGGGCTACGAGACCACGGTGGCCCCCGACGGCCTCGCGGCCTTGACCGAGTTCGATAGAGCCGGCGCCGATCTCGTGCTGCTTGACCTCATGCTGCCCGGGCTTCCCGGCACTGAGGTGTGCCGTGAACTGCGCCAGCGGTCGGCTGTGCCGATCATCATGCTCACCGCCAAAGACAGCGAAGTTGACATTGTCGTGGGGCTCGAGCTGGGCGCCGACGACTATGTGACCAAGCCTTATTCGACGCGCGAACTGCTCGCGCGCATCCGTGCGGTCATGCGCCGCCAGACCGACGCGAATGACCTCGACGAGGCAATTCTGAGCGCCGGTACCGTTCGAATGGATGTCGAGAAGCACCAGGTGACCGTTGATGGCGCTGTCGTTGCAATGCCGTTGAAAGAGTTTGAACTGCTCGAGCTCTTGCTGCGCAATGCCGGGCGCGTGCTCACGCGGGGCCAGCTCATCGACCGCGTGTGGGGCGCCGACTACTTCGGCGACACCAAGACGCTCGACGTGCACGTCAAGCGCATTCGGTCGAAGATCGAGCCCGACCCCGCCAACCCGCGATTGCTCGTGACCGTGCGAGGCCTGGGCTACCGCTTCGAAGCCTGACGACTGCGGGCCGCGCACACCCGTCGACCGCAGCGCGAGCTAGGGATTCGTCGCCCGCAGCGCGAGTTAAGGGATTCGTCGCCCGAAGCGCGAGTTAAGGAATTCGTCGCCCGAAGCGCGAGTTAAGGAATTCGTCGCCCGAAGGGCGAGTTAAGGAATTCGTCGCCCGAAGGGCGAGTTAAGGAATTCGTCGCCCGAAGGGCGAGTTAAGGAATATAGAGCTCGTACTCCGGCAAGCTCCCATCGAGCACGGGAACCTGAACTTCAGAGCCCTCGGCGCCCGTGTACGAGAAGAAGACGGGAATGAGCCCGCCGATGGTGGCGCCAGTACCGGTGAGGATGATCTGTACCTCATCGTCGGGGCCGCCCACGCGCGTGCGCTCGCCAGCGGCAACAACGATGGCTTCAGAAACGCGTTCGCCGTCGCTCTCCCACTGCACGATGAGGCGGCGGTCGACGTCGGCCGAGCTGGCCACCGTCATGACGAGGTTGAGTTCGTCGCCGGTCTCACCGATCAGTAGTGCGTTGCGGATGTCGAGCTGACCCACTTCGGTGCCGACGCCATCGCTCGGGTCATAGTCTTCTTGCGTGGCGATGTTGGCCCAGAAGGTGCACCCGGTGGTGCCGAGGAGTAGGGCTGCAGCAAGAGCGATCGACGCCGCTACGCGAGATTTCACGAAATGTCTCCTTCAGGCCGTCGGGTTGCCCGGGCACGCAGTGTCTGAAGAGCACCGTCTACGACGCTCACGGAAGCCCCAATGAGCCTAGTCTAGCGAGCCTTCGGCGCCCGATCGCCTCCCGCGCGACGGCCCTCCCGCCCCGAAATTCTGAGAAACCGCTGTGGTAGACTGGCAATTCTGCGGAAGGACCATCACCCATGCTTTTTCAGGTCGGCGAGACGGTCGTTTACCCCCACCACGGTGCGGCAACGATCATCGAAGTAAAGAACCGAACCGTCCGGGGCGAAGAGAAGCTCTATCTCAAGCTCAACGTCACGCAGGGTGATCTGACCATCGAGGTGCCGGCCGAGAACGTCGACCTCGTGGGCGTTCGTGACGTCATAGGCCAAGAAGGTCTCGACAAGGTTTTTGAGGTGCTCCGCGCTCCTTTCACCGAAGAGCCCACCAACTGGTCGCGCCGCTACAAGGCCAACCTTGAGAAGCTCGCCTCGGGTGATGTCATCAAGGTCTCAGAGGTTGTTCGTGACCTCTGGCGCCGTGACCAAGACCGTGGCTTGAGCGCGGGCGAAAAGCGCATGCTCGCCAAGGCCCGTCAGATTCTCATTAGCGAGCTCGCGCTCGCCGAGAAGACCGACGAAGAGAAGGCCTCGACGGTGCTCGACGAGGTTCTCGCCTCGTAGTCATGACGCCGCCGTTCGCGCCGCGGCTCGCGATCGTAGTCGTCGCTGCCGGCAGCGGCACTCGACTGGGCATGTCGCGCCCCAAGGCCTTCGTGTCTGTCGGTGGTCGCACTCTTCTTGAGCTCGCTCTCGAGGGCGTCTTCGCGCAACCCGAACCCGCGCAGGTCGTGGTGGTTGCTCCCGAGAGTCACCGGGCCGAGGCGGTTACGATCGGCCAGCGGGTCGCGGGAGCGGCTCGGGATGCCCTCACGGTGGTGGTCGGAGGCGACAGCCGCGCGGCCTCCGTGGCCGCCGGGCTCGCCGCTGTTGCCGAGGGTGTCGAAGTGGTGCTCATCCACGATGCGGCGCGAGCTCTCACGCCGCCCGAGGTCTTCGCGCGTGTCGTCGAGCGCGTGCGCGCCGAGAACGTCGGGGTGATCCCCGCGCTGCCCGTCGTCGACACGATCGCGCGCCGAGACGCCGCGGGAGCGGTTGTTGAACAGGTCGATCGCTCGCAGCTTGCGGCGATCCAAACCCCTCAAGGTTTTCCGCTCGGCGCGTACCGCGCAGCTGTTGCGGCGATTGCGCCCGGAGCCGAGCACACTGATGATGCGAGCGTGTTCGCTGCGGCAGGGCATCCCGTCGTGACAGTGCCTGGTGATGATCGAGCGTTCAAGGTGACCACTCCGTGGGATCTTCGCCGAGCCGAGCAACTTGTGGCCGGCGACAGGCCCGCCTTGCGCACGGGTATCGGCGTCGACGTTCACGCCTATGACGACAACCGGGCCCTGTGGCTTGGCGGGCTGTATTGGCCGGGTGAACCGGGGCTCGCCGGGCACAGTGACGGAGACGCGATCAGCCACGCGGTGTGCGATGCCCTCCTGTCGGCCGCTGGGTTGGGTGACATCGGTTCGCGGTTCGGAGTCGACGACCCGCGATTCGCCGAGGCGCGCGGCGAGGTTTTTCTCACGGCAACCCTCGAGCTCGTGCGCACCGCCGGATTCGAGGTCGTCAACGTCGCCGTGCAAGTGGTCGCGCAGCGGCCTCGCTTCGCCGCGCGACGCCATGAGGTTGAGGCGCTCCTCACGCGCACGCTCGGCGCTCCCGTGAGCGTGGCGGCGACGACGAGCGACGGGCTCGGCTTCACCGGCCGCGCTGAGGGCGTCGCCGCGATCGCCACGGCACTGCTTCGATCGTGACCCGCCGGTAGGCTGGGGCGGTGAGCGTGCGCCTGTATGACAGCCTTCAAGCGGCTGTTGTCGACCTCGAACCGCGGGTCGAGGGTCACGTGAGCATGTATGTCTGTGGCCCGACCGTGCAATCGGCGCCCCACATCGGCCACGTGCGCAGCGCCCTCGTCTATGACCTCTGGCGGCGCTGGCTCTCGGCGCGCGGCTATGCGGTGACCTTCGTGCGCAATGTCACCGACATCGACGACAAGGTGCTCGCCAATGCGACGGACGACGAGCCGTGGTTCGCCGTGGCCTACCGCGTCGAGCTCGAGTTCACGGCCGCCTACCGCGCGCTGGGCATCCTCGCTCCCACCTATGAGCCGCGGGCGACGGCGAGCATTCCGCAAATGCATTCGCTCATCGAACGCCTCATCGCGGCGGGCCACGCCTATGTGGCGACGGATGCCTCGGGCGACGTCTATTTCGACGTGCGCAGCTGGAGCCGCTACGGCGAGCTGACGCGCCAGAACCCCGACGACATGGCCGAGGCCGACGATGCGCCCGCGCGCGCCAAGCGCGACCCGCGAGATTTCGCTCTCTGGAAGGGCGCCAAGGCCGATGAGCCGACGACGGCCCGGTGGGATTCGCCCTGGGGCGCGGGGCGCCCCGGCTGGCACATCGAGTGCTCGGCGATGGCCGCGCGCTATCTCGGCCCGGCCTTCGACATTCACGGCGGTGGGCTCGACCTGCGGTTTCCGCACCACGAGAACGAGTTGGCGCAGTCGGCGGCCGCGGGTGACGCGTTCGCGCGCTACTGGGTGCACAACGGACTCGTGACCATTGGTGGCCAAAAGATGTCGAAATCGCTCGGCAACTCAGTGTTCGCCACCGACTTGCTCGCGAGCCACCGAGCCGCCGTCGTGCGCTACTGGCTGGGCTCGGCGCACTATCGCTCGAGCATCGACTACACGTCGAGTTCGCTCGACGAGGCGCAAGCCTCTCTCCAACGCATCGAAGGTTTTCTCGCCCGCGCATCCCGTCGCATCGCCGACACTCGCTTTGCTGACGAGGTAGCCGAACTTCCCAGCGAGTTCGCTGCGGCGATGGATGACGATCTCGCCGTGCCGCAGGCTCTCGCCGTGCTGCACGATCGGGTGCGCGTGGGCAACGCCGCGCTCGATGCCGACGACCCCGCTGCCGCCGCGCGAGCCCACGCTGAGGTGTCGCTCATGGTGAGCGTGCTGGGCTTCGATGCGCCCGATACGGATGCTCGCGCCGACGATCGCGCCCACCGAGCCCTCTCCACTCTGGTCGACCGGCTCATCGCCGAACGCCGCGAGTCGCGCGAGTCGCGCGACTTCGCCACCGCCGACCGCATTCGTGACGACCTCGCGGCCGCGGGCATCGTGCTCGAAGATTCACCGACCGCAACCGACTGGAGTATCGATGGCTAAGCCTGGGCGCCCTGGCGCAAGCAACAAGAAGAAGGGCCCCACCGTTGGTTCAGGCGGGCAAGGTCGACAGGCCCTCGAAGGCCGCGGCCCCACACCGAAGGCTGAAGATCGCAGTTGGCACCCCGCGGGCAAGCGCAAGGCCGCTCAAGAGCGGCTGACCGCGGCCAAGACGCGGGCGGGTGGTGGCAACGGTGGCGGCCAGCAGTCGAACCGCTCGCGCGCGCCGAAGAAGAGCGCCGACGTCGAGGTCGTGAGCGGACGCAACTCGGTGCTCGAGGCGCTGCGCGCCAAGATTCCCGCGAGCACGCTCTACATCGCATCGCGCATCGAGATGGATGACCGCGTGAAAGAGGCCTTGTCACTCGCGACGAAGCGCGGCATCCCCGTGCTCGAGGTCATGCGTCCGGAGCTCGACCGCATGACGGGCGAGAACTCGGTCAACCAGGGCATCGCGATCAGCGTGCCGGCGTATGAATACGCGCACCCGATGGATCTCATCAGCCGCGCGGTCGACCGCGGGCACACTCCTTTGCTCGTGGCACTCGACGGCGTGACCGACCCGCGCAATCTGGGGGCGATCATCCGCTCGACGGCCGCGTTCGGCGGCCACGGCGTGATCGTGCCCCAACGTCGCTCGGTGGGTGTCACGGCCGCAGCCTGGAAGACCTCGGCGGGCGCCGCCGCGCGCACGCCCGTCGCGATGGCCGCCAACCTCACGCAGACGCTCAAGGCCATGAAGGCCGAGGGCGTGTTTGTGCTCGGGCTCGACGGCGATGGCGACATGTCGTTGCCGAAGCTCGAGCTTGCCGATCGCCCGCTCGTGATCGTCGTGGGCAGCGAGGGCAAGGGGCTCTCGCGACTCGTGACGGAGACGTGTGACGCCATCGTCTCGATTCCGATCTCGGCGGCGACCGAATCGCTCAACGCCGGAATCGCGGCGAGCGTCGCCCTCTACGAGGTGGCGCGGAGGCGCGCGGCCCTGTAGCGGCCCCCGTCATTCACTGTGTAGCTGGACTTGACGGCCCGGCGCACCTGTCGATGGTCGTGCATCTCTGATCATTAGGGGCCGAAAGGCCGCGAAAGAGCGTTCGTATAGGCTCGGAACGGCTTCGGTCGTTCAGTCAGGCTGTCCGTCGACCGTCGACCGTCGACCGTCGACCGTCGACCGTCGACCGTCGGTCGTTGTCGTTGGAGAAGGGTGTTGCTGGTGCAACTTGATGTCGGCCCTGAGCTCAGACGGGTCCGCGAGTCGCAGAAGCTCAGTTTGCGGTCGGTGGCGAGCGCTGTGGGTGTTTCGGCGAGTCTGCTGTCTCAGGTAGAAACCGGGAAAACTCAGCCGTCGGTCGGCACCCTGTTCGCGCTTGTGCACCATCTGGGCATGTCACTCGATGGCCTCATGGCGCCGTCCACACGTGAATCAGTGCCCACCACACGCGGAACAACGCGGTCCCGCGATAACGCACCGCATCGTCCGGCAGGCCAACCCACACGGCCGGTCGTACAGCGTCGCGAAGACAATCCGAACATTGAGCTGGAGAACGGCGTCAGATGGGAGCGCCTCGCGGCCCACGATGCCACCAAGGTTGACCCACTCATTGTCACGTACGCCCCCGGTGCATCATCGTCAGCTGACGGCAAGATGATGCGTCATGAATCCGTTGAATACGGCGTCGTGCTTGAGGGCCAGTTCACTCTTCGCGTGGACTTCGATACGTACACGCTCGAGCCGGGTGACTCGTTTTGCTTTGATGGCTCGCGCCCGCATCTCTTTAGCAATCACGGTGACGTGCCGGCGCGCGGAGTCTGGTTTGTCCTTGAGCGCCGCGATCTCTCTTACGAGGTGGTGCACGACCACGCCGACGAGCGCAACCAGGTCGCTCGTTAGCCACTTTCGTCACTCGCATCGAGAACCCGGTGTCGATCCTCGCTTGAGGGGTACTGTTCCACTGATCGCAGTTCCAGCCGAGCGGGAGTGTCAATGAAGATTGCTATCCGTCGCGAACCGATCGAGGGTGAGCGCCGCGTTGCGGCCACTCCCGCGGCGGTCGCGCAGTACGTTGCCGCGGGATACGCGGTCACCGTCGAAAAGGGAGCCGGAGTCGCGGCCGGCTACGCCGATGCCGCGTATGCCGAGGCGGGCGCGACACTCGCGGCGAGCATCCCGCTCAAGGGCGTTGATGTGCTCGTTCACGTGCGCCCGCTCGATGCGGCCTCGATTGCCGCGTTGCCCAAGGGTGCTGTGACGATCGGCTTCGCCTCGCCCGCGAGCGAACTCGACGGCGTTGCGGCGCTCGCCGCTCGTGGCGTCACGGCCTTTTCGCTCGAACTGATCCCGCGCATCTCTCGGGCGCAGTCGATGGATGCCCTCACCTCGCAAGCGCTCGTGGCGGGCTATCGCTGCGTGCTCGAAGGCGCCATGCGGTTTCCGCGCTTCTTGCCGCTCTTCATGACGGCAGCCGGAACCATCCCTCCGGCGCGCGTGCTCGTGCTCGGCGCGGGCGTTGCGGGCCTGCAAGCGATTGCGACCGCCAAGCGCCTCGGCGCGAAAGTCTCGGCGTACGACGTGCGCTCGGCCTCGGCCGACGAGGTGCAGTCGATGGGCGGCACGTTCATTCACCTCGACCTCGATGCGGCGGCGGATGCTGCGGGCGGCTACGCGAAGGAACTCGCGGCCGATCGCGCCGACCGGCAGCGAGAGTTGCTCGCGCCGCACGTTGCCGACGCTGACCTCATTGTCACGACGGCGGCCATCCCCGGTCGCCCGGCTCCGCGCCTCGTGACGAAGAAGATGGTGCAGGGCATGGCCCCCGGCTCGATCATCGTTGACCTCGCCGCTGAAACGGGCGGCAACGTCGAAGGCGCCGTCGCGGGCGCTGACGTGACAGTTCCCGTTGCGGGCGGACACGTCACGATCGTCGGCATGAAAGATGCCGCGTCGACGATGCCCTTCGACGCCTCACGCTTGCTCGGCCAGAACATCGCCAACATCGTCGCCCTCATGACGCGCGAGGGCGGCGTTCTCGCGCCCGACTTCGACGACGAGGTTGTCGCGGGCGCGTGTCTCACCCACGACGGGGTGGTGCGGCACGAGCCGACCGCCGCCGCCATCGCCGACCGAAAGGGCACGAAGTAATGGATGCCATCACGCTGCTCACGTTTTTCGTGCTCGCGGTGTTCGTGGGCTTCGAGGTGTTCTCGAAGGTGTCGAGCACGCTGCACACGCCCCTCATGTCGGGCGCCAACGCCATTCACGGCATCATCCTCGTCGGGGCCGTGATCGTCGCGGGTCAGGCCGAGAGCGTCCCCGTGCTCGTCGTGGCGCTCATCGCCGTGCTGCTCGCGACCGTCAACCTCGTGGGCGGATTCGTCGTCACCGATCGCATGCTCGAGATGTTCGGCGGCCGACGCGCGCCGGGCTCGGCTTCGGCGAAAGAGGGCGCGAAGTGAACATCCTGAGCCCTGAACTCACCGCGGTTCTCTACCTCATCGCGGCCGTCTGCTTCATCCTCGCCCTCAAGGGTCTCAGCTCGCCGAAGTCGGCGCGCCGCGGCAACCTCATCGGCGCGTTCGGCGCGTTGCTCGCGATGGTCGTCGTCTTTCTCTCGACCGAACTCGACAACGTTTTGCTGATTCTGGGCGTGATCGCCCTCGGTACGGCCATCGCCGTTCCGGCGTCACGTCTCGTCAAGATGACGCAAATGCCGCAGCTCGTCGCACTCTTCAATGGTGTGGGCGGTGGTGCGGCCGCGCTCGTGGCGTTGCTCGAACTCACGCACGTTGACGGGCTCGGCAGCCTCATCGCTGTGGCCTTCACGGTGCTCGTCGGCGCGGTGTCGTTTGCGGGTTCGGCGATCACGTTTGCCAAGTTGCAAGAGCTCATGCCGACGCGGCCGATCGTCTTTCCGGGTGCTCCTGTCGTGATCTCGCTCGTGGCCCTGGGCTCGCTCGCGAGCGCCGTGTGGCTCGTGCTCACGGGCGACGTGCTGGCCTCGTACGTGCTGCTCGCGCTCGGTACCGCGCTCGGCGTGCTCGTCGTGCTGCCGGTGGGCGGTGCCGATGTGCCCATCGTCATCTCGCTGCTCAACGCGTTCACGGGCCTGACCGTGGCCGCTTCGGGCCTCGTGCTCGGCAACACGCTGCTGCTCGTCGCGGGCACCCTCGTGGGAGCATCCGGCACCATTCTCACGCGCGCGATGGCCTCGGCCATGGGCCGCAGCGTTGTGGGCATTCTGTTCGGCGCCTTCCGCGGCGGCTCGACCGCCGGCTCGACGGCCATGAGCGACCGCCCCGTGCGCAGCTCGAGCGCCGAAGACGTGGCGATTCTGCTCGGTTACGCCCAGCGCGTCATCGTGGTTCCGGGATACGGACTCGCGGTCGCGCAGGCGCAGCACACCATGGCCGAACTCGCGACGACCCTCGAGGCCAAGGGCATCGAGGTGGTCTTTGGTATTCACCCCGTTGCTGGCCGCATGCCGGGGCACATGAATGTGCTGCTCGCCGAAGCGAACGTGCCCTACGAGGTGCTCGCCGAGATGGACGAGGTCAACCCGCAGTTCAAGAACTGCGACGTCGCTCTCGTCGTGGGCGCTAACGACGTCGTGAACCCGGCGGCCAAGACGAGTCCCGGTTCGCCCATCTATGGCATGCCGATTCTCGATGTGGCGTCAGCGCGCCAGGTGGTCTTTCTCAAGCGTTCGATGCGCCCCGGCTTCGCGGGCATCGAGAACGACCTGCTCTTCGAGCCGCAGACCACGCTGCTCTTCGGCGACGCGAAAGACTCGCTCACCAAGGTCTTGACGGCCGTCAAGAATTTGTAGGGCGTTTCCAAAGGATTATCGCGTTTTGCTCTAGTGCGGTGAGCCACTGAACGGCAGTATTGCCGGATGGCAATAAGTGTTCTGGGCGGCTGGCTGATCTCGGCGGGCGCCGTGGTGGTGACGGGCGCGGCGGGTGCGGGCTTGGCCCTCTCGGGCGTGTTTGTCGCGCCCCAGGTGGTCGAGCCGGGAATCGGCGGTCTCGTGCAATCGACCTCGGCGCACGCGTGTGCCGGCGGCCCGGTCATCGGCGAGCTGTATGCGGGCGATCGAGTGCTCGTGGTTGCCCAGAGCGACGACGCCGAGTGGGTTGGGGTGCGCAACCCGCAGAGTCTCGCCGAAACACTGTGGTTGCCGATCACCTCGATCACTCTCGACGAGGGCGAGGCCGCGGCGGCGGCCACGGTGCCCGTCGGAGGCGACTGCGCCACCGTGACGATCGTGGCCGACGCCGAGACGCCGTCTGACGCGCCTTCTGCCCCCGCGGACGACTCGGGCGCCGCTCCGGCTCGCGACACGGCAGCCCCAACGATCTCAAGTGCCAGCTCGCAGTATCCGCTCATGACGTGTGACGACAGCTACCTTCCCGCCGTGTCTGTCATCACGATCGATGCTGCCGACAACGTCGGAGTGACCGCCGTCACTGCGACGTGGAGCGGCGCCTACACCGGCCAGGCGAGCGCAACGCGATCGGGTGGCTCGTGGGTCTTCACCTTCGACGCCACCGGCCCAGGAACCAAGGGCGACGTGCAGTTCGTCATCACGGCCGTCGATGCCGCCGGAAACACCAGTTCACCCGCCGTCGTCGTCGTGAACGTCGACTGCATCCTCTGATGAGAGAGACTCCCGTGATATCTCGCCGTATCTGGATGCCCGTTGTTGCTGGCGTGACCGCGATCGCCGTGGGCGTCGGAGCATTTGCGATTGCCGCGCCCTTCGCCGCCCCGCGCACCGTCGAGCCCGAAATGGTCGATGCCTGGGTGTTGCCGACGAGCACGGGCCTCACGCCGCTCGCTATCGATCGAGAGGGCGATGAGCCCCCACTCGATGAGTTGCTCGCGAGCACCCAGGTGTCGACAGTCGACTATGCGGCGCCGGCTGCCATTAGAGCAGCGATGGTGGAGGCGGCCGCCGAGGTCGAGGCTCTCGAACTCGCCGATCCCGATGCGCTGCTCCTGTCTCGCGACCTCATCCCCAGCGTGACACGCGCGGCGATCTCGGCCGACCCGTGTGCGGCCATTCCGCCCATTGAGGGTGACTGCCCCGACGGCGGCCGTGCGACAGTGCTCGACCTCCCTTTGGGCCCTCCGCTGGCGTTGCGCGCGAACTACGGCACCGATTGCGCGCCGGAGCCTGCGGCGCGGGGTCGCCTTGAGTTTCAGGTCTTCTCGACTCGACCTGTTGACCTCGACATCAGCTATCTCGTCAACGGGGAGCGTCAGGCGGTCACTGTCTCGACGACAGACGCTGCCGAAGAGGCCTGGCTTGCTGCGGGTGCCGTTGATTTCATCGCTCACTGTGTCGTGCTGACGGGTCTCCCTGTGCCCTGGGAAGACTTCACGATCATTACAGCGACGGATCAGACCGGAGGCACGGCCGTTCTTGAACATCGACTGTTCTGGCGCGACAACAGCCCGGTTCCGCCTTCATGGGTGCGGCCCCTGTCGAATTCTGGGGTGATCATTTCGATCCCGACCCAAGATGTGAGCTCGGTGCGTTTCTTGGCATTCGCCGTGCCATTTGGCGAGCCCGCGCTCGCCTGCGACTTCGACGACCTGGAGAGCGCCAACGTTATTCAGCCGATCGACCAGGTGATGCAGACCTTTACGCAGCAGCAATTGCGCGACAGCGGGTACAACGACCGCTACATCGAGCGACACCAGGCGGGGTTCCTCGTGCCTGAAGCATCGACGATCACGTTCTGCGCAGGCTGGGTCGACGCGCACGTGTGGGATGGAAACATTCCCGATCACGTCTTCGGCGAAGTGTTGCACAGCCCTGACCTTGCGTATCCGGTGATCACCGTTGATGACGTCGACCTAGATGACTGGATTCTCGCGAACCCGGTGTATCTCGAGAGCCGCTTCGGAGGATCGTTTGAGGATTCAAGCCGGTGGGGCGAGTCTTATTGCGGCGGCTGGAGAACTGATGCGTTGGGCGTGAGCTCGAGCCAAGAGCTGTGTGACGCGACACGATTCGCCAGCGACCCCGATCTGCAGTGGAACAACACACTCATCATCAGCACTCAGCAAGTAGGCAGCCCACGAACAGCAGCCCGCGAGTACGTTCACACCATTGATGCTCGCGTGTGTCCGGTGGGCTGCGAGTCGATCGCGCCGAGGTACATCGATGTTCCTCTTCCCGCCCAAGTGGAGTGCCTCGGAAACGGTTGCACGCCCTATGACCGCAGCTGGGTTCGCCTGCGAGTCGACTGGGTCGATGGCCAAGACTCGTGGTTCTCCGAGTGGGTGCACGATGACATGCCGCTGCCCGACCTTGAGCGCCCCGTGCTCGACAGGAGCTCTGGCTTCGAATTGGGTCGGCCGGGAGTCGACGGAACCACCGTGCCGGCCACGGCGACGATCATTGCCGATCGAGACGTCACCGTGGAAGGCCTGCTCTTCGTGTATTTGACGGGAGGGAATGACGATCGTGTTCTCGACGTCGACGTTCCGGTCTTTCGGTCCACCGACTTCGCCCAGCGCCACGTTTTCGACCTGGGGAATCTCTACGCCGGGAGCGTGTATGCGCTCATCGTTACGGTCACCGATCGAGACGGCAACACAAGCATTTACGACGGAAACGGACTTGATGGCGACGCCACCGGCATTCAGGGGCTGACCTGGCCGGCGGGGCTGGCTTACGTTGAGCCAACAAAGGTCGACGTTCGCGCAGAGATTTCGGTGCGCCGCTTCGATGGCGGACCGTTCTATTTGCGCGAATACTCCGTGACCATCCGCGAGACAGTGTGGCGAAATCCGCGAGCGGGAATGTTCGAGTGCGCCCTGGGGGTGTATTCAGCTCCCCTTGAATACG
>JAAFHT010000053.1 GCA_013297625.1 Actinomycetota bacterium | reverse complement strand
GCATTCGACCCCCCATTCTGGCAGATTTTCGCGGGCCGCGCCGCCGCCGCCGCGCGATACGACTCAGCGGTGGCCGTCGCGCCAGCTGAGCCACTCGCGCACGGGGCCCATGTCGAACGTCGGGCCTTCGAAACCGTAGGTAAAGAGCGTCGCGCCCGCAGCGTGCAGTTCATCGGCCTGCGCCATGCTGCGCTCGCGAATCTCGACCGAGATCTCGATCTCGCTCACATCGCGACCGACCGCGGCACCGTGCTCAGCGAGCACTCCGAGCTTGTGCTCGAGCGTGGGCACGTCAGCGAACGAGTGCCAGATGTCGGCGTGCTGGGCAACGATGCGCAACGTCTTCTTTTCGCCGCCGCCGCCGATCAAGATGGGGATATCGCGGGTGGGGGCGGGATTGAGGCGCGACCAGCGATCACGGATGATGGGCAGGGAGTCGGCCAGGGCATCCAGTCGCGCGCCCACCGTGCCGAACTCGTAGCCGTATTCGTCGTAGTCGCGCTCGAACCAGCCGGAACCGGTGCCAAAAATGAAGCGGCCCGTGCCGCCCTTGGCGCTGATGTGGTCGATCGTGCGGGCCATGTCGGCCTGCAGGTTGGCGTTGCGGTAGCTGTTGCAGTTGACGAGCGCGCCGAGCTCGGCGCGCGTGGTCTGCTCGGCGATGGCCGCGAGCATCGTCCACGATTCGAAGTGCAGCCCATTCGGGTCGCCGTAGAGCGGGTAGAAGTGATCCCAGTTGAAGATCACGTCGACCCCGAGGTCGTCAAGCTCAGCGGCCGCGTCGCGCATGAGCTCGTAGGAGGAGTGCTGAGGCCGAATCTGAACGCCGAGGCGCACGTGTCGAGAGGTCATGCGGCTCAGCCTACGGTCGTGGTGCTGGTCGCGACCCGAGCCCAGGGGTTCGCCGCTTCGAGTTGTGCGGCCACGCTCAACAACAGGGCCTCCCCCGCGCCATCGGCGGCCGGATGCGCCACCAGTTGCACACTCAACGGCACCTGCGCGCCAGCGTGCCACCCCGCCGGAACCGCGGCGGCCGGCCACCCGAGCAGGTTCCACAGGGCCGCGTAGGGCGCGTAGCCGATGTTCGCGCGCAAGTTGGCGACCCAGCCGCGCCGGTGCCAGCCTTCGGCCACGGGCCCGGGCTGGGCGAGGCCCGGCGTGAGAATGACGTCGACGTGTGCCGTCGCCGCCTCGACCTGTGCGCGCATTCGGTCGACGGGGCCCGGGCGCAGACCGCCCAATCGGCGCAACCTACGGCCTGCACGCACGTGAGCGCGCACACGCGGCTCGAGGTCGCGATCGGCGATGCCCTCGTGTGCGGCGTCGTCGGCGGCCCCCGCGAACCAGCGCGCGAGCACCGGCAGCGGGTCAGCCGGGTAGGGAATACGCAGCTCAACAACCTCGTGGCCGGCAGCCCGCAGGGTCTCGGCAGCGCGGTCGGCGGCAGCCTTCCACTCGGGGTCGAGCTTCGCCAGCGGGGTCGGGATGCCCGTCGCGAGTCCGACGCGCAACGCACGTGGTCCCGACACCTCGGCGAGCGCCGGGCGGCCAGCCATGACCGAGAGCACGAGCGCGGCATCCGTCACCGTGGTCGCGAGCGGGCCGTTCTCGCTCATGCCGAACCAGCTGTGCGCGCCCATGTCGGCGGGTACGAGCCCCGAGCCGGGCTTGATGCCGACGAGCCCACAGTTGGCGGCGGGGATGCGGATCGATCCCATGCCGTCGGCCGCGTGCGCCACGGCGACCATGCCGCTCGCGACGGCCGCGGCCGAGCCACCCGACGAGCCGCCCGAGGTGCGCTCCGGGTTGTGCGGGTTACGTGTGGTGCCGTACACCGAGTCGGTGGTGCCGAAGACGCACAACTCGGGCACGCGCGTGATGCCGACCACAACGGCTCCTGCGGCCCGCAGCCGCGCCACCACCTCGTGGTCGGCAGGGCGCGGCTCGGCGCTTGTCGCCGCGCTGCCCTCGCGCATGGGCTCGCCCGCGACGGGCACGTTGTCCTTAATCGCGATCGGCACGCCCGCGAGCGGAAGATGCTCGCCCGCGCCAACGCGCGCATCCACGGCGGCTGCTTCGGCGAGCGCCTTCTCGGTCCGCACGATCTGAAACGCCCCCAGCGCGGGGTCGAGCGCGGCAATGCGGGCGAGAGCGGCCTGGGTTTCGGCAACAGCGGTCGTCGAGCCGGCGCGCACGGCGGCAGCGGTCTCCGCAGCGGTGAGGAGGGTCATGGCATCACCCTACGTCGCGCACCGTCGGCCGCAGAAAGCTAGCGACCGAGCAACTTCTGAATCGTCGCGAGGTCTTCGGCGCTCGGCTGCGCGCCACCGGTCGCCGCACCGCCGCCGAGCCCGAATCCGCTACCGGATGCGCCCGCACCCGCACCGGGCTTGATCCCCTGCGCGCGAGCGGCTTCTTCGGCCGCGCGCTTGGCCGGGTTGCCCGACTTCGAGGCACCCTTGCCCTTCTTCTTGGCTTGAGCCTTGCGCAGCGATGCGGCTCCGCCGCCGCCACCCATGCCGGGCATCGGGCCCATGCCCGGAACCTGGGGCACGCCACCCTTGGCAACGGTTTTCATCATCTTTGCGGCTTGCTCGAAGCGCGTCACAAGCGAGTTGACGTCGGTCACGGTCGTGCCCGAACCGCGCGCGATGCGCACCCGACGAGAACCGTTGAGCAGCTTGGGCACGCGGCGCTCGGCGGGCGTCATCGACTGGATGATCGCCTCGGTGCGCGTGAGTTCGCTCTCGTCGAAGTTGTCGAGTTGCTCGCGCATGCCGCGCGCGCCCGGCAACATGCCGAGCATGTTCTTGATCGAGCCCATGTTCTTGAGCTGCTGCATTTGGGCGAGAAAGTCTTCGAGCGTGAAGCTGTCGGTCGCGAACTTCTCGGCCGTCTTGCGCGCGTCTTCTTCGTCGAAGGTTTTCTGCGCCTGCTCGATGAGCGTCAAAATGTCGCCGAGGTCGAGAATGCGGCTCGCCATACGGTCGGGGTAGAAGGGCTCGAAGTCGTCGAGGCCTTCACCGGTCGAGGCGAACATGATCGGCCGACCCGTGATGCTCGCGACGCTCAACGCGGCACCACCGCGCGCATCGCCGTCGAGCTTCGAGAGCACGACGCCCGTGAAGTCCACACCGTCTTGGAAGGCCTTCGCGGTCGCGACCGCGTCTTGACCGATCATGGCGTCAATGACGAAGAGCACTTCGTCGGGGTCGACAGCCTTGCGGATGTCGGCGGCCTGCTTCATGAGCTCGGCATCGACGCCGAGACGGCCGGCCGTGTCGACGATCACGACATCGTGCACATTGGTCTTGGCGTGCTTGAGCGCGTCTTTCGCGACCCGCACCGGGTCGCCCTTGCCATTGCCCGGTTCGGGTGCGAATACGGCAACCCCGGCCTGCTCGGCAACGACCTGCAACTGCTGCACGGCGTTGGGCCGCTGAAGGTCGGCGGCGACGAGCAACGGCGTGTGGCCATCCGCCTTCAACCACTTGGCGAGCTTGCCCGCGAGCGTGGTCTTTCCGGCACCCTGCAGACCCGCGAGCATGATGACCGTCGGCGGGTTCTTGGCGAACTGCAGGCGACGCTGCTGGCCGCCCAGAATCGTGATGAGCTCGTCGTTGACGATCTGCACTACCTGCTGGGCGGGGTTGAGCGCCTTGTTGACCTCGTCACCAAGCGCGCGCTCACGCACCGCCGCCGTGAAGTCTTTGACGACCGGCAAGGCAACGTCAGCATCGAGCAGAGCGCGGCGAATCTCGCGCACCGTGCCGTCGACATCGGCCGGGCTGAGTTTGCCCTTTGTGCGCAAGGCGCTGAAGGTCGCGGTAAGCCGATCAGAGAGAGTGCCGAACGTCGCCATAGTGGCCCCATTCTAGGCGGGGCGGTCTGGTTGACTGGCCGTGCAGACACCCCAACCGCTTCGGGAGGCACTATGCGTCGCGCAATCTTTGGCCACGAACCGCACGTGGATGCTGCTGCGTGGGTCGCCCCGAATGCGACGCTCCTTGGCCAGGTGCGCATCCACGCCCAAGCCTCGGTGTTCTACGGAGCCGTACTGCGGGGCGACCGCGACCTCATCGAGGTGGGCGAAGGCTCCAACCTGCAAGACAACGTCACGGTGCACGGCGACCCCGGCAAGCCCACGATCATCGGGCGCGGAGTGAGTGTGGGCCACAACGCGATGCTGCACGGCTGCGTCATCGAAGACGACTGCCTCATCGGCATGAGCTCGACGATCTTGAACGGAGCCGTGATCGGTCGCGAGTCTCTCGTCGCCGCGGGCGCTGTCGTGCTCGAGGGCACGATCGTCCCGCCGCGATCCCTCGTCGCCGGCGTGCCCGCCAAGGTTCGGCGCGAGCTGACCGAGACGGAAGTGGCGGCCAATCGGCGCAACGCCGAGACGTACCTCATGCTCGCCGCCGAGCACTCCGCGCTTGAGTCCTAAGGGCTCAGCCCGCTGAGTGCCCTGGTCAGGGCACCAAACTCGCGGCGAAGACGTGCGGCGTAAAGCCCGTCAGGTCGCCGATGTCTTCACCCTGACCGATGAGCTTGATCGGGATGCCCGTCTGCTGTTGAACGCGCAGCACGAAGCCACCCTTGGCCGAGCCGTCGAGCTTCGTGACGACGAGCCCGGTGACCCCCACGCTTTCGATGAACGCCTCGGCTTGGGCGAGCCCGTTTTGGCCCGTCGTGCCGTCGAGCACGAGCAGCACTTCGGCGATGGGCGTGAGCTTCTCGATGACGCGCGTGACCTTGCCCAGCTCATCCATGAGGCCCGCCTTGGTTTGCAGGCGACCGGCCGTGTCAACGATGGCTATGTCGATGCCGTTGTCGATCGCGAACTGAACCGTTTGGTAGGCGACACTTGCCGGGTCTTGACCGGCGTGTTGCGGGCGCACGACTTGCGCTCCCGCGCGCTCCGCCCACGTCGCGAGCTGGTCGACCGCGGCGGCGCGGAACGTGTCGGCCGCACCGACGACGACCGTGCGCCCGTATCCGGTCAAGAACTTCGCGAACTTGCCGATCGTGGTCGTCTTGCCCACACCGTTGACGCCCACGACGAGCACGACCGCGGGGCGATTGCTGAGGGTGAGGGTTGGGTCGTGCGCCGCGAGCCGCTCTTCAATGGCTTCGCGCAGCATGCGCGTGAGGTCGCGCGGGTCGGTGGTTTTGAACTTGGCGACGTTGGAGCGCAGCTCAGCGAGAATCTCGTCGGTGAGGTCGGGGCCAAAGTCGGCGCCGATGAGGGCCGCCTCGAGGTCATCCCACGTGTCGTCGTCGATCGTCGGGTTCGTAAAGAGCCCGCGCAGGGCGCCGCCGAGGCGAAAGGTGCGGTCGGCCACCCTATTCGTCGCGCATCTTCTCGTAGATCTTCTTGCAGTCGGGGCAGATCGGAAACTTCTCGGGGTCGCGCCCGGGCGTCCACTTCTTGCCGCACAGTGCGCGCACGGGCTTACCCGTGAGCGCCGACTCGATGATCTTGTTCTTCGGCACGTAGTGCGAGAAGCGCTCGTGGTCGCCGTCTTCGAGCTGTTCTTCGTTGAGCAGCTTTTCGAGCTCGCGGTCGAGCACATCAGTGCCGCCGCCTTGCCCTGCCCCGCCCGGTTCGTCGAGAGTCGCCATGCGGGCATTGTACGCGGCGTGTGGATGCCCCCGCCGGGCGGCACAGCGGTGAACTAGGTGCGCATCACGAGGGTGAGCAACTCGGGTGCTCGTGCGCGAAACGCTCGCCCGCCGACGACGATGCCGAGCAGGAGCATGCCGACGCCCGTCGCGACCCCGGCGATGCCCGCCACCGTGAACCACTCGGGTTGCGAGAACCCCCAGCCGGCGATGATGAGCGCGGGCGCCATGAAGCCGATGGTCGCGAGCAACGAGAGCGACTGGGCCCAGCCCGCGCGCGCGCCGAGCGTGGGGGGCTGATCGAACGGTCCGGCCCCGGGCCGCGCCGCGGGGTAGGCGCCGAGCGCCGACGTCACGCTCGAGACGCCGAGCCCTGTCAGCAGCAGGCCAGCACTCACGCCCAGAAGAGCAGGCAGTGCTCCCTCGACGCCAGACCAGGTGGCAAACAGGGGCGCGAAAACGACGATGAGCGGAATACCGAGAAGTATTGGCGGAACACAGCGGCCCCAGCGGTCGGCCGCGCCCGGGAGGGGCGCGGTCACGTGCACCCACACGGCCGTGTGGTCATAGGCCACGTCGTTGTGCGAGAACCAGCCGAGAAACAGAGCAAGCACAGGCAGGGGCACAAGCCAGAGCGGCGGCAAGGGGGCGCCCGCGGCAGCAAAGGCCAGCATCATGATGACGGGCGCCACCGGCAGGGCGATGAGCACCGCCCGGTAGCGCGAGTCGCTCGTCCAGTAGAGCAGGCTGCGCGCCGCGATGACTCCTCCGGGCGTGGCTGGGGCCAGGTCGAACCACCCGAGTCCGGTTGTCGAGGTGACCGCGCGACTGCGCAGGGGTGTTTCGAGAAGGCGCGCGACCATCCACCCCCAACCCCACGCAAGCACGCCCACCATGACGAGACCACCGAGCACGCGCGCGATGAGCGCAGCGAGGTCACTCGCGGGCGCCGCCCACAGCAGGCCGACCGGCGAGTTACCCAATACGGTCGCAATGGCGCTGAGCGCCTCACCCTCACGCCCCTCGAGCACGATGAGCACGGTCGTGATGGCCGCAGCGATCGCGACGCCGATGACCACGCGAGCCACCGTGGTCACGAGGCGCCGGGCCATCGTCGACACGGCGAGCTGACCCGCCACGGCGACGAGATACTGCGAGCTGAGGATGATCGCCGCGGCCGCTAGCACCGCCGCCACGACGGCGCCGCCTGTCGTGGAGGTTGCCGCCCAGGCGATCACGAGGCCACTGCCCAGCACCACGGCGAGCGCACCCGGTAGCCCGATAGCGCCCGCGATGCCCAGCGAAACAGCGAGCCGCCGCGGGTCGAGAGGATACGGCGCGAACCGCCCGGGCTCGAGCGCCGACCCGAGTCCGGCGCTGAGCGGAGCCACCGCGATCGCGACTGAGAGAGCTGACGCAACGATCACGATGCCCGCGCGGTGGGCGGGCAGCGCGACGTCGACAGCGAGCGCGAGCACGATGATGCCGACGCCGACCGCGGCAGCGAGCGCGAGGGTCAGAATCGTGCGCGCGAGAGCGGGCCCGGGCCGAAAGGCCGAGGCCAGCAGGGCGAGCTTCAGTCGGAGAACGTGGTCAACCACTCGAGGCCCTCCACGGCGACGCGACCCCCGGCAAGCTCGACGAATCGCTCTTCGAGTCGGCGACCCGCGCGCACCTCGTCAAGGCTGCCGCTCGCGAGAATGCGGCCATCGACAATGACGGCGACGCTGTCGCACACGCGCTCGACGAGATCCATGTTGTGGCTCGAAAGCACCACGGTGCCGCCCGCGGCAGCAAAGCGGGTCAAGAGATCGACGGCCTGAGACGTCGACACCGGATCAACCGATTCAAACGGCTCGTCGAGCACGAGTACCGAGGGCGAGTGAATCATCGCGGCCGCAAGAGAGATCTTCTTGATCATGCCGATCGAGTAGTCGCGCACCGGGCGGTCGAGCGAGCCGTCGAGACCCAGGGCGAGCGCGAGGTCATCGCTGCGCGTGCGGGCTGTCGCGCGGTCGAGCCCGTGCAATACCGCGGAGTAGTAGAGCATTTGTGCCCCGGTGAGGCGGTCGAACAGCCGCATGCGGTCGGGCAACACCCCGAGTTTGCTTTTGGCCTCAGAGGGCGCGTTCCACACGTCGGCGCCGCCGACAGTGATGGTGCCCGCATCTGGGCGCAGCAACCCCGTGATGATCGAGAGCGTTGTGGTCTTTCCGGCGCCGTTCGGGCCCACGAATCCGAAGATCGATCCTCGACGCACCGACAGGCTGACGTCATCAACAGCGACCGCGCCCCCAAACGACTTGCGCACTCCGACGACATCGAGCACGACGGGGGCGGGGGCCGCCACCTTCGCCGGGATGGATTGAGGCCGTGACGTCGGACGTGCCGGTTTCGCCGTGCGAGCGGGTCGGTGGGGCTTCCCCGTGCGCTTGGGCGATGCTGACGAGGATTCCACAGACGTAACGCTACCAACCTCTCGGTTCGGCACCGGCCTGCCAAACGGGGCATCCACGGGTCACGGTTCGGAAACAATATATGAACAAAGCATGTCGTTTCGGGGTCATCGCCGGTAAACTTCAGGTGCACAACGATGTGTCCCTTCACTTACGCAGACACATCAGGAGTTCACTCATGCCCACTCAGGTCGTCATCCTCGCCGCCGGAATGGGCAGTCGCCTCGGCCGCGAGCTTCCGAAGCCGCTCACCGAGTTGAGCGATGGGCGCACCATCATGCGCCAGCAGCACGACAACATTGCCGCTGCGTTCGGCACCGACGTGACCATCACGACCGTCGTGGGCTACAAGCTCGAACACATCATCGATGCGTTCCCCGAGGTCGAGTACGTCTACAACGAGCAGTACGACCAGACCAACACGTCGAAGAGCCTGCTGCGCGCCCTCAAGGCCACTGGTAAGCAGGGTGTCTTGTGGATGAACGGTGACGTCGTGTTCGACCCGCAGGTTCTCGTGCGCGTGTCGACCCTCGTGCACGCCGACCGCTCGTTTGTGAGCGTCAACACCTCGACTGTGAGCGACGAAGAGGTCAAGTACACCGTCGACGGTGAAGGCTTCATTCAGAAGCTCTCGAAGACCGTCTCGGGTGGCCTCGGCGAAGCCGTGGGCATCAACTACATTTCGAGCCGCGACAAGGCTCTGCTGATGCGCCACCTCAAGCAGTGCGCCGACCAAGACTATTTTGAGCGCGGCATCGAGCTGTCGATCGAGCACGACGGCATCACGGTTGAGCCGGTCGACATCAGCGACCTCTACGCCGTTGAGATCGACTTCGCGGAAGACCTCGAGCGCGCCAACCTGCACGTCTAGGCGTTCGAGCGTCCCGAACGGCGCATTCGCGGGCGAATCCGCACGCGTGGCGCTAGCGTTATCGTTCGTGACCACCGCCCCGCCGCCGCGACCCGCGCGCACTCCCGCGCAGGTCTATCGGCAATCGCTCTGGCTCCTGACGAGCCGCGATCTCAAGGTGCGCTACGCCACGTCGTTCTTGGGCTACCTGTGGTCGGTGCTCGACCCTCTGGTGATGGCGATCATCTACTGGTTCGTCTTCACGCAGGTCGTTGATCGCACGATCGGCTACGAGCCCTACATCGTGTTTTTGCTCGCCGGTTTGTTGCCGTGGATGTGGTTCAACGGCGCCGTGGGCGACGCGACGCGCGCCTTTACGAAAGACGCCAAGCTCGTGCGCTCGACGCGCATTCCCCGCACGATTTGGGTCAACCGCATCGTGCTCTCGAAGGGCATCGAGTTCATCGCGGCGCTGCCGGTCATCGTGATTTTCGCGATGATCTTCGGCGCGCAGCCGACGTGGGGCGTGCTGTGGCTGCCCGTCGCGATCGTGCTGCAAGCAATCCTGACCGTCGGGCTTGGGCTCATCATCGCCCCCCTCGTGGTCTTCTTCCGTGACCTCGAGCGCGCGGTCAAGCTCGTGTTGCGCTTCTTGTTCTACGCCTCGCCCATCATCTATGGCCTGGGTGACCTGCCCCATGGCCTCGACTTCTGGGCGTCGTTCAACCCGTTGGCGGGCATCATCTCGCTTTATCGGGCGAGCTTCTTTCCGGATCAGCTGGATGCCCGTGCCGTGATCATCGCGGCCATCATGAGTCTCGTCATTCTCGCGATCGGCATCCTCGTCTTCCGGCGCATGGTGCGCGCCGTCTTGAAGGAGGTCTAATGACCGCCGAGACCGTCATTCGCGTGGCTGATGCGGGCATTCGCTTCCGCCGCAATCGCCGTGGGCGTCGATCGTTCAAAGACCTCTTCGCCGGGTCGAAGCGACGCTCACGCCCCAATGAGTTCTGGGCGCTGCGCAACGTGAGCGTCGAGGTGCGCGCCGGCGAAGCCATAGGCGTCGTCGGCCGAAACGGGCAGGGCAAGTCAACGCTGCTCAAGCTCGTCGCGGGCGTCATGTTGCCCGACGAAGGGGCCGTCGAGGTGCACGGGGGCGTTGCTCCGCTCATCGAGATCACGGGCGGGTTCGTCGACGACCTGACCGTGCGAGAGAACCTGTACCTCACGGCAGGCCTGCACGGCATGCCCAAGCGCGAGATCGACGAACGTTACGACGAGATCATCGACTTTGCCGAACTGCGCGACTTCGTCGGCACGCCGTACAAGCACCTCTCGAGTGGCATGAAGGTGCGACTCGCGTTCTCGGTGATCTCTCGCCTCGAAGAGCCGATTTTGCTCGTCGACGAAGTGCTCGCCGTGGGCGACAAGGCGTTTCGCGACAAGTGCTACGCGCGCATCGACCAATTGCTCGCCGGTGGGCGAACCCTGTTCTTTGTCTCGCACAACGAGCGCGATCTCAAGCGCTTCTGCACGCGCGGTCTCTACCTCGACAAGGGCGCGCTCGTGCTCGACGGCCCGATCGGTGACGTGCTCGACGCGTACAACCGCGACTACGGCGCGGGCATCACGAGCACAATCGTCGACTGACCGCCCGAGGGCTGCCTAGCGAGGGCTCGTAGACTGGCAGTGAACCAGGCCTGGAGGTTGGCGTGACCCTCACCCCGAGCGAGAACGACCGCGCACCCGAGCGCGAGCCCCTGCAGGGCATCCCGATCGATGACGCAGCCCTAGCCGCGCCGTCGACCGAGATCGTGGCTCCCGTCGCTGACCCCGTACTCGTGCGCGCGCTTCGCGCCGCGATGTCGGCACAGCGCCCGGCCGTGCTGCTGCACATCCGCTCGATTCGCCGCCAGTACCCCGCGGCGACGCCTGAGCAAGTCATCATGATTCTCGAGCGGCGCTTTCTCAACAGCGTCACTCTCACCGGAGCGGGTAGCGGTGCCGCCACGCTGATTCCGGGAATCGGCACGGCACTCGGGCTCACCGTTATCGGTGTCGAGACGGTGGCGTTTTTCGAGATGACGGCCCTGTTCGCCCAGTCGATTGCTGAGATTCACGGCATCGTGGTCGACGACGAAGAGCGTGCCCATAACCTCGTGATGGCGCTCATGCTGGGTGGCCCCGGCAAAGAGCTCGTGCAGCAGTTCGTGGGTCAAGCGACGGGGCGCGGCCCCGACCGCACGCAGTACTGGGGTGAGTCGATCACGGCGGGCATGCCCAAGGCGCTCGTCGGGCTACTCAACAAGCGACTGCGTGACGAACTCGTCAAGAGCATGGCGGTGAAGCAAGGCGGCAGCATGGCCGGTCGTCTCGTACCGTTCGGCATTGGCGCCGTCATTGGCGGCGCGGGCAACCGCCTCATCGGGGGCAAGGTCGTGCGCACAGCGCAGCAAGCGTTCGGACCCGCGCCAGCACGGTGGCCGGCGGAGCTCGACCAACTTAGTCCCCCGAAGGAGCCTCGTCTTCGTCGTCTTCGTCGTCGAAAGGGTTCGACTCCGACGTGATCGGGTCGTGGGCGTGGATGGCCGCCACCCGATTCCACTCGGCATAGAGAGTCTCGACCGCTCCGTGAAAACGCGCCGTCGCCGCCCCCGGAGTCGTGTCGCCGAAGTAGCGCTGCACCCAGTGCGTGAGCTTGTCGTGGGCTTCGGCGCTCGTGAGCACGCGATCGACGAGCGGAACGATGCTCGCCGCACCCTCGGTCGTGAGCCACTCGCAGTCGCTCAAGTAGCCCGAGTCATCGATCTCGGCCTCGGGTGATGCGGGTCGCGCCACAATGATGGGCTTGCCTGTCGCGAGTCGGTCATAGACCATCGCCGAGATATCGGTGATGGCGACATCGGCGGCCGAGAGCTGCCAGCCCAGCGCTGAGCCCGTGTCGTGCACGTGCTGGGCTGCGGGGTCGGCAGCGTTGGCGCGCTCCAGGGCCGCGACAATGCGTCGATTAGCGGCGCCGTACGCGCGGCTCACGACCCCGCTGCGCGGGTGCGGGCGATAGATGACGCGGTGACGGCCTGACGCGAGCAGGGCATCCACAAGGGCCTCTCCGTGACTCGCAATCGAGCCGTAGGCCGCCGCGGGGCGGTCGCCCTCCCACGTGGGGGCGTAGAGCACAACCGTGCGATCGTCGGGCGTGTAGGGCGTGTCGCCGGCAAAGTGGTCGGCCTGCGGGCGCCCGATCTCGAGCACCTTCTTGTCGAGGTCGTAGTCCCAGAGCTTGCGAGAGAGGCGATCTTTCGCCGCCTGCCCAGCAACGAAGGCGTAGTCGTAGGCCTTGTACTGGTTGGTGGTCATGTACATCTTGTCGCTCTCGCCATGGTTGATGAACACGTGCCACATGCGGCCATAGCGGAACATCTGAAAGTTCTTGGTGTTCTGGTTGACGTAGAACACGATGCGCAGGGGCTGCTGGGCCACGAACTTTTCGAGGTCGGTGACCTTGCGCAGGTAAACCGGCGGCACGGGAGCCTCGTCGAGCAGCGTCATCATCGTGCCGGGGCTGCGGCTGATGATGGCGACCGGATGCTCTTTCGCGAGCTCGGCAAGCGGCGCGTACCACTGCCGAATCTGGTACAGGTTAACGCGCGTGTCAGCGAAGTAGACGGCGATCTCAATCGTGCCGACCGCGGGCGGAGTGCCCTCAGTCTCAAGTCGCTTCGCGAGGGCGTTGCGATTGCGTCGCGAGCGCAGGAGGTCGCGCAGGATGCGCCGCGCGGTCTTGAACTGGCTCACGAGCTTCATGGTCTCGATTCTTTCAGCGGGCACCGTGCCGATACGGCCAAACCACCACACCGTTACCCACTTGTTCGCTTTGTGGTGGCGAGGTGACAGAATCGGGCGCGATGGCCCGCTTTACGTTCAGCGCCGGCAACGCGCGCGTACTCGCTCGCGCCCCGCTCTATGCGCTCGGGGCGCTCGCGGCCGTGCTCGTGCCGCGCAGCCCGCGCCGCTGGGTTTTTGGGTCGGGCATCGGGCTCGGCGAGGGCGCACTTGCGCTCTACGAGCTATCCGCCGCGCGTGAGCCCGAGCGACACCTCATGTGGCTCGCGTCGAGCGCCGACGAACTCGCCGCGGCCCGAGCCCGTGGGCTTCGCGCCCTGCGTAAGGGCGGCCCGCGCGGACTCTGGGCCACGCTGCGCGCGGGTGTCGTCGTCGTGACGCACGGTTTCGGCGACGTCAATCGCTTTGGCGTGAGCGGCGCGCGTGTCGTGCAGCTGTGGCACGGCATCCCGCTCAAGCGCTTGCACCTCGACACGGGGGCCGCTCTGCGACTGCCCCTCATCGGCTCGCTGCCGGGCGTTGGCCGACTCATGGCTGCGCTCTATCGCCGAGCCGGCGCGCAGATCGCGCTCTTTCCGGTGGCCTCAGAGCTCGTCGCGGCGCGCATCCGCTCGGCGTTTGGCTTGTCGGCGTCTCGCGTGATCGTGACGGGCGACCCACGCGACGACGTGTTGCTCGTGGGCACTGCCGAATCGCGGCGTGCGACCGCTCGCGCTCTCGTCTCGCAGGCTCTCGTGGAAGCCGGCGACCGTGCGATTCCGGATGCTGGCCCGGTCGTGCTCTACGCCCCCACCTGGCGCGACGGAGCCGTGGATGCCGCGATTCCGACGCCCCTCGAGTGGCAGGCCATCGCGGCGTGGGCCGACCGCACGGGCGCGACGCTGCTCATTCGCTCGCACCCGCTCGGTGCAGGCTCGTACGCGGAGGGCGCCGCGAGCTCGCCCCGCATCCGGCTGCTCGGCCGCGATGCTCTGACCGACGTGACGCCGGCACTGCCCGCGCTCGACGCTCTCGTCACCGACTACAGCTCGATCGCGTTCGACGCCGCCATCGCGCAGGTGCCGAGCGTGTTCTTCGCGCCCGATCTCTCGCAGTACTTGGCGACGCGCGGCCTCTACCAGCCCTATCGCGAGTTCAGCGGCGGCGACCCTGCGTCAACGTGGGCTGAGACACTGCACCGGCTCGATGCCGTGCTCGAGGGGCCGGGCCGTGCCCCCGCTCTCTCGCACGCGGCGTGGTTGCGCGATGAGGTGGTCGACCACCTCGACGGGCGAGCGACCGAGCGGGTGCTCGACGCCGTGCTGGGGCTGCTGTCTGACACACGCCCGACGGTCGTTGCCACGCGAGAGGGTCGTCTCTCGCGCCTCGTCGTCACCTCTGCCGAGCTCACCGAGCGCGCGTTAGCGATTCGCGGCGAGACCCCCCGGCCGATCACGCGACTCGCGCTGGTCGGGCCTCGTCAAGAGATCGAGCTCGCCGTCGAGCAAGGCGACGGCACCTTCAGCGCTACGGGCTCGCTCGTGAGCGACCGCTGGGGCGCGCACGAGCTGGTGCCGCGCAGCGATGACTATCGCTTGGTCGTGACGCTCGCGGGCGATGTGCACGCGAGCGCGCGCGCGGTCGTCACGGCCGAGACAGTGCCGCCGGTGCGCAGCGAACTGTTGCGGGCTGAGCTGCGCGCTGACGCCGGAACCCTCGTGCTGCGCGTTGCGGCGCCGCTCGGCGACGACGAGCGCGGAGCATCCGCCCAGAAACGCCTCGAGAAGCAGTACCGCCGACGCGCGGCGACACCCGAGAATGCCGTGTTCTTCGAGAGCTTCTACAGCCAGACCGTCGCGTGTAATCCGCTCGCGATTGACCGCGAGCTTGCCCGTGTGCGGCCCGACGTGACGCGCTACTGGTCGGTCGTCGATCGCTCGATCACCGTGCCCGAAGGGTCGGTCGCGATCGTCGAAGGCTCGGCCGAGTGGTGGCGGGTGCGGGCTGACGCGCGTCTGCTCGTGGTGAACGACTGGTTGCGCAAGCGATGGATGCCCCGCCGCCACCAAACCGTGCTGCAAACCTGGCACGGCACCATGCTCAAGCGCCTCGCGCTCGACCGCGACGGCGTGGGCCTGCGCACGCGCATCGCCGTGCGGAGAGAGAGCCGCCGCTGGAATGTGCTGCTCGCCCAGAACCCGTACGCGGCCGAGATTCTGCGCCGGGCCTACGCGTTCGGCGGGCCGGTGTGGGTCGAGGGCTAC
>JAAFHT010000051.1:3963-15204 GCA_013297625.1 Actinomycetota bacterium | reverse complement strand
TGAATGCGGAGGGTGCGCGAGATGACGAACTCGCGGCCGTTGACGCGAATGGCGCCGTAAAGGTAGCCCGTCGCGAGCGCGGCGAGGCCAGCAAGCAACACGACCGCCGAGGCGAACGCGATGATGCCGCGCCAGAACGGCAGCTCATAGACGAAGAAGGAGATGTCGAGCCCAAACTGAGGGTCGAGCTGGCCGAACTCTGTGCGGTTCCACCACTGCAACACCATTTGCCACTGGCCCGCGGCCGTCACACCGGCGAAGAGACCGAGCACGGCCGGGATGCCGACCATGGCAACGCGGCGCAGCGGCTCAACGACCTCTTGGTAGCGGTCGAGCTGCGAGTTGAGCTTCGCGTACATCGGGCGCGCACGGTACGCGATCTGCAGGCTGGCCCACACGGGCACGAACATCGCGAGGAACCCGATGAGGAACATGGCGCCCGTGGCGATCCACTGCGTGGTGAGAACGTTCAAGAAGCCCAACTGGTCGAACCAGAGGATGTCGGTGTAGACGTTCGCGAAGACGAAGAACAGCACGACCAGCACGCCGACAACGGCGGCACTAATCGCGAGAGTCGCGCGGGAACGGTTAGCGGGCGGCGTTGCAGTGGACGTCACGAGGAGGCTCCCAGAGTCGGCGGGCGTTCCCGCCCAGACTACTGGGGCGACCCTTGGAAGTGGCCTGGTTCTTGAGCGCTGTTCGCCGTCAGCGTTCGCACCGAGCGAGCTCGCTCAGATCGCCCTCATCGGCGATCGTTTGCAGCACCTCAATCGCCTCGTCGAGAGTCGCCACCGCGAACACTTCAAGACCGCCGGGAACATTGCCCGCGACCTCATCGCAGTTATCGACGGGGGCCAAGAACCACTCAGCACCCGAGTCGACCGCGCCGAACATTTTCTGCACGATGCCGCCGATCGGACCAACGGATCCGTCGGCGGCAATCGTGCCGGTTCCGGCAACGTCAGCGCCCCCGGCCAGAGAGTCGGGGGTCAGCTTGTCGATAATGCCCAGGGCAAACATCATTCCCGCGCTCGGGCCACCGACGTTCTGAAGCTCGATGTTGACCTCGAACGGAAAGACGTACTCGCCCGCGATGAGCACGCCGATGACCGGCACGCGCTCCTCGCCCTCGCTGAGCTCGGGGGTGACGAGCACCATGCGATCCGCACCCCCGCGCTCGATGTCGATCGACACCGGGTCGGCGGTGCCGTTGGCGGCGATCGCGGCGCGGAGCGCCGTGACATCCCGAACCGGCTCGTCATTGACGGCGAGGATGATGTCGTCGCTGCGCAGCGTTCCGTCAGAGGGGCCGTCGGCTACGGCCTGGACTACCCGCAGTTGGCTCTCGTACGGTTCGCCGATGGCCCGCAGGGCGGCCGCAACGGCTTCTTGCTGCGAGTTCTCCATGTCGATGCGACTTTGCTCGCGCCGATCGTCGGTGCTCACGCCCTCGGGAAACACTGCGTCAATAGGCACGACTGACTGGCTGGGGGCGAGCCACGCGCCAATGACCTCGAACCATGTGGGCGGCTGATCACGATTGCCAAAGATGTTGACCGTGAGCAGACTCAGCGAGCCCTCGGTCTCGAACGTGGGCTCGGTCGGAATCTCAATGAGCGGCACCTCTTCGCCATCAACCGTGACGGTGCCGAGGGTGTCGAACACCGGGCCTGGCCGCTCGATGACATAGGGCGACGGCAATACCGCGAGGCCGAAGACGCCGAACAGGGTCAGCGAGAGCAAGAGCCACCCAACGCGACGGGCGCGCACGCGGGCGTCGTCGATCATCGGGTCGTCTCCGTCGGCGAACGCATCGCCGCGGTTCTGATCGGTGAACAGGCTCACCGCGCTCCTCTCGAGGGGGCCCTGCCCAAGCGCTGTCGGCCCGGGGCAGGTGTTCGCCCACGGCGCAGAGCCGCGGGGGTCAGCCTAAGCGAAAACCCATCGGGCTCCGAGGCCATCGCACTAGCGTAGACACCATGGCTGAAGATCCCCTTGGCGGGGCCGATGACGAGTTTCGCGAGATGCTGCGCCGTTTTCTCGCGGGCGAGGGCGACCTCGACCCCGCGAAGCTCGCGGGCGCGGCCGGCCTGCCCACCGACCCGCTCATGGTCGCGCGCCTCATGGGGCAGCTGCAAAAGGCCATGAACGCGAGTGGCGATGGCGTCGACTGGCAGCTCGCGAAAGACGAGTCGGGGCGCATCGCCGCGCAAGGCTCGATTCGCTCGAGCTCGGCCGAACTCGAGCAGCTACGCCAAGCTCTCAATGTGGCCGCACTGTGGCTCGATGAGGCCACGTCGATCACGCAGCTCACCTCAGAGCCCACGCTCATCACGCGCGCCGACTGGGCGCGACTGACCCTGCCGGTGTGGACGCAGCTCGCCGAACCCGTGGCCACGTCGATCTCTGACTCGCTCACCTCGGTGCTCGACCAGCAGGTGCCCGAAGAACTCAAGGGCATGGTCGCCAACGCCGGTCAGATGATGCGCTCACTCGGCGGCACGCTCTTCTCGCTGCAGCTCGGCCATGTCGTGGGGCAATTGGCGGGCGAAGTTGTCTCGGGTGGCGACATCGGAATTCCGCTGTTGCCCGGCCGTGACGACACCGACGTGCAGGCGGCGCTCATTGCGCAGAACCTCGCAGCCTTCGGCGAGGGCCTCGACATTCCTGCCGATCAAGTGCAGCTCTACCTCGCCGTGCGTGAACTCGCCCACGCGCGCCTCTTTCGGCACGCGCGCTGGCTACGGCAGCACCTCATCAGCGCGATCACCGAATACGCGCGCGGCATCAGCATCGACACCGAACGGCTCGAGTCGCTCGCAGCCGACTTCGACCCGGCGAACCCCGAAAGCCTGCGTGAGGCGCTCACGAGTGGTGCCCTGATTCCGCCCAAGACCGAGGCTCAAGTGGCGGCCCTCGGGCGACTCGAAACCACGCTTGCCCTCATCGAGGGCTGGGTCGACGTCGTGACCGCTCACGCCACTAGCCGCCTCCCGAAGGCGGATGCCGTGGCCGAGACCGTGCGTCGCCGTCGGGCTTCGGGCGGCCCCGCCGAGAGCGCATTCTCGACGCTCGTGGGCCTCGAGGTGCGCCCGCGACGCCTGCGCGAAGCGGCGGTGTTCTGGCAGCGCATCACTGATGCCGTGGGCGCCGATGGCCGTGACGGGCTCTGGGCTCACCCCGACCTGCTGCCGGGCGCCGACGATATCGATGACCCGACTCGCATCATCACGGTGTTGCAGGGCGGCGCGACCGCCGAGCCCGATGCACTCGACCAGGCTCTGAGCGACTTACTCGCTGACGAGAGCGGCGAGCGGCCCATTGAGGGTGCGCCCGGCGACGCTCCCGAGGAGCCTTCGGCCTAGTCCGGTTTTCATAAGGCTGTGGATGCGCGGCGCACGCTGCGCGCCCCACCCCCATCATGTGCGGCATGACGCTCAGACTTGACCCCCGCCGCCCCATCGTGTGGCGCACGCCGCACAGCCTGCAGGTGGGGGTGGACCCGGTGCTCGCGCACCTCGACGACGTGAGTGAGGGCGACGCCCAGCTCATCGACGCTCTCGCCGTGGGGGTGCTGCGCTCGGGCCTCGACATGCTCGCCGAGTCGGCGGGGCTCACACCGGGCCGGGTCGACGAGGTGCTCGCCGCTCTCCGGGCTGCGCTGCTCACCGCGAGCGCTGCCGTCGACGCCCCACGCATCGACGTGGTTGGCGCGGGTCTCGGTGCCCAGCGCATTGCCGCTGTACTGCTCGAAGCGGGCTTCGCCGTAACCGCGCGCGCGCCGGGCACTCATGCCGCACGCCGGCCCGCGCCGCACGCCGTCGTGCTCGTGAGCACGCACGTCATCGACCCTCTCGAACACCAGCGCTGGTTGCGGGCCGACGTGCTGCACCTTCCCGTCGTGTTTGGCGAGGCCAGTGTGCGAGTGGGGCCGCTCGTTGACCCGGGCCGATCGGCGTGCCTCGCGTGCGGGGAGCAACAGCGCACCCGCTCCGACCCGGCGTGGCCGGCCATCGCCGCGCAACTGTGGGGTGCTCCGGCGGCGGCCGAGACAGCCGGCCTCGCGACCGAGGCCGCCGTTGAGGTGGTGCGACTCGTGCGCGAGCGCACGGTGGGGCGCAGCATCCGCGTCGATGCCGACTCGGGTGAGCGCACGTCGACGCGTTGGGCCGTGAGCGAGCGCTGCGGCTGTCACGGGCTGCCGGCGCTCAGCGCTCTTTCGGCGCGCGAACCTCATCAAGAAAGCGGCTCGGCGCCCGATCGGCGCGCGCTGCCGTTGACCGAACGGCCCACGACAGCTCGAGCACCTTTCGTGCCCGCGTAATGCCCACATAGAACAAGCGACGCTCTTCGTCGATGGCCTCAAGGCCCTGCGCGAAGGTGATGGGCACGAACCCTTCGCTCAAGCCCACGATATAGACGCAGTCCCACTCGAGGCCCTTGGCGGCGTGCAGTGTTGAGAGGGTCACGGCCGATCGCGTGGGGGCGTGCTGCTGTTGCTGGCGGCGCTGCAGCTCACGCACGAACTCGGGCAGTGTCGTGCCCGCCGGAGCCTCTTCGGCGAGGCCCAGCAGCGCGTTCATGCTCTGCCACTTCGCGCGTTCGGCACCGCCGCCCTCGGGCGGGTCTTGCCGCCAGCCGAGCCCGCGCAACACGTCGCTCACACTCTTGAAGAGCGGTTCGTCGGTGATGGCGATCGAGGCGCCGCGCAGCAGCATGATCGCTTGCTTGACCTCGACCTGGTCGAAGAATCGGCTGTCGGCGCGCGACTGCACGGGCACCCCGAATCGCGCGAGCGCCGACTCGAGCGCGATCGACTGCGTATTGATGCGGTAGAGCACGGCGATGGATTCGGGTGGCGTGCCGTCGTCGATTCGGCGCGCGATCGACTGGGCGACGGATGCCGCTTCCGCAGCATCGTCGACATGCTTCGACACCGAGGGGGTCGCCCCTCGATCGCTGCCTTCGCTCGCGGCGTGCAGGGTGAGCGCGCCCGGCCGCCCCCGCATGAGCTGGTTGGCAAGCGTGACGATTGCCGTGGTCGAACGGTAGTTGTCTTCGAGTCGCACGACGCGAGCCTCGGGGTATTCGCTGCCGAAGCGCACGAGGTAGTCGCTCGTTGCCCCCGCGAACGAGTAGATCGTCTGCGAGGCGTCACCGACGACGCACAACTCGCGTCGGCCGCCGAGCCAGAGCGAGAGCAAATCGTGTTGCAGCGGCGAAACGTCTTGATACTCGTCAACGACGAAGAAGCGATACTGCGCGCGCACTTGATCGGCGACGCGCGGCTCGTTCTCGATCATGCCCGCAGTCGCGAGCAGCACGTCTTCGAAGTCGATCTGCTTGCGCTCGTCTTTGATGCGCTCGTAGGTCTGCTGCAGCGACACCATGGCGTCAACACTCAGGCGTGAGGGCAGCGTGCGGGTCTGCGCTGCGCGCGCATACTCGTCGATCGAGAGCCGACTGACTTTGCGCCACTCGATCTCGGCAGCGGCATCCCGAAGCCCCGCGGTGTCGAGGCTGAGCTTGAGGGCCCCGGCGGCGTGGCCCAGCAGCGGCCCCTTGCCCTCGAGCACGCGCGGCGGTGTGCCGCCGGCAACGATGGGCCAGAAGTAGTGCAACTGCCGCAGCGCGGCCGAGTGGAAGGTTCGCGCCGCAACCCCCTCGGCTCCGAGGGCGCGCAAGCGACCGAGCAACTCGCCCGCGGCGCGCGTCGTGAACGTGAGGGCCATGACGCGCTGCGGATCGTAGGCGCCCGTCGCCACGCCGTAGGCGATGCGGTGGGTGATGGCGCGCGTCTTGCCCGTGCCGGCGCCCGCCAGCACGCAGACCGGGCCGAGCAGCGCCTCGGCGACCTGGCGCTGATTGTCGTCGAGAGCGGCGAGCAAGCGATCGGGGCTGACGATGGGGCCCGTGGTGGTGGGAGTCTCAGCGCTCACGGCGCGCGCGCCGTCAAGAGACGCGCTCACGGCGCGTCCAGCGGCGCGCCGTACCAGTCTTCGATGATGGCGCGGGCGATCGAGGTGCGGCCGGGCAGCAAGATGTCGTCGAGGCTCGCGGCGAGTTCGTCGCGGCTGAACCAGCGCAGGTCAAGAATCTCGGTGCCGTCGGGCCGCAGAGCGTTGGCGTGTGCCGGGTCAAGCCGCGCCCGAAAGCCCAGCATGAGCGAGGCCGGAAACGGCCACGGCTGCGAGCCGACGTACTGAGGGTCGATGACGCGCAAGCCGGCCTCTTCATAGACCTCCCGCACGACGGCCGCTTCAAGAGACTCGCCCGGCTCGACAAAGCCCGCGAGCAGCGAGAACCGGTTCGACTCCCACAGCGCATTGCTGCCGAGCACGAGACGATCGTCGGCGTCGGTGAGCCCGACGATGATCGCGGCATCCGTGCGCGGAAACAGCTCGGCCCCCGTCTCGGCGTCAACGCGCACCCAGCCCGCCTTAACCGAGACCGTGGGGTTGCCCGTGCGGGGCGAAAACAGGTGCGTCGCGTGCCAGTTGGCCATGCCGAGCGCCTCGATCGCGAGACCGGCATCGCGGTCACCGAAGCGGTGCCCAAGCGTGCGCGGTGAGCCCCACCGGGTGACGTCGGGCTCGAGAGCGGGTCCGCTCTCGTCGTCCAACACGATGGCGGTGATGGCAGCGCCCGCGGGCACATCGCCCTCGGCCTCGAGCGTGCGCCCCAGATAAACGCGCAGGGCGTCGGCGGGAGCAGCCGACCACGGCAGAAAGGCGAGGGCGGGGGCGTCGGCCGCATCCGTCGCCGATGCCGCCGTAGCGGAGCCCGAGGCCGCCAACAGCACCTCGCCGCGCCAGAGCGCGAGAATGCGGGCGTCGGGGTCGGCGGCGAGCTCATCGAAGAGGGCGGGGCGCTCGCGGGCGGCATGGTCGCGGTCGATGCGATACCGCGAGAGCGGCAGGTTCTGCGTGAGCGAACGGAGCATCGACGACCCTCTCGGAGGCAATCACAATGGTGGCAGCGAACACAACGACGGCAGTGAAGACGGCGCCCCGTCGCGTGGCGCGTGGCCCGGCCACGGGTCTGCGACCTACCCTGTGGGTATGTCGCGCCGATCGCCTCTCACTCTAGCCGCGCTCGCCACCTCGGCCGTCGCGGGCCTTGACGTGACGCACGCGGCCCCGCTGGGCGGCACGGGGGGCGAGGTCGACTCGGCCCTGCTGAGTACGCGCGATGGCCGAACCCTCGTGATTCGCGTTCCGCGCACGGCCGCCGCCGAGAGCGAGCAGTCGGCCGACCTCGTCGCGGTGCGCGCCCTCAGTGATGGTGTGCGGGCCCGTCTACCCTTTGGCGTGCCGCGCATGCTCGGCCAGGCGCCCGTCGACGGCACGCGCGCAATCGTCTCTGAGTTTGTTGACGGCTCTCCCCTTTCGCTCGCGGGCATCACGCCTGGCATTGCTGCGTCGATTGGTCACGCGGTCGCGGCCGTGCACGCTTTGCCGACGAGCGTGGTGGCCGACGTGGGGCTGCCCCAGCTGCGCGCGATCGACGTCATGCGCGAAGCCGTCACGACCCTCGACCGCGCCGCCGCCACGGGCCTCGTGCCCGCCGCGCTGTTGCGCCGGTGGGAGGGTGCCGCCGAAGACTCGGCCCTGTGGCAGTTCACGCCAACCGTCATCAATGGCTCGCTCAGCGCGTCATCCTTTCTCGTCGTGGGCGACTCGGTCACGGGCGTGCTCGGGTGGGCGCGCCTGCAAGTGGGCGACCCCGCGCGCGACCTGTTCTGGATGCTCGGCTCAAGCGACCCGAACGTGCCCGAGACGGCCTTCGACGCGTACCACCAGGCTCGCGGAATCCACGACCGTCAGGTAGGCCGCCGCGCGGTCTTCGCGGCCGAACTGGAACTCGCTCGCTGGCTGCTGCACGGCACCGAGCGGCGCTCAACCGAGATCGTTGACGACGCCGTGGGCATGCTGCACGCCCTGCTCGATCGCGTGAGTGGAGACCTCACGAACCCGCTCGCGAGTGAGCCGAGCGTGGCCGTGGGCCTCGACGAGGTCGACGAGTTGCTCGAGCGCGGCACCCCGCGCTCGCCCGACGGCGCCTACTAGCGCTGCATCTAGCGCCGCGCCGCCTCCTAGCGCTGCGCCGCCTCAATGAGCGCGGCAAACAAACGCAAGTCGTCAGGCGTCTCTTCGGGGTGCCACTGCACCGCAACGCCGAACGACATGCCATCGATGTCGACCGCCTGAATGATGCCGTCGTCGCCGCGGGCACTCACGGTCAACCCCTCGGCGAGGTGGTTGATGGCCTGGTGGTGGTAGCTCTTCACCGTGAGGCTCTCGCCGAGCATCCCGCCGATGCGCGTGCCCGGCACCGTGATGACAGGGTTGTCGGCGAACGTCGCGTTGCCGTAGCTGTAGCGGTTCGAGCCGATGACGTCGGGCAAGTGCTGCACGAGTGTGCCCCCGAGGGCCACGTTGAGCACTTGCAAGCCGCGGCAAATGCCGAGCAGCGGCAGGTCGCGCGCAATCGCGGCGCGCACGAGGGCGAGCTCCCAGGCGTCGCGGTCGGGGCGCGGGGTGTCGTTTTCGGGATGCGCGCGCTCGCCATACAGGGCCGCATCAACGTCTTTGCCGCCCGTGAGAATGAGCCCGTCGATGCCATCGAGCACGCGCTCGATCGCGTCAGGGTGCGGTGGCTGCGGGGGCAGGCCCACGACGGCTCCCCCGGCGCCGATGACGCAGTCGGTGTAGACGCGGGGCAGCACGGCGGCCGGGCGATCCCACAGGCCCATGACCGTCTGCTCCATGTAGGTGCTCAGGCCGATGAGGGCGGTCACGCGTGGTCACCCTCCGGCGGGCCCGCGTGCAGGCGAGCCATGATGCCGCGCGCGCGGCGCAGGGCACGAACGAGTTCGGGCTGACGGATGCCCAACTCTTGACTCACGTCACTGTAGGTGCGGCGCTGCACGAGTACGCCCGTTGCGGCGGCCTGCAGGTCGTGCGGCAGCCGGGCGATGGCGGCCTCGAGGTCGGCGGGATTCAGCGCGGCGACGAGTTGCTCGAGCCGAGCATCCTCGGGGTCAACCACATCGAGGTCGTAGTCGTCGTCGCGCATGGTGTGAGTTCTTTCTGTCAAACGTGGGGTCGTTCGGGGGCGACGAATGGCCGCCCCCGAACGACAGGGCGAATCAGCTGGCGAAGTCTTTCACCAGGTGTTCGTTCTCGTCTTTCTTGAGTCGGCCCACCAGGTAGCCCACGCCGAGCGCCAAGAACGGCACCAAGACGAGGAACCAGCCGAGCGGGTTGAGCAGCCACGCGCTCTCCGGCAGCGAGGGGTCAACACCCTCGGGCGCGGTGCCCGCGAGTAGGTTGAACCGCGACATGAGCAGGTAGAGGCCGAGGGTGAGCAACACGATCGCCAGACCCGGCGCGATCTTCGTCGTCCACAGGTTGCCGCCACCCTTCTGCATGAAGAACCGGATAACCGCGGCGCTCACGAGAATCTCAACGAGCACGATCGCGATGACCGTGATCGAGCTCATCCACGAGAACAGGTTCAAGAACGGGTCGAGTCCGGCAATCGCGAAGATGACCATGACCACAAAGGCAATCGCCGACGTCACGACGGCACCCATGTAGGGCGAACCTGCATCGTTGACACGACCGAGCGACGCCGGCAACACGCCTCCGCGACCCATCGCGAAGAAGTACCGCGCCGAGGCGTTCTGGAAGGCGAGCAGGCCGGCAAAGAGACTCGTGAGCACGAGCACGCCCATGATGACCGTGAGCCACGAGCCCACGAACTGTTCGGTCAGGCCGAACAGCACGCCCGCGGGGTTAGCGAGGCCCTCAGAGAGCTCGATGACCTTGTCGGCCACTTGCGATGCCCCCATGCCCGTAACCATGGCGAACGACACGAGCGCGAAGAGCAGCGTAATGACACCGATCGACACGTAGGTGGCGATGGGAACCGTGCGCTTGGGGTCCTTTGCTTCTTCACCGTAGATGGCCGTCGCCTCGAAGCCGATGAAGCTCGCGAACGCGAATGCGAGCGCAATGCCCGCCGAACCGGCGAAGCCGCCGGCGAAGACCTCGGTGAGGTTGAAGGAAGCGGGGATGTTCCAGCCCTCGGGCCCACCGTTGGCCAGAATCGCCAGGGCGACGATGACGAGCACGCCGACCTCGAGAATGAGCAGGACGCCGAGCACGCGGGCTCCGATGTCAACACTCAAGAGCGACAGAGCCGACACGACGATCCAGACAAGCAACGACCACACATACCAGGGCCAGTCAATGCCCAGGCCGCTCGCGAACGCCGAGGTGACGACGCCGAAGAAGCCGTAGATGGCGAGCTGGATGGTGATGTAGGCCACGAGCGCCGCAAACGCCGAGGCGACACCGGCGTTGACGCCGAGGCCCTTACCGACGTAGGCCAAGAAGGCGCCCGCGTTGGTCATGTACGGACTCATGGCCGCATAACCGATGGAGAAGATCACGAGGGTGATGCCGACCGCCAGGTAGGCACCCGGCACAGCAGCACCGTTGCCGAGAAGCATGGCAACCGGCACGGCACCGGTGATGCCAATGAGGGGGGCGGATGCGGCAACTACGAAGAAGACGATGCCGGCAACGCCGAGTCGGCCTTTTCTGAGCTCCGTTTGGGTGGAATCAGTCATGAATCTGAAACTCCTCATTGAGATAGGGGGGAGCATCCGTCGTATCGAAGGATGGTGCTCGGGTGTTGCGGAGTATTCCGCGACACCCGAGCACCAAAAGTGAATCAGCTAGCGAAGTCTTTGACTAGCTGTTCGTTCTCTTTCTTGTTGATGAGTGCGGCAACGTAGCCGACACCCAAGAAGATGAACGGCAGCAGCACCAAGAACCAGCCGAGCGGGTTGAGCAGCCACGCGCTTTCGGGCAGCGAGGGGTCGACGCCATCAGGCACCGTGCCGGCCAGCAGGTTGAAGCGCGACATCACGAGGTACAGGCCGAGCGCCAACAGAACGGTCGAGATCGCCGGAGCGATGACGGTCTTCCAGAGGTTGCCCCCACCGACGCGACGGAAGTACACGATGACCGCGATCGAGACGAGAATCTCGACGACGATGACCGAGATGGCGGTGATCGAGCTCATCCAGAAGAACAGGTTGCCGATCGGGTCGAGACCCGCCACCGCGAAGATGATCATGACCAGGGCGGCGAGCGCCGACGTGATGACCACGCCACCGACGGGAGCTCCGGCCTTGTTCGTGACGGCCAGTCGAGCCGGGAACACGCC
>JAAFHT010000051.1:0-3953 GCA_013297625.1 Actinomycetota bacterium | reverse complement strand
GCCCGAGGGCGAAGAAGTAGCGCGCCGAGGCGTTCTGGAACGCGAGCAGGCCAGCGAAGAGGCTCGTGATGACGAGGATCGTCATGATCGTGACGAGCCACGGGCCCACGTACTGTTCGGTGAGACTGAAAAGCACGCCCGCCGGGTTGGCGAGCACGTTGCCGTCAGCATCCATTGACCGCGCAACAACCTCGTCGATGATGCCGCTCGCACCCATTGCGGTCACCATCGCGAACGAGACGATGGCGAACAGGATGCTGATGGTCGAGATCGCGATGTAGGTGGCCAGTGGCACGGTGCGCTTGGGGTCTTTCGACTCTTCGCCGTAGATGGCCGTGGCCTCGAAGCCGATGAAGCTCGCCAGAGCGAAGGCGAGCGCGATGCCCGCACCGCCCGCGAAGCCGCCCGCGAAGATGTTCTCGGGGCTGAACGAGGCCGCGAAGTTCCAGCCCTCGGGTCCGCCGTTGGCGAGCATTGCGACAGCGGCAACGAGCAGCGAGGTGATCTCGAGCACGAGCAGAACGCCGAGCACCTTGGCTCCGACGTCGACGCTCAGCAGCGAGAGGCCCGTGACGAGCGCCCAGGCGATGAACGCCCAGACGTACCACGGCAGGCTCACGCCGAGCTCGGCCATGGTGCCCTCGACGAGTCCGCCGAAGAAGCCATAGATGGCGAGCTGGATCGTGACGTAGGTGAGGATCGACACGAACGCCGAAGCGACACCGGCGTTGACGCCGAGGCCCTTACCGACGTAGGCGAAGAACGCACCGGAGTTGGTGACGCGCTGGCTCATGGCGGCGTAGCCGACGCTGAACAGCAGCAAGGTCAGGCCGACGACGAGGTAGGCGCCAGGCGTGCCGGCGCCGTTGCCAACGAGCATGGCGACCGGAACAGCGCCGGTGATGCCGACGAGCGGGGCAGATGCGGCGACGACGAAGAAGACGACGCCGATGACGCCGAGTCGACCCTTCCGCAGCGTCGATGAGGGGGTGTCAGTCATGGATCCAGGACTCCTCTTTGAGTTGGGGTGGATCGTTCGTATCAAAACGACCTGGCGCCATAGTGGTGCACGGGTGGGCGCGCGTCAAGCGCGGCGCAGTGCGCGGCCTCGCGGAGAGCATCCGAAAACTGCCTATCGTTTGTTCACGAATGATTCGGTAACGTGGCCTTCATGGCTCACCTCAATGGCTTTCTCGCCCCGAAGACCCCGAGCGGCGCGAGCGCGCTTGTTCCCGACATGCCCTGGTTCTATTCGGGCACGCTGCTCACCGCCGAGTACCGCACCGACCCCGCCAACGTCGCAGCACTGCTGCCCGAAGGCGTCGAACTCGCCGATGACGACCCGGGAGCCGTCGCGCTCATCTGGGCCGACTGGCAGTCATGCTCGACCGGCGGCGCTGAACTGCTCGACCCCATGCGCTCGCAATACCTCGAGACGTTCGCCGTCGTACGCGTCAAGCACGAGGGCGTCACCTACAGCCGCTGCGTCGCCATCTGGGTGACGAAAGACTTCGCGATCGGCCGCGGCTGGTTTCAGGGCTACCCCAAGAAGCTCGGGTCGATGGCCGTTACGCGCGTGTTCAACGTGGGCAAAGCATCCCCTCGCCTCGAACCGGGCGCGCGCCTCGGCGCCTCGCTCGCGGCCTACGACCACCGCCTTGCCTCGCTCGTTGTGACCTTGCGAGAGCCGAGCGAGACGAACGGCTTCGTCAACGGCCACGGCATGCTGCATTCGCGGTGGATGCCCTCCATCACCCCCGGCGCCGGCAACAGCCTCGACCAGCTCATCACCATGGGTGGCGTCGACGCCGAGATTGGCGAAACCTGGGTGGGCGACTTCGAGCTCGAACTGCACGACTCGCCCTGGGACGAGCTCGCGTCAATCTTGCCCGTGAAGGAGAAGATCGCCGCGTACTACCGCGAGGTCGGCGTGACGTTCAACGGCGGGAAGCTCGTCGCGGATCGCTCTAACCCCGCGGTGTAGTCGCCTTGCGCGCGGAAGCGATCAGCTTCACGACGAGGATGACCGCAGTGACGGCGGCGGCAGCGCCGAGCGCGTAGCCTGCCCACGCTGCTATGTAGATGCCCAGGGACGTCTCTATAGGCAACCCCTGCGCCTCTTGGCTGTTGTACTCGGCGGCCGCGGCGAACGTCGACACGGCGAGGGTGCCGATCGAGAGAAGCGCGAGCGTGACGGTTGTCCAGATGAGACCGGTGCGCGGGGGTGTCATGGACTCTCCTTGTCATCGACAACACGCTATCGTTGCGGAGATTATCTCACTCTTCCATGTCGCGGCACTGTTCTTCCTTGAGATGCTGCTTCTTGCGCAATGAAGCGCCGCCTGAAGAGTTAGCGACCAGAACTCGCCATCGACCAACCGATTAGGGCGAAGACGACACCCACGGAGATGAACAGGATCGCGGTGAATCGAACGAGCCGCGGCTTGTAGAGCCCGGTCGGCAAGCCCACCGTTCTCGCAGTGTCCTTGAATGAGTCGCTCGTTTCGTTCGGCACGGCGAGCGCGGAGAGTCCGAGAGCGACAGCGACAATCCCGCCCATGATGAGGAACACGCCCGTCATGCTGGCTCACCAGCCCGCCGCATCCACAGGTTGTAGGCCGTACCGATAGCGCCGGGAAGCCACGCCAGACCCAGTACGAGCGCGAGCGGCACGAGGGACTGCGCCGGCAGCACGATCGCGACGACGACGAGCGCGAGCCCGGCAATCGCGAGCGAGACACCCAACACGATGGCTAGCCCTCGGCGCCCGCGCGGATTCTGGTTCACCGGGAGCGTCGAAGCGTGCGCAGCGAATGCCGCCCCGCACCCGACGATCACGAGCAGAAACGTGACCGGCGTGAGCGCGGGCGTGAAGATGAACGGCGTCACAACGAACGAGAGCGCCAGTGCGGGCACGAGCGTGAGATTCCAGAGCAATAGCGGCCTCAGCTGAGACCAGAACTCCCGGGAACGCTCGCGCATCCGCCAACCCTAGGCGAGGCCTACAGGTCGAGGAAGTATTCCCGCACTTCCCAGGCGGTGACCTCGCGCGTCGCGGGGTCGGCCACCTCGGCCGTGTAGCGCTCGATCTCGTCGCGCTTCATGACTTCGAAAACGTTGACGAGGTCGCCGCCGAGGAGGTCGATGAGGGCGCTGTCGGCGCGGAGGGCATCCAGAGCCTCGCCCAGGCTCATGGGGAGCACGGCCTGCGACTCGTCTTCGTAGCTGTAGCCGACGGCCGCCGGCGGGGCGGCGAGCTGACGACGGATGCCGTCGAGTCCGGCCGCGAGCAGGGCAGCCGTCATGAGGTAGGCGTTGGCCGCGCCGTCGCCGAGACGCATCTCGAGGCGGGTTCCGCCGCCACGCTCCGGCGGCACGCGCAGCATGGCGCTGCGGTTGTCGTAGCCCCAGTTGGCGCGGTAGGGCGCGAGGGTGTCGGGGCCCAGGCGCTTGAAGGCGTTGACCGTCGGGTTGCAGAAGGCCGTGAGCGCCGCAGCGTGCTCGACGATGCCCGCGATCATGTGCTGGGCGAGGGCGCTGAGCTCGTGGCCCTCGTGCATGAGGTTCTCGCCCTGCGCATCAACGAGAGACATGTGGAGGTGGAAGCCGCTGCCACCCTCGTCGCTCCAAGGCTTGCCCGCGAACGTCGCGGCCTGACCCACGCGTGCGATGACGTCTTTCACGCCCGCCTTGAGCATGAACGCGCGGTCACATGCGTCGAGCGCTTCGCCGTGCCAGATGTTGATCTCGTACTGGCTCGGGCTGAACTCGTGGTTGCCGGCGAAGACGCCGATGCGCAACTGGTCAAGCATGCGCAGCAAGTGCAAGAAGGTGCCCTTGGGGTCGACCGTCGCGCCGGTCGTGTACACGCGGCCGGGCTGCGTGAGAGCGCGCGTGAAGCCACCCTCGGGGTCGCGGTCGGCGATGTAGAACTCGAGCTCGGGACCCACGAG
>JAAFHT010000075.1 GCA_013297625.1 Actinomycetota bacterium | reverse complement strand
CCGGGATTCCGATCGACCGCAGCGCCCCGAGCGCGAGGTGCGTGATGTCTTGGCACACACCTTTTTTGTGCATCCACGCCTCAGCGGCCGTCGTGTGCACGCCGGTGATTCCTGACATGTACTGCACTTCGTCATAGATCCACTGGCAGATGTCGCGGGCGGCAGCCTCGGGGTCGGCGGCCGCGGCGGCGAACTCGCGCGCGCGATCAGCAACCTCGGCGGGCGGAGCCGTGAGTTTGGTCTGCACGGTGTTCTCGACCGAGCTCACGGTCTTCTCGACCGCAACGGCCAGGTCGTCCCAACTGATCGAGCCCTCGTTCGAGCCGCGCGGGCGCAACTCGACAAGACTGTCAGCCGTGAGCGAGAGCTCTTGGTGTTGCTCGAGCTGCTCAAAGGCCGCGACGCGCGTGCCGAAATAGTCGACGTAGTGGTGCTGCGACGAGCTCGGGCTGATGGCGAGATGCGAGTGCAACACGACCTGGCCGTCAGAGCTCGCGGGCAACATGCGCGCCTCGTTGTACGACGCCGTCGCGTTGCCCTTGTAGTGGTAGCCGGTGATGTGCCGGATGCGCAGCCGGTTCATGTTTTCTCCGCCACCCAACTCGGCGCCGCGTTCGTTGGGAAGTACCGGTGACGCACCGCTTCGCTCGTGGCGCTCGTCGCCAGTTGCACGGCATCCATGTGCCGCTGGAGGTCGTCGAGAATGTCGGCGATCGGGCGATACTCGAGCTCGCTGCGAATCTGACCCAGGTGCCGCAAGGCTTGATCGCCGATGCCGGCACGGTCGCTGCGCGGCTCGATGTCCCGCAAGCTCTGCTCGGCACGCGTGACGGCAAACAGGATCGAGCGCGGAAAGAGCCGGTCAAGCAGCAAGAACTCGGCGGCGTTCTTGGCGCTCGGCACGCCGCGGTAGGTGCGCAAGTAGGCCTCATAGGCACCGACGCTGCGCAAGATGGTTGTCCACGAGGGCCCCGACGCTTCGGTGAGCGAGCGGGTCGCGAGCAAGCGCGCGGTCATGTCGGCGCGTTCGAGCGAGCGCCCGAGCGTGAAGAACGAGTAGGCCTCGTCGCGGCTCGTCGCCGATTCGACAATGCCCACGGCGAGCGCCGAACGCTCGCGCACCCAGCCGAAGAACTCGTGCACCTTCTCGGGCGCAACCTTGCGGGGCATGCGCGCCCGGGTGGTGTTGAGCACCTCCCACAGCTCGGTGTTCACGACCTCGCGCGCACGCCGCGCGTTCTCGCGAGCCGCACCGAGCGAGTACGCGATCGAAGCAGGATGCGAACGGTCGACCGCGAGGATCGCGAGCACGTCGGCACGCGTGATCGCGTGGTCGGGGTCAACCTCACTGCCCATGACGCTCAAGAGCGAGCGGCAGGCGGTGTCTTCATCGATCCACGGGTCTTCGAGCAGCAACTGCAAGTGCACGTCGAGAATGCGCGCGGTTCCGTCGGAGCGCTCAACATAGCGCCCGATCCAGAACAAGCTTTCGGCGATCCGACTCAGCATTTCTCGATCCCCCGCGAGACTGCGAGAGCGTCGTTGCTCACTATGGACTGTTGCTGTTGTTCTTGCTGCGCCCGCCGCGGATCGTCTTGCGGGTTGTGGTCAACCTCGTGCGCGGTCGCGTCAAGAATGATCGGAATCGCCTGCGTCACGGTCGCTTGCTCGGCCACGATTCCTTGCACGTCGTGGCTGTCAGCGACCATGGGCAGTTGGCCCACGACCCAGGTGTCTTTCGAGCCACCACCCTGGCTCGAGTTGACGACGAGCTGCCCCTCGGGCAGGGCGACGCGCGTGAGGCCGCCGGGCAACACCCATACCTCGCGCCCGTCGTTGACGGCGAAGGGCCGCAGGTCGGCGTGCCGAGGGCGCATGCCATCCTCGACGAGGGTCGGGATGGTCGAGAGCTGAACGACCGGCTGCGCGATCCACCCGCGGGGGTCTTCTTGCAGGCGCATCCGCAGTTCGTCGAGTTCGTCGGTGCTTGCCGCTGGACCCACGACGAGGCCCTTGCCGCCTGAGCCATCGACGGGCTTGACGACGAGCTCGTGCAGGCGGTCGAGCACTTCTTCGAGCGAGTCGGGCTCTTCGAGTCGCCACGTGTCGACGTTGGGAATGATGGGCTCTTCGTTGAGGAAGTAGCGCACGAGGTCAGGCAAGTAGGTGTAGACGAGCTTGTCGTCAGCCACGCCGTTGCCCACGGCGTTGGTGATCGTGACATTGCCGAGGCGTGCGGCGAGCATGAGGCCCGGCGTGCCGAGCATCGAGTCGGCTCGGAAGGTCAGCGGGTCGAGAAACTCGTCATCGACGCGGCGATAGATGACGTCGACGCGCTGCGGCCCCGCGGTCGTGCGCATGAAGACGCGACCCCCCGAGCAGTAGAGGTCGCGGCCCTCGACGAGCTCGACGCCCATGAGGCGCGCGAGCAGCGTGTGCTCGAAGTAGGCCGAGTTGTAGACACCCGGGGTGAGCACGACGACGGTCGGGTCGTCAACACCACTAGGGGCGGATGCCCGCAACGCGTCGAGCAACCGCGTCGGGTAATCGCCCACAGGGCGCACGCGCATTGACACGAAGAGTTCGGGCAGCGTCTGCGCCATCACCCGGCGGTTCGAGATGACGTAGCTCACGCCACTCGGCACGCGCACGTTGTCTTCGAGCACGCGCCACGTGCCGTGCTCGTCTCGAATGAGGTCGATGCCCGAGACCTGAATGCGCACGCCGTTGGCACTCTCGATGCCCGCGGCAGAGCGGTGATAGTGGCTCGAACTTGAGATGAGCCGCGCAGGGATCACGCCGTCGGCAATGCAGCGTTGCGGCCCGTAGACGTCGGTGAGAAAGGCTTCGAGCGCGCGCACGCGCTGAGCAACCCCGGCCTCGAGGTGGCTCCACTCGGCGCGTTCGATGACGCGCGGTACAGCATCCAGCGGAAACGGCCGCTCTTCGCCGGCGAAGTCGAACGTGACGCCTTGCGCGAGGTAGCTCGAGGCGAGCGCTTCGGTGCGGCCACGCAATTCTTCTTGCGACATTTGCGCGAGGGCCGCGTGAATCTGCCGGTAGGGCATTCGCACGTCGCTGTCGGGCGTGAACATCTCATCGAAGGCGACGGCCGTTCCCGTACGGGCGGCGGTCGCCGCATACCCGTCGAAGAGGTCGGCCATGACGAGAGCCTAGTCGCGGCGTGTTGCGGCGATGTTTCGCAGGATGCTCAGCGCGCGGTGCTCAGTGCTCACCTCTCGGTGCTCAGCGCTCAGCGCCCACGAGCTCGCGTTCGAATAGCTCGACGTCGTCGCGGTGGCACAGCTCGGTGGCCTCGGTGGTCGCGGTTGCCGCTCCGGCCGCGACGCCCGCGCGAAACGCCGCCGCGAGGTCGTGACCCTGGGCGAGACGCAGCACCATCGCGGCAAGAAAGCTGTCGCCCGCGCCGACGGTTGACCGCACCGTGATGGGCGGCGAGGCGAGGCGCGTGACCGAATCGGCGGTGACGAGCACGGCGCCATCCGCACCGAGGGTCAAGGCCACAATCTGCACGCGGCCACGCCCCACGAGTTCGCGAGCGGCCTCGATCTTTTCGTCGATCGTGAGGGTGGGCGCGCCGACGAGCTCACCGAGCTCGCGGCCCGACGGCTTCACGAGGTACACGCCCTCGTCGACGGCGGCAGCGAGCGACGGGCCCGAGGCATCAACCACGCATCGAACGCCCAACTCGCGTGCGCGACGGGCAACGCGGGCATAGATGTCGTCGGGAACCCCGGGCGCGATCGACCCGCTCGCGACGACATATCCGCCGCCGCTCATGGCGGTCTCGGTCGCGCTGAGGCACTGTGCCCACTCGGCTTCGGTCAGCGCGGGGCCCTGCAAAACAAATCGAAACTGCTTACCCGTCGAGGTCTCGTCGATCGTGATGTTCTCCCGCGTCGAGCCCGCGATCGGTATCGCCCGGCCCATGAGCCCTTCGTCTTCGAGCAGTTGCCGATAGGCCTGACCGGTCGCCCCTCCGACCGCGTAGATCGCGGTGGAGTGGCCGCCCAAGCGCTCGACAACCCGGCTGACATTGATGCCGCCCCCACCTGGGTTTACGCGGCTCGGCCCGCAGCGCATTTTGTGTTCAGCCATGAGGGTCTCGGTGCTCGTACTCACGTCGAGCGCGGGGTTGACCGTGAGCGTGACGATGGGCGCCGGGTGAGCGGCGGATGCTGCAGAGCTGTGCGCCATGCCCTCAGGCTAGTGATGGGTGCGCGCGAACGCCGCCGCGTAAGCGGCGCGCACGTGCGGCTGCGACGGATGCTCGACCGAGGCATGCACCGCGAGAGGCCACTCGGACACGGTGCCGGCGAGCACCGCCGCCGCTTGCCGCGCGGCCCCGCGAGCCACGTACTCCCCCGGCTCGGGCACGACGACCGGCAGGCCCAGCACGGCCGACGCGATCGCGGGCACCGCCCGCGATCGGGCCGCGCCGCCGACGAGCAGCAAGCGCCGGGGGTGCAGGCCGTGGCGCGCGATGGCGTCGAGTCCGTCGGCGAGGCCGCACAGCATCCCCTCGATGGCAGCGCGCGCGAGGTTCTCGCGGGTGGTCGACGCGAGAGTCAGGCCGCTGAGCGTCGCCGTGGCGTCGGGCAGGTTGGGCGTGCGCTCGCCCTCGAAGTAGGGCAGCAGCACGACGCCGCCCGCACCAGGCTCCGCTGCGAGGGCGAGATCGGCGAGGCCATCGCGGTCGACGCCGAGCAACGCGGCGAGGGCATCGAGCACGCGCGCGGCGTTGAGCGTGGCGACGAGGGGTAGGTAGTCGCCCGCGGCATCGGCGAAGCCCGCGACCGTGCCCGACTCGTCGGTGACGGGCTCGGGGCTTACGGCGAAGACCGTTCCGCTCGTGCCGATCGAGATGACGACATCGCCCGGGCCAGCGCCGAGGCCGAACGCCGCGGCGGCGTTGTCTCCCGCACCGGGGCCGACGAGCAGGCCCGCGCGGGAGCCGCGCAGCGCTGAGTTCGCCGCGTCGACCGTGGTTGACTCGGCGGGCTGCATCACGCGCGGCAGAATCACGGCGTCATCGGTCGGGGCCGCGTGCGGGTCGGCCTCACGCGCCGGGCGACCCAGCGCCAGCGCGAACAACTCATGGTCGTACTCTCCCGAGGCCGGAGACCAGTAGCCCGTACCGCTCGCATCCGAGCGGTCGGTCACGAGCTCGTCGAACACGGGACCGAGCGGGCTCTCGCCGAGGGGCCCGTAGCCGCGCAGGCGCCAGGTCAGCCAGTCGTGCGGGAGGGCGACGGCCGCGATCGTGGGAACGAGGTTCGGCTCGTGGTCGCGCATCCACCGCAGCTTCGTTGCCGTGAACGAGGCGACGGGCACGGATCCGGTGCGCGCGGCGAGGGCAGCTGCGCCCACCTCGGCGACGAGGTCGGCGGCAGCAGCGGCCGAGCGGGTGTCGTTCCAGAGCAGGGCATCGCGCACAACACGACCCTGGGCATCGAGCGCGACGAGGCCGTGTTGCTGACCACCCACCGCGATCGCCTCGACATCGGCAAGGCCGCCCGCCTGCTCGACGGCCGCGACGAACGCTGACCACCATGCCGCAGGGTCGACCGCCGTGCCCTCGGGATGCGGAGCGCGCCCCTCGCGCACGGTCTCCCCCGTCGCGGCGTCGACGATCAGCACCTTGCAACTCTGCGTCGAGGTGTCGACGCCCGCGACCAGGGTCATGGCTAGCGGGCGCCCATCAGGTGCTCGGTCGCCAACTGCTGCAGGTGCACGAACCCGAAGCCCTTGCCGTTGTAGTACGCACCCGAGTCGAAGTTCTCATACGCGGAAGCGTCGGCGAGCAAGTCGTCGACCGTCTCGCCCGCGGCGAGCGTTGGCTGCGACAGCTCGTCAACGCGGGCCGCGGCGAGCGCCGCCTGCACCTCGGGGTCGGCACGGAAGGCCGCAGCGCGCTCCTTGAGCAACAGGTACGTGCGCATGTTCGCGGCGGCCGAGGCCCACACGCCGGTCTCGTCTTCGGTGCGGCTGGGTTTGTAGTCGAAGTGGCGAGGCCCGTCGTATGCCTTGCCACCACCGGGCCCGCCGTTCTCGAGCAGGTCGACGAGCGAGAACGCGTTGTGCAGGTCGCCGTGGCCGAAGACGAGGTCTTGGTCGTACTTGATGCCGCGCTGGCCGTTGAGGTCGATGTGAAAGAGCTTCCCTGCCTCGAGCGCTTGCGCGATGCCCGCCGTGAAGTTGAGTCCCGCCATCTGCTCGTGCCCGACCTCGGGGTTGAGCCCGACGAGCTCGGGGTGCTCGAGCGTCTCAATGAACGCCATTGCGTGGCCGACGGTCGGCAACAGGATGTCGCCGCGCGGCTCGTTGGGCTTGGGCTCAATGGCGAAGCGGATGCCGTAGCCCTTGTCGGTCACGTACTGCGTCAGCAGGTTGACGGCCTCGCGGTAGCGCGCGATCGCCGAGCGCACGTCTTTCGCGGCGTCATACTCGGCACCTTCACGCCCACCCCACATCACGAAGGTGTGCGCGCCGAGCTCGGCGGCGAGGTCGAGGTTGCGCAGCACCTTGCGCAGTGCGAACCGGCGCACGGCACGGTCGTTCGACGTGAAGCCGCCGTCTTTGAACACCGGCGCGCTGAACAGGTTGGTCGTGATCATGGGCACCTTCAGGCCCGTGGATGCTGTGGCCGCGATCAAGCGATCGATCTGAGTGCGCCGCTCGGCGTCGGTCGAGCCGAACGCGAAGAGATCGTCGTCGTGCAGCGTGAGGCCGTAGGCACCGAGCTCGGTGAGCTTCTCGACGACGTGCACCACATCGAGGGGTGCGCGGGTGGGGCCACCGAAGGGATCGGCCCCGTTGTAGCCGACGGTCCAGAGCCCGAAGGTGAAGTGGTCGGCGGGGGTTGGCGTGGTCATCGTTGCTCCAGGCTCGTCATTGAACAAATGTTGTGGTGCAGAACATATCACCGAGGGTGCCGAGCGGCAAATGCACTGTGCCCGCGATTCCCGGGCTCAGTCAAGCGGATTCGGCCCGAAAAGTCACCGAGAGTCCTCGATTGATCGGCCTCCGCTGGGGGCGCCGTCAGAACTTGTTGTTGCGCGCCACAAATACCTGTTATATGTTCTGCGAGTCAACATATAGCGCCGGTTACATGACGGTGAGCGCTACACAGGCGTAGCGACACGACAGCGGAAACGCCGTCGCTCCAGCCTGTCGGCGCGCTTCCTGTCTTCGGTGCGCACTTCCCCCGAAGTGCTGTGGACGACGAAGTCCAGCAATCACACACGAAAGGACAGGTGACGACATGTCACTCAAGAAACTGATCGCGGTTGCAACCGCGACCGCGGTGGCGGTGACTCTCGCAGCGTGCTCGACCGGCGGCGAGACCACCACCGAGACCGAGGGAAGCGTCGGCATCTCGATGCCCACGCGCTCGCTCGAGCGGTGGATCAACGACGGTGAGGGCCTCAAGGCGCTCCTCGAAGACGCTGGCTACTCGGCCGACCTGCAGTACGCGGACGACAAGTCCGACATGCAGATCAGCCAGATCCAGAACCAGATCGCCTCGGGCGTCGACATCCTCGTCGTTGCCGCTATCGATGGTGAGCTGCTGGCGCCGGTTCTCGCTGACGCTGCCGAGCAGGGCATCACGGTCATCGCCTATGACCGTCTGATCAACGGCACCGAGAACGTCGACTACTACGCAACGTTCGACAACTACAAGGTCGGACAGCTGCAGGGTCAGTTCATCGAGGAGCAGCTGGGTCTCGCCGACGGCGCCGGCCCGTTCAACCTCGAGCCGTTCGCGGGCAGCCCCGACGACAACAACGCGCGCTTCTTCTTCGCGGGCGCGTGGGATGTTCTTCTCCCCTACGTCGAGAGCGGCCAGCTCGTCGTTCCCTCGGGCAAGTCGCCCGCATCGAACGACGACTGGGCCAGCATCGGCATCTTGGGCTGGAAGTCGGACTCGGCTCAGGCTGAGCTCGACAACCGCATCGCCTCGTTCTACACGGGCGGCGAGAAGATCGACGTGGTTCTGTCGCCGAACGACAGCCTCGCGCAGGGCATCGCGGCTTCGCTGAGCAGCGCTGGCTACACCCCCGGTGTTGACTGGCCGATCCTCACGGGTCAAGACGGCGACAAGGCGAGCGTTGTCAACATCCTCGACGGCAAGCAGTCGATGACGGTCTGGAAGGACACCCGTGTTCTTGGTGAGGTCGTCTTCGGCTTCATCGAGGCGATCCTCGCGGGCGAAGAGCCGGAGATCAACGACACCGAGACGTACGACAACGGCGTCAAGGTTGTTCCGTCGTACCTCATCACGCCCGAGGTCGTGGTGAAGGACACGGTTCAGGAGAAGCTCATCGACTCCGGATTCCTCAAGGCATCTGACGTCGGACTGTAACCCCCCATGAACACGCGGTTGGCGCTCCCCTCGCGGGGGGCGCCAACCCCGTGTCTGCTCGAAGGAGAGCCTCGCTTATGTACAGCATCCTGGCCATGCGCACCATCACGAAAGACTTCAACGGCGTTCGAGCGCTCGACAGCGTTTCGCTCGACGTCGAGCGTGGCCAGGTCCACGCCATTTGTGGCGAAAACGGTGCCGGCAAATCCACCCTCATGAAGGTTCTCAGTGGCGTGTACCCGCACGGCACCTACGCCGGTGAGATCCACTTTGACGGCGCGCCCGCCACCTTCAAGACCATCAACGAGTCAGAAGCCGCCGGCATCGTCATCATTCACCAAGAGCTCGCCTTGAGCCCGTTCTTGTCGATCGCCGAAAACATCTTCCTCGGCAACGAAGTAGCCACGCGAGGGGTCATCGACTGGGACAAGACCAACCTCGAGGCCACCAAACTTCTCGCTCGAGTCGGGCTTGATGAAAAGCCTACGACGCCCGTGCGCGAGTTGGGTGTCGGAAAGCAGCAGCTCGTCGAGATCGCCAAGGCCCTCTCGAAGCGCGTCAAGTTGTTGATTCTCGATGAACCGACCGCGGCGTTGAACGACGACGACTCTGCCCACTTGCTCGATCTCATCAGCAGCCTGCGCGGTCAGGGGGTGACGTCGATCATCATCTCCCACAAGCTCAAAGAGATTCGCAAGATCGCCGACACCGTGACGATTCTGCGCGACGGCAAGACCATCGAGACCTTCTCCATGAGCGAAAGCGACGCCACCGAGTCGCGCATCATCAAGTCGATGGTCGGGCGCGAGCTCGACAATCTCTTCCCACCCCGCACGCCCGTGATCGGCGACGAGCTCTTCCGCATCGAAAACTGGACGGTGCACCACCCGGTCGAGCCCGGTCGCATTGTCATCGACAACGCGAGTTTCACGGTTCGCGCCGGCGAAATCGTGGGCTTTGCGGGACTCATGGGAGCGGGACGCACCGAACTCGCGATGAGCATCTTCGGTCGCTCCTATGGCTCGCACATCACCGGCACCGCCTTCAAGGCGGGGGTTCCGATCTCATTGCGCACAGTATCCGAAGCCATTCGCAACGGACTCGCCTACGCGACCGAAGACCGCAAGCGGTATGGCCTGAACCTCCTGGGTGGCATCACCGTGAACATCACAGCAGCCGCCTTGGGCAAGCTCGCGCGCTTCGGCATTGTCGACCGCTTTGCTGAGAACGGCGTCGCCGAGAGCTACCGGCGCCAGATGAACATCAAGGCCGCGTCGCT
>JAAFHT010000034.1 GCA_013297625.1 Actinomycetota bacterium | reverse complement strand
CTGCGTGGTGGGAATTGCCCGCCGCTGAACGACGCCCGAAACCGGAGTGGTGATGGCCGCTTCCATCTTCATGGCTTCGATCGTGGCGACAGCCTGGCCCGCCTGCACGCGATCACCCTCAGCGACATGAAGCGTGACAACACCCATGAACGGCGCCGCGATCTGGCCCGGCTGGCCAAGATCGGCCTTCTCAGCGCTCGCTGCATCGACCGCGACACTCCGGTCACGCACCATAATGGGCCGCAGCTGACCATTGAGAGTGGCCATGACACTGCGCATGCCCTTCTCATCGGGCTCGCTGATGGCTTCGAGGCTCACGAGCAGGCTGACACCTTGCTCGATCTCGATCGAGTGCTCAACCCCCGGTCGAAGGCCATACAGGTAGTCCGGCGTCGCGAGCACCGAGAGGTCGCCGTATTGCTCCCGCACCTGCAAGAACTGTTGAGTCGGTTGCGGAAAGAGCAGCTGGTTGAGCAGGAGACGTCGGTCGTCGGTGCTGCCCGAGAGCTTGGCCCGCTGGTCGTCGGTGATCGGCGTTGTGCCGATTTTCACGGTTCGCCCCGCCAGCACCTTGCTGCGGAACGGCTCTGGCCATCCGCCCGGCAAATCACCCAACTCGCCGGCCATAAAGCCGATGACCGAGTCAGGAATGTCGTAGTTCTGAGGGTTCTCTTCGAAATCGACGGGATCGGCACCGGCTGCCGCCATCTGCAGGGCTAGGTCTCCCACGACCTTCGACGAAGGAGTCACCTTGGTCGGACGACCGAGAATGCGATTCGCCGCGGCATACCAGTCTTCGATGACCTCGAAGCGGTCGCCGAGCCCCAGCGCAATGGCTTGCTGCCTCAGGTTCGACAGCTGGCCGCCCGGAATCTCGTGTGTGTACACGCGGCCCGTCGGCCCGGGAATTCCGGATTCAAACGGCGCGTAGGCGCGGCGCACGGCCTCCCAGTAGGGTTCCAGGTCGGCCACCGGTGCCAGACCGAGACCGGTGTCTCGATCGGTGTGCTCAAGAGCCGCGACAAGGGCCGAGAGTGACGGTTGAGACGTCGTGCCCGCCATCGGCGCACTCGCGGCATCGACGGCGTCGGCTCCGGCCCGCGACGCGGCCAGGAGAGTCGCCAGTTGGCCTCCAGCCGTGTCGTGCGTGTGCACATGCACGGGAAGGTCAAAACGCTCGCGGAGGGCCGCTACGAGCTTCTCAGCCGCGCCCGCCCGCAAGAGGCCCGCCATGTCTTTGAGCGCGATGATGTGCGCGCCCGACTTCACAATCTGCTCTGCGAGCCGCAAGTAGTAGTCCAGCGTGTAGAGGTCTTCTGCCGGGTCGAGCAGATTGCCCGTGTAGCACATGCCCACTTCGGCGATCGTTGTGCCGGTGCCGAGCACCGCGTCGATCGCCGGGCGCATCTGATCGACATCATTGAGCGCATCGAAGATGCGGAAGATGTCGATGCCAGTTGCCGCAGCTTCGGCCACGAACGCGTCAGTCACTTCGGTGGGGTACGGCGTGTAACCCACCGTGTTCCGCCCACGAAGCAGCATTTGAATAGCGATGTTCGGGAGGGCTTCGCGCATCGCCGCAAGGCGTTGCCAGGGGTCTTCTCCGAGGAAGCGCAGCGCGACGTCGTACGTGGCGCCACCCCATGCTTCGACGCTCAGGAGCCCGGGCGTCAGGCGAGCAACGTGCGGCAAGACCTGCACGAGATCGGTCGTACGCACCCGGGTAGCCAAGAGAGATTGGTGGGCATCGCGGAACGTCGAGTCGGTCACCGCTAGAGCCGTCTGCTGTCGCAGAGCAGACGCGAAACCTTCCGGCCCCAGCGCGAGGAGTCGCTGCCGCGAACCGTCGGGAGCGGGCACCGAAAGATCAACCGCGGGCAACTTGACGGCAGGATCGATGACGCCGACCCCGGCGCCGTTGGGCTGGTTCACGGTCACGTCGGCAAGCCACGCGAGCATCTTGGTGCCGCGGTCTTTCGACGGACTCGTGCGCACGAGGTGAGGGCGCTCATCGATGAATGACGTGCTGAGATCGCCGGCCTGGAACGCCGGATCGTCGAGCACGGCTTGCAAGAACGGAATGTTGGTGGTCACGCCACGGATGCGAAACTCAGCCAGCCCGCGCCGCGCTCGTGACACCGCCGAGCTGAAGTCGCGGCCGCGGCATGTCATCTTGGCGAGCATCGCGTCAAAGTGCGGTGAGATCTGTGCTCCCGACGCAATGGTGCCGCCATCGAGACGAACGCCTGCTCCACCGGGAGAACGGTAGGTCGTGATCTTGCCGGTGTCGGGGCGGAACCCGCTCGCCGGGTCTTCCGTCGTGATGCGGCACTGCAGGGCGGCGCCGCGCAAGTGAATCTGTTCTTGGAGCAGCCCCAACTCGGCGAGCGTCTGCCCGTAGGCAATGCGCATTTGAGATTGCACGAGGTCGACATCGGTGACCTCTTCGGTCACGGTGTGTTCGACCTGAATGCGCGGGTTCATCTCAATGAAGACATGCTCGCCAGCCCGTTCACCGGCGGTGTCGAGCAAGAACTCGACTGTTCCTGCATTGACGTACCCGATCGACTTGGCGAACGCTACGGCGTCGCGGTACATCTGCTGGCGGGTGGTTTCGTCAAGGTTGGGCGCCGGAGCGATCTCGATGACCTTCTGGTGTCGACGCTGCACCGAGCAGTCGCGTTCAAACAAGTGCACGGTTTCGCCCGTGGCATCGGCGAGAATCTGTACCTCGATGTGACGAGGGCGAACGACGGCTTGTTCGACGAACATGGTCGGATCGCCAAAGGCACTGTCGGCCTCACGCATGGCGGCCTCGAGGGCCGCCTTGAGGTCTTCGCGCTTCTCGACGCGGCGCATCCCGCGCCCGCCACCCCCCGCGACGGCCTTGGCGAAGATGGGAAATCCGATCTCGTCGGCGGCATCGATCAACACCTGCATGTCGGTCGTCGCCGGGCTTGACCGCAACACGGGCACTCCCGCGGCGATTGCCTTCTCTTTTGCCGTGACCTTGTTTCCGGCCATTTCGAGAACCGACCGGGGCGGGCCGATGAAGGCGATCCCCGCGTCGGCTGCGGCTTGTGCGAGGTCGGGGTTCTCGCTCAAGAAGCCATAGCCCGGATAGATCGCGTCGGCACCCGACAGTTTCGCAACACGAATGATCTCGGTGACGTCGAGGTAAGCGCGTACGGGATGCCCCGGCTCGCCAATCTGGTACGCCTCGTCAGCCTTCAGCCGGTGCATCGAGTTGCGGTCTTCATAGGGGAAGACGGCAACCGTCTTGGCTCCCAGTTCGTAGGCGGCACGGAACGCGCGGATGGCGATCTCTCCGCGGTTGGCTACAAGGATCTTCCGAAACATCGTGTCCTCTCGGAATCGGCCCGGGTCGGGGTCGACGTGGCTCCGGTGGTGGCGGGCCGAGGTCGGTGCGCATGCGCGCTTCTCCACACTAGTGAAGGTAGGGTCGTTACTCGTGCACGTACTGAGCATCAGCTCTCTCAAGGGGGGCGTGGGCAAAACAACGGTGACGCTGGGTTTGGCGTCAGCGGCCTTCTCTCATGGGCTCCGTACGCTCGTGGTCGATCTCGATCCGCAGTCAGACGCGTCGACCGGCATGGACATTCAGGTCGCCGGCCACCTCACGGTCGCCGATGTGCTGGCCTCACCCAAAGAACGCACCGTTCGCCAGGCCATCGCCCCGAGTGGCTGGACGCGGGGTCGACCCGGAACCGTCGATGTCATGATCGGGAGCCCGAGCGCCATCAATTTCGATGGACCGCACCCGAGCATCCGAGAGATCTGGAAGCTCGAAGAAGCGCTCGCTCACGTTGAAGCCGACTACGACCTCGTTCTCGTTGACTGCGCACCGTCACTCAACGCGCTCACTCGCACCGCTTGGGCTGCCAGCGATCGCGTTGTCGTCGTGACCGAACCAGGCCTGTTCTCGGTCGCGGCCGCCGATCGCGCCCTGAGAGCCATCGAAGAGATTCGCCGTGGGCTCTCCCCCCGCTTGCAGCCGCTCGGCATCATCGTAAACCGTGCGCGCGTGCAGTCGCTCGAGCACCAGTTCCGCATCAAAGAGTTGCGTGACATGTTCGGCCCCCTCGTGCTCGCGCCACAGTTGCCCGAGCGCACCTCGTTGCAACAAGCTCAGGGCGCTGCGAAGCCCCTGCACGTGTGGCCGGGCGACAGCGCGCAAGAAATGGCGCGAAACTTCGACCAGTTGCTCGAACGAATCATGCGCACCGCGAAGATGGGCGAGTTCTCAAACCTCTGAGCGAGCGCAAGCCGCTGGAGGGTGCGCGACGCTATGAAGCGCGCGATGCGCGACGGGCTGCGAGTTCGTCACTCGGGTCAGCCACGGCGGTCGCGTCAAGCGCGACGAGCGAGCTCTCGACCTCGCGCAAGACCTTGCCGACCGCGATGCCGAACACACCTTGGCCCCGACTGACCAGGTCGATGACCTCGTCGTCACTCGTGCACAGGTAAACACTCGCGCCATCACTCATGAGAGTCGTCTGGGCGAGGTCATTGACGCCCGCCTCGCGAAGCTGATTCACGGCCGTGCGAATTTGCTGAAGCGAAATGCCCGTGTCGAGAAGTCGCTTGACGAGCTTGAGAACGAGGATGTCGCGAAAGCCATACAGCCGCTGTGTTCCCGAGCCGGCGGCACCGCGAACCGTCGGTTCGACGAGTTCGGTACGTGCCCAGTAGTCGAGCTGGCGATACGAGATGCCGGCTGCGCGTGCTGCGACGGCGCCACGATACCCCGCCTGGTCGTCGAGCTCGGGCATTCCGTCAGTGAAGAGCAACCCGAGGTCGTAACGATCGTCAGCGTCGGTCATGACCCCTACCTAACCTTCATCATTAACGTGACAGTTGGTGCCACGCCGTTCAGAGTAGCGAGACGTCGCACATCGGTCGGAGACATTCGCTCGAACACCTCGGCGTGTCGGGCACGACTATGACTGTAGCTTGCCGAGCGCCGAACGGATGAGACTCGAGCGCACAACTTCGAGTTGCCCCGCGATCTCGCGGGCCAGCTCAGCAGCCTTAGCGCGGCTCGACGGATCGTTTCGTCGAGACACCGGAATCAGTGCGCTCTCGATCAGGCCGAGTTCGCGCTCAGCAGCGGCACGAAAACCCCGCAAGTGTCGCGGCTCAATGCCGGAACGCTGCAGTTCGACGAGTGCTTTCAGTACCTGAACAGCGTCGTCTCCGAAGGTTTCCGCAGCCGTGAGGAGTGACGCAGAAATCGCGTCGGTCAGCAACGAGGGGCTCGCTCCTGCTTCGCGAACGAGCTCTGCGCGGGTGTAGCGACGCTCCGTCACGAGGATCGAGTTCGGCACGGTGCCGCTCGCGAGCAACGCGGGGGTACGCCCAGCTTCGATCTCATCGAGGTAGCCGCGGATGACTTTCAGCCGCAAGAAGTGGTCGCGCTGCATCGTGAGGATGAAGCGCAACCGGTCAACATCTGCCGCGGAGAACTTTCGATACCCCGACTCGGTGCGTTCGGGTGACACCAGTTGCTGTTCTTCGAGAAACCGCAGTTTTGAGGGCGTGAGATCAGGAAACTCTGGCGTCAGCTTTGCCAACACCTGCCCGATGCTGAGCAAGCCGACCGCCGTTGACGAACGCGTCGTGGCGGCCGCAGACCGCGCCACCATCAGGCGCCCGTGCTGAGGTCGATGCGCGACGCGTAGAACGTCAAGTGAAACTTGCCAACCTGCACTTCGCACCCATCGCTCATGACAACAGTGTCGTCAATTCGCTCACCGGCCATAAACGTGCCGTTGAGCGAGCCAAGATCGCGAACCGAGAAGGTCGTGCCACTGCGCAAGAATGCTGCGTGCTTGCGTGACACGGTGACGTCGTCGAGAAAGATGTCGGCCTCGGGGTGGCGGCCGGCCACCGTGACGTCGGCGTCGAGCAAGAACCGCGCGCCGGCGTTCGGCCCCGTGCGGACGATGAGCAAGGCTGACCCTGAGGGCAGAGCGCCGATCACCTCGTGCTCTTCGGGGCTGACACCCGCCTCGAGTGCGGCGAGTTGCGCCGCGAATTCGGGCCCATAGTGCACCGTGGTCTCGTGCGGCCGGTACGTGCCCGCAGTGGCGCCGTCGTGCTCGTCGGGCGCGGATTCAGCCATCGATCGACCTCCTTTGAACGCCCAGCGTATCTGATGCGTCGGAGGACGATTGCGGCGTTTTCGAGGTTAACTCTCGCGTTTGGCGAAGGTACAGGATGCCTGCCCACCAATACAGGAACGCGCCCCACAGGGTGAACGCCCATCCGATCGGATCACTGAAGGGTTGCAGTTCGGGAAACGCCTGCCCGAGCACAAGGATCGGCAGTGCGTAGAAGAGCGCGAACGTCGCAACCTTGCCCAAGTGATGAACAGGAAGCGGACCATAACCGTGCTGTGCGAGCACGAGACCGAGCACGCCAAGAAAGACGTCGCGACCCACAATCACCGCGACGACCCACCACGGCACGACCTCGCGCACGGCGAGAGCGATGACGGCAGCGAAGATAAACAGCCGATCGGCGGCCGGGTCGAGCAGCTGGCCGAGTTTGGTCATTTGCGAAAAACGACGAGCGATGATGCCGTCAAGAAAGTCGCTCACGCTGGAGACGATGATGACGATGAGTGCGGCGAGGTCAAGACCTGCCAGCACCAGCACGAGAAACACCGGCACGAGGAGAATGCGAAGTGCGCTGAGCGCGTTGGGAACCGTGAGCACGCGATCGCTGACCACCGGTGCATCGTGATCGGGAGTGCTCTGCGGCTGCGACACGTTCGTGAGTCTATCGAGGCGGGGCGGGTGAGAGCGGGCCCAGCGGCGCTACTCTGTCAGCCATGGACACCGTCGTCATCGTTCTCGGCATCGCTGCCGGAGTCAGCCTGTTCACCTGGGTCGCGTCATTGCTAACCGGAGACCACTCGTGGGTCGACAGAATATGGTCGATCGTTCCGGTGGTCTACGTAGCCGTGTTTTGGGCTGGGACGGGTTTCACCGACCCGCGACTCACGATCATGACTGTGCTCGTCGCCCTCTGGGGCGCGCGCTTGACCTTCAACTTTGCTCGCAAGGGTGGCTACAGCGGAGTCGAAGACTACCGCTGGCCGATCTTGCGTGAGCGCATGACGGCGGGCCAGTTCCACATCTTCAACCTTCTCTTCATCGTCATCTTCCAAAACGCCCTGTTGCTCTTGATCTCACTGCCCGCGTTTATTGCCTTTGAGAACCAGAGTGTTCCCGTCGGACCTCTTGACCTCACGCTCGCGGCGCTGTTTCTTGCCTTCCTGATTGGCGAATTCGTTGCCGACCAACAGCAGTGGAACTTCCACCAGACCAAGAAGGCGGCCATCGCGGCTGGCCACGAGCCCGCGCAGCAGTTCGTCACCACTGGTTTGTGGCGGTTGAGCCGTCACCCGAACTTCTTCTTCGAGCAGGCGCAGTGGTGGGTTTTGTATGCCATGGGCGCGGCGGCGCTCGGGGCAGCCCTGCACTGGACCATCATCGGTCCGATTCTCTTGACTGCGCTGTTCATCGGTTCAACGCGATTCACGGAAGAGATCACGTTGAGCAAGTACCCGGAGTACGCCGAGTACCAGAGCCGCACGTCAATGCTCGTACCGTGGATTCCCCGTGGCAGCCGTGCCGCTACCGCGGATGCTCCCGCAGCCTGATTAGCATCACTGGCATGTCGTGCATTCGCTTCAACACGCCTGCTCAACGTCGCCAGCTGGCCGATTCGGCCCCGGAGATGCAGACCTCAGACGATCCTGTGGCGCAGTTTCTGTCGCCGGCCGTGACGGCGTCAAAGGTGTCGCGCATCCGCCGCCTGGCGACTGATCCGAACCCGAAGATTCGCGAGAGTGCGGCCTTGTCGTACCACGCGCCGGTCGAGGTCTATGAGGCGCTGTCGTACGACCCCGACCCCGGAGTTCGGGCGTGCCTCGCGAAGAACGAGCACGTGTCATGCGACATCTTGAGGCGCCTGGCGAGCGACCCCGACGAACGCGTGCGCGGATTCGTGGCACTCAACTATTTCGTGCCGGCCGATGCGATGCAGTCTCTTGCTGACGACCCCAGTGCCGTCGTGCGAGGCCTCGTCGACTGGAAGGCCTCACTCGCCGCCGAGAGTGAGCGCGACACCGCAGACCTCGTCGGCACGGCAGGCTAGTCGCGCGAGCGAAACTGACCCGCGGTACCGACGCGATCGGGAAGCACTCGAGCGAGACCGGCGATCACGCGGTAGCGCACGGTGGGGATGACGACGGAGCGCCCGCGATCGATTCCGCGGAGCGCGAGTCGCACGAGCTGTGGCGTCCGCAGCCACAAGAACTCGGGAATGCCCTTGGTGCTCACCTTCATGCGGTCATGGAACTCGGTGCGCACGAAGCCGGGGCACACGGCCGTGACGCTCACTCCCCGCGAGCGGTACACAATGTTGGCGCCGCGGGCGAACATGACCGCCCACGCTTTCGCCGCCGAGTACGTGCCGCGCGGCGTGAACGCCGCGACGCTCGCGATGAGAACGATGCGACCGTGTCCGCGCTCGAGCATGCCCCGCAGGGCCGTTTGCGTGAGCTGAAGCGGCACGGTGACGTGGATGTCAAGGTGCTGCTTTTCGACGTCGAACGCGTTCTCGTCGAGTTCGCCACGGATGCCGTACCCCGCGTTGTTGACGAGCAGGTCAATCGGCCGATCGTCGTCAGCCACACGTCGGTCGACCGCGGCGAGTCCCTCCGCCGAAAGCAGATCCGCCGGGAGCGCCTCGACGTGCACGCCGAACTCGTCGTGCAGCGACTGCGCGGTAGCCGCGAGCCGGTCGGCGTCGCGCGCGACAATCACGAGGTCGGTTCCACGAGCAGCGAGTTGGCGAGCGAACTCGGCACCGATTCCGGCCGTGGCGCCGGTGATGAGAGCAGTGGGCATGACGACACGCTACCCGGCGCGCCTGCACGGGCACACGAGGGGGGCGAGCGAGCCTCGTACGCTGGAGGGCATGAGCCCCGCATCCTCCGCCGCCAGTGTGCGCGTTGATGCTTATGCGTGGGCAATTCGGCTCTACGCCACACGCTCAGCAGCGACCGCCGCGTGCAAAGCCGGACACATCAAGGTCAACGATGCGTCAGCGAAACCCGCCCAGGTGGTGCGAGTTGGCGACCGCGTTCGTGCCCTCACACCCGGTGGTGAGCGCATTGTCATTGTCACCGGGCTCATCGCGAAACGCACGAGCGCTCCGCTCGCGGCCCTCAACTTCGACGATCAGACTCCCCCGCCCCCGCCGAAAGAGGAGCGCCCGGCTACCGTGCTGCGCGAACGCGGCGCCGGTCGACCGACCAAGCGCGACCGACGGCAGATCGAACGGTTGCGCGGTCGCGAGCCCCAGGGCGAAGAACTCGACTAGACAGAGCCGTGCGAGCCGCCGGACGGGCGGCTCGCGGCGGCCATCCCTAGGCTAGATCGAGCGCGGCGAGCGACTGGCGAATCGTCTCTGCTGAGGCGTGCAAGAGTCGCTCTTCTTCTGCGGAGAACGGAACGTCAATCACGCGCGAGACACCCTTGGCGCCGATGATGCTCGGCACCGACAGGGCGACGCCGCTGACGCCGCGGTAGTCATCGAGCACCGAACTGACGGGTAGCACGGCCCCTTCGTCATTGAGCACCGCTTCGACAATGCGAGCGCCCGAGAGGCCAATGGCGTAGTTGGTTGCGCCCTTTCCGGCGATGACTTTGTAGGCGGCGGTCTTGACCTCGTACGCGATTTGGTCGAGCTCTTCAACGGTGATGAGTTCGCCGCGATCATCAACCCACTCACGCACGGGAATCGGCCCAATGCGGCATTGCGACCACAGCGCAAACTCGCTGTCGCCGTGCTCGCCGACGATCATGGCGTGCACGCTCGATGCCGTCACTCCGACCCGCTCAGCCAAGCGCCACTTGAGACGCGAGCTGTCGAGCACAGTGCCGCTCGAGAAGACACGGCCCGCGGGTAGCCCGCTGAAGCGCTGCGCGGCCACCGCGAGAACGTCGCAGGGGTTGGTGACGAGCACGTACACCGCGTCGGGCGCGCGATCGATGAGCTCGGGCATGAGCTTCTCGAGAATGCCCACGTTGACGCCCGCGAGGTCGAGGCGACTCTGTCCCGGGTGCTGCTTCGCGCCTGCCGTCACGACAACGATGTTGGCCCCCGCGACCACGTCAAGATCGGCGCCCCCGCGAATCGTGCTCGAGCCCGTAAAGGGCGTGCCGTGCGCCAAGTCGAGCACCTCGGCCTCGACGCGCGCTTCATCGATGTCGTAGAGCACGACTTCGCGGGCAGAGCCGCGAATGAGGGATGCGTAGGCGAGCGACGAGCCAACGGCTCCGGCTCCGATGATGGCCAAGCGGGAATTTTCGTGAACGGTCATGTGCCCAGACTGTCGGAGTCATCCTCAGGGCACTAGGGCCGTTCGTCCCTGAGACCGCAAAAAGCGGGTCTTTCGGCTCTGGCCGGGGTGAAGCGCGCTGCCTACTGTCGAGAGTGACCCACTTGTCAGGAGATCACCGTGAAACTCATCGTCGTCGGCGGAGTCGCCGCCGGAGCATCCATCGCCGCTCGCGCCCGTCGCCTCGACGAGTTCGCCGAGATCATCGTGCTCGAGCGCGGCCACCACGTGTCGTTCGCCAACTGCGGCCTGCCGTACCACATCGGTGGTGTCATCACCGATCGCAGCCGGCTGCTCGTGCAGACGCCCGAGAGCCTGCGCGAAGCGCTCGACCTCGACGTGCGCATCGGCCACGAAGTGGTCTCGATCGACCGCGCGGTGAAGACCATCACGGTGCGCCGGGTCGACGACGGCACCGAGTACACCGAGTCGTACGACGCGCTCGCGCTCACCCCCGGTGCCGAGGCGATCCGCCCGCCGATCCCCGGCATCGACTTGCCGGGCGTTCACGTACTGCGACGCATCGGCGACATGGACCAGATCAAGGCGCAGCTGGATGCCCTGCTCGCCGCGGCCGCCGCCGGCACCCGCGGCCCCGTGCGCGCCGTCGTCATCGGCGCGGGCTACATCGGCCTCGAGATGGCCGAAAACCTGCGTCACCGCGGAGCCGAGGTCGATGTCGTGGAGCTCGCTGACCAGATCCTCCCTCCGATCGACCACGAGCTCTCGGTGCCCGTCGAGTCGCACTTGCGCAGTCGAGGTGTCGCCGTGCATCTCGAGACGGGCGCTGCCGCTCTGCGCGAGTCTGCCGGCGGTCTCGATGTCGAGCTCACCAACCACACGGTGTTGCACGCCGATCTCGTCATTCTCTCGGCCGGTGTGCGACCCAACACAGCGCTCGCGCGCGAAGCAGGGCTCGAGCTCGGTGAGCGCGGGGGCATCGTCGTCGACACCCACATGCGCACCTCTGACCCTCACATTTGGGCAGCGGGCGATGCCGTCGAAACCCCCAACACGGTGCTGCCGGGCTCGTGGCTTGCTCCGCTCGCGGGACCCGCGAATCGCGAGGCACGGGTCGCGGCCGAGAACATCTGCGGGCGCGACACCGAGTACCACTCGACGCAAGGCACGTCGATCGTGAAGGTCTTCGACATGGTCGCGGGCGGTACGGGTGCGACACAGCGGCAGCTCATCGCTGCGGGCATTCCGCACCGCGCCGTGCACGTGCATCCCTCGGGCCATGCCGGGTACTACCCCGGCACCGCCATGATGCACCTCAAGGTCGTTTTCGACCCCGAGACGGGTCGCGTACTCGGCGGTCAGGCCGCGGGCTTCGACGGCGTCGACAAGCGCATCGATGTGCTCGCGACCGCGGTGCGCAACAACCTGACGGTGTTCGACCTCGAAGAACTCGAGCTCGCCTACGCTCCCCCGTTCGGCTCTGCGAAAGACCCCATCAACATGGCGGGCTTCGTGGCGAGCAACGTCGTGCTGGGCGACCTCGAGCTCTGGTACGCCGAGGACTACCCCGCGGCCGTCGAGGGCGCTCGCATCATCGACGTGCGCACGGCAGAAGAGTTCAGCATTTGGCACCTGCCGGGCGCCGAGAATGTTCCGCTCGACACCATTCGCGCTGCGAGTGCCGACTGGGACACGGCCACGCCGATTCGCCTGTACTGCGCCGTCGGCTTCCGCTCGTACCTGGCGTACCGCGCCCTGCGCCAACGCGGCTTCACCGACCTCAAGACTCTCTCGGGCGGGTCGACGACGTTCCGTTCGTGGCACGAGCTCGACGAGGCCGATGCCCCCGTGCAGCGCCCGCCGATGGAGAACTACGCCGAGACGCACTCGCTGTTTGCACTCGCCCCGACCGGAATCGGCGCATCCATTGACCTGGACTGCACGGGTCTCGCGTGCCCCGGCCCGATCATGAAGCTCGCTGAGGCGGCGAATGCCGCCGACGCGGGCGACGAGATCACGGTGCACGTGAGCGACCCCGGATTTGCGCAGGATGCTCCCGCCTGGGTCAAGCGCAATGGCCACGAGCTCGTCTCGATCGAGCCGGAAGGCCCTGGTTACGTCGCGGTCATTCGCAAGGGCGGAGCCGGCGCGATGGCATCGGCGCGACCGCTCGGCGGCGCCACCGTGGCCGGGCCCGGCAAGAACTCGTTCGTCGTGTTCTCGGGCGACATGGACAAGGTGCTCGCCTCGTTCATCATCGCCAACGGCGCGCTCGCGATGGGCGAGCAGGTGTCGATGTTCTTCACCTTCTGGGGCCTCAACGCCCTACGCCGCGAACAGCCGCCCAAGCGCCAGAAGAAGATGATGGACCGCATGTTCGGCATGATGATGCCCTCGGGTGCCAACGACCTGCCGCTCTCGACCATGAACATGGCCGGCATGGGCCCCGTCATGATCAAGAGCGTCATGAAGCAGCACAACGTGCCGACGCTGCCCGAGCTCATCGCTTCGGCGCAGGCGGGCGGTGCGCGCCTCATCGGCTGCACCATGACGATGGATCTGTTGGGAATCGCGCAAAGCGACTTGCTCGACGGCGTCGAGCTCGGCGGCGTCGCGACGTTCTTGGGCGAGGCATCCGAGTCGACCACGACCTTGTTCATCTGAGCGCAGTCAGGCAACAGTCGGCGCGCAGACCGCCTCGTGACCTAGCATCGGGGCATGAGCGACGACGCGCCCCCGACCACGATTCCCGTCGGCGGAATGCCGACCCGATCAGGGTCGGTCGCCCGCGTGCTTTTGCTGAGCGCACTGATCGCGCTTGTCGTCATGGGGCTCGCGTTTCAACTGGGAGTCGGCGACGCCGTGTTCTCGCGGCCCGGCGAATTGACGTTGCTCTTTGTCGACATCGCGCCCGTGCTCTGGTTTGCCGCGGCAGCCGTGCTGTTGTCGACGCTGCGCTGGCAGACAATCGACCAGCGGTTTCGCTGGGTCATGCTCGCGGCCGTCGTCGCCGTGCTCGTCTCGCTCATCATTCGCATCACGGTGCTGAGCCAGCCCGTCGTTGCCGCGTTGCTCGAGCCCTTCACTCTCGGCTTCATCGCCGTGGTCGGCGCTGCGATCGCGTTTACCCGCACGCGCGTGCGACGGCTCGCGCGCGGCACCGACGCGGGCATCACGATCACGGGCGTTGGCCTGGGCTTCGCCCTGGTGGGTCTCGGAGTCGGCATCGGGGCGTTGCGCGTTGCACTCGCGGGGCCCCCCGAACCACCCGGTGCCGTCTCGCGCTATATCGAGACGTCTCCCGCGATGGGGCTGCTGGTCGCGGCGACGATGCTCATGATTGCCGGGCTGTTCTGGCTCACGGACCGAACGCGCAACCGTTGAGCGCCGCTCGCCCCGTCATTCTCGACGTTGACACGGGGGTCGACGACGCTCTCGCGATTTTGCTGGCTGTGCGGCATCCGGCCCTCGACGTGCGGGCGATCACGTGCACGGGAGGCAATGCTCCGCTCGCGCAGGTGGTGACTAACACGCTTCGGGTGCTGGATGCGGCTGGCGCTGGCAGCATCCCTGTCGCCGCCGGGGCGCACCGCCCTCTGCTCGAGGCGCCGCAGCACGCTGCCTCCATCCACGGAGCCGACGGCCTGGCCGACCTCGGGCTCCCCGACTCGGCTCGCACGCCCGAGCCCGTGCACGCCGTCGAGTTGTTGCGCCGCACCATCTCGGCGTCAGAAGTGCCGATCACGATCATCAGCCTTGCCCCCCTCACGAACATCGCGCTGCTCGTGCGCATGCACCCCGAGGTGCTGCCGCGCATCGAGCGCCTCGTCATGATGGGCGGATCAGTGGGCACGGGCAATGCGACGGCGGCAGCCGAGTTCAACGTGTGGCACGACCCCGAAGCGGCAGCCATTGTCTTCGACGCCGGGCTCTCTGTGCTCATGTACGGGCTCGAGCCGTTCTACCGCGTGGCCGTCTCGCACGACGACGCGGCGACGCTCGCGGCCTCGAGTGATCCCGGGGCCCGACTCGCCGGCGAGTTGCTCACCCACTTGATCGGTATTGACGCCACCGAGGAACGCGTGGCCGACGACCGCGTCGCCATCGGTGATGCCGGTGCGGTGTGCGCGGCGATCGACCCGCTGCCCCTCGTGACGCGCCGGGCACCGGTCGAGGTTGCCCTCGCGCCGGGGTCGACTCGCGGCCAGACCGTCGTTGACCTGCGCACGATGGTGGGTGCTGACATCTCGCCGACGCGAGACCTCCCACTCGCGACCGTCGTGACCGACGTCGACCCCGCGCCCTATCGCGCGATGTTCCTTGACGCCCTGCTGGGCACGCTCGACGGTCGGTGACCCCATTCGTGAGTGACGTCGTCGACGAGCTTCGCGCCGCGCTCGGCGACGCGGTGTCGACGATCGCGGCTGATCTCGAGGCCGCTCGCAGCGATAAGTCGGGCCAGCGCACCGAACACCCTCCGCTCGCGGTCATCACGGCACGCTCGATCGAACAGGTTCAATCGGCCCTGCGCATCGCCCACGAGCATGGGGTGCCGGTTGTGCCGCGCGGCGCGGGGTCGGGGCTCACGGGCGGCGCCATGGCCAGCCACGGGCAACTCGTGCTGTCGACCGCCGCAATGACGCGCGTGCTCGAGATCAACGAGGCCGACCAGCTCGCCGTCGTCGAGCCGGGCATCGTTAACGCTGAGCTCAATCGACTACTCGAACCGCGCGGCCTTCGCTGGGCGCCCGACCCCGCGAGCCGCGAAATCTCAACCGTGGGCGGAAACATCGCCACCAACGCCGGCGGGCTGCTGTGCGCCAAATACGGCGTGACGCGCGAGGCCGTGTTGGGCCTCGACGTCGTGCTCGCCGACGGCACCCTCATGCGGCTCGGGCATCGCACCGTTAAGGGCGTGACCGGGCTCGACCTCACCGCCCTCATGATCGGCTCTGAAGGCACGCTGGGCGTGATCGTGGGGGCGACACTCAAGCTCACGCCGATCCCCACCGGCCCGGTCGCGACGATCGGCGCGTACTTCGCGACGATCGAGCAGGCGGCCGAAGCCTCGGCGGCGATCACCGCGGCGCGCATTCGGCCCGCGGCGATGGAACTGGTTGATCCGCTGGCTCTCGCGAGCATCCTGAACCACCTGGGGTTGCCCCCGCGAGACGGCGAGAGCGCCCACTTGCTCGTGCAGACCGACGGCGAAGCAGCGGAGTCTGAAGCCCAGGCTGCGCTCGCGATCATCACCGCGCTCGGCGCAACAGCGACCATGACGACCGACCCCGACGAGGGCGAACGGATGCTCGCCGTTCGCCGCGCGATGCACCCCGCCATGGCCGCTCTCGGTCAGGTGCTCATCGAAGACGTCGCGGTGCCCCGCTCACGCCTGCCCGACATGTTCGCCGAGATTCGTCGCATCGGCGATCGGTACGGCATTCGCATTCCCACCGTGGCGCACGCGGGAGACGGCAATCTGCACCCCAATCTCGTCTATCAGGGCTACGAGGTTCCCGAGCAGGTGTGGGCGGCGGCAGGAGAGCTGTTTGAGGCGGCGCTCGCGCTCGGCGGCACCCTCACGGGTGAGCACGGCATCGGAACCCTCAAGCGACGCTGGCTCACCGACGAACTCGGCGACGAGCAAGTGGCGTTGCAGCAACGCATCAAGGCGGCGTTCGACCCGCGCGGCATTCTCAACCCTGGCGCGGTCTTCTAGGCCGCGAGAACCGCCACGTAGACGCCGTTGCGCGACGTGCCTCCCGTCACGGGGTTCTCGAACTCGATCGTGTGCCCGACCACGCTCTCGAACACCGCGCCGAGCGTGTCAAGAAACGCGGGTTCGGGCGGGTCGTCTGACCACAGCGCAAACACTCCCCCGGGTCGCAAGTGCTGGGCCAGTCGGCGGAGCCCCTCGACCGTGTATAAATCGGCGTGCGAAGGGTCGAGAGTAAAGGTCGGAGAGTGATCGACATCGAGCAGAATCGCATCGAGGGCGAGCGGCAGGCTGGCCTTGTCGGGCGCTCCCCGCATGATCGCGAAGAAGTCGGCGTGCACGAGTCGCGTGCGGGCATCGTCGAGCAGCGCGGCCGAGACAGGGAGCAGGCGACGCTCGTGCCAGTCGATGACGGCCGGGAGGGCATCCACGACCGTCATGCTCGCGACGCGCTCATCGCGCAAGGCAGCGATCGCGGTATAGCCGAGCCCGAGGCCTCCCACGACGACGTCGAGTTCACGGCGGTCGGATGCCACGGCCGCAAGACCGAGCTCGCTGAGAGCTTCTTCGGCGACCGTGAAAAGGCTCGACATGAGGTACTCCTCGCCGAGCTTGACCTCGAACACGTCGGCGGAGACAGCAGGTTCATAGCGCCGACGCAGGGTCAGGTCGCCCATCGGAGTGTGCTCGAAAGCGAGTTCGTCGAACCGGAACACTAGGCGCCGGCAGCCGGCGCGGTGGGGATGATGACGAAAACCTTGCGCACGCTCTCGTGCACCTGCCAGGTGCCACGCCAGCCGGCGGGCGTCACGAACAGGTCGCCTGCCGTCAGCTCGAGCGGCTGTTCACCCTCTTCTGTGAGAGTCACGCGGCCGCTGATCAGATAGCACATCTCGTGGTAGCCGTCGCGGGTCGCCGTGAACGTACCGGGGTCGGCCTCCCAAATGCCCGTCTCAACGGGCCCACCGGTCTCCCCCGGCGCAGTCCACAGGTCGACAGAACCTTCAGACTGGCCGGGGGTGACGGTGGTCGGTTTCGGCGTGAACGCGCCGAGAACGTGCTCGGGCGCGTTACGCAGCAGAACCGTGGTTGCCATGGAATTAGGCGACGCGGATCATCTTCTTGTTGACGAACTCGTCAATGCCCAGCGTGCCGAGTTCACGACCCGAGCCCGAGCGCTTGATGCCACCGAAAGGCAGCTCAGGGCTGTCGGCGAGCACGCAGTTCACGTAGACCATGCCGGCTTCGATCTGGTCGGCAACGCGGTGCGCCTGCTCGGTGTCGGTCGTGAACAGGTACGAGCCGAGGCCGAACGGGGTATCGTTCGCCAACTGCACAGCCTCGGCCTCGTTCGCGACCTTGAAGACCTGGGCGACCGGGCCGAAGAACTCTTCGTAGTAGGCGTCGTTGCCGGGTTTGACGTCGGCAAGAACGGTCGAGGTGAAGAAGTTGCCCTCGCGGGTTCCGCCCGTGAGCACCGTGGCGCCACCCGAGACCGCACGCGTGACCTGGTCTTCGAGGCCCTCGGCGGCACTGCTCGACGACAGAGGGCCGTAGGCGCCACCCTCGACCATGGGGTCGGTCGCTTGCGTCGACGACATCTGCGCCACGAACTTCTCGACGAAGGCGTCGTAGAGCGAGTCAATGACGATGAAACGCTTGGCACCGTTACACGACTGGCCACTGTTGTCGAGGCGAGCGTTAGTGGCCATCTCGACCGTGGCGTCGAGGTCGTCGGTGCTCAGCAGAATGAAGGGGTCGCTGCCACCGAGCTCGAGCACAACCTTCTTGAGGTGACGCCCAGCCTGCTCGGCAACCGCGGCACCGGCACGCTCAGAACCGGTGAGCGAGACGCCCTGCACGCGGGGGTCGGCGATGATCGTGGCGATCTGATCGGTCGTGGCGTACAGGTTCGTGTATGCCCCCACCGGAAAGCCCGCGTCGGCGAAGATCTGGTGAATGGCCTCGGCCGACTCGGGGCACTGAGCCGCGTGCTTGAGCAGAATGGTGTTGCCGAGAATCAGGTTGGGGCCGGCGAAGCGGGCCACCTGGTAGTAGGGGAAGTTCCACGGCATGATGCCGAGCAGAACGCCCATGGCGCTCTTGCGAATGAAGGCCGAGCCCTCGCTACCCTCGGCCAACGCGATCGGCTCGTCCTTGAGCAGCTCGGGGCCGTTGTCGGCGTAGTACTGGTAAATGTCGGCCGAGAAGTCGACCTCACCCAGGGCGTCGCCGATGGGCTTGCCCATCTCGCGCACGATGATCTCGGCGAGGTGCTGACGACGCTCGCGGTGCAGGTCGGCGACCTTCGAGATCAAGGCCGCGCGCTCGGCAACGGTCGACGTGCGCGACCAGCCGCGGTAGGCGTCGTAAGAGTGATCGACGGCGGTGGCGACCTCGGCATCCGTCGCGGTCGGGTACGACCGCAGCGTCTCACCGGTGGCGGGGTTGGTCACTGAGTACTTGCTCATGAGGCTCCTCGATGATTCGACGGTTCGCGTTCGACGGTTCGGGTGCGACCGTGCGCACGCGACAGCGCGCACGCCAGCCCAGCCTAGAGTCAGCACGGGGTCGGCCGCATCGCCGCAATGGAGATTCCCGGCGCATTCTTCGCCAGGCCGTACAAGGCCTGGCCGAGCCGTCTACAGTGGCCGTCATGGCCGATGTTCCTCCCGCACTCCCCTCTGCTCGGGATGCTCGCCGTCGGCCCCTCGGCCGCCTGCGGCGCCTCGTGCGCGAGGTGCTGGCCGGCGCAGCACTCGTGCCGCGAGGGTTCGCCTTCTGGCGCCGCCGCCCACGAGTCATGGCGCTCGGCATGGTGCCCGCCGTCATCGCTGGCGCGCTCATCGCTGCCGTGCTCATCGGGCTCGGGCTCAACGTCGAGGCCCTCGCCAACGCCATCACCCCGTTTGCCGACGAGTGGGCCGAGCGCGACCGCACCGTGCTGCGCACCCTGCTCGCCCTCGTCATTGTTGCTGGGGCGATCATCGGCACGATGTACACGTTCACCACGCTCACGCTGCTCATTGGTGACCCGTTCTACGAGCGCATTTGGCGCGCCGCCGAAAACGAGCTGGGCGGCTTCACGCCGTCGCCCGTGCGGTTCTGGCGCTCGTTCGGCGATGGCCTCCTGCTCGTGCTGCGCGCCATCGGCTTCGCCGCCATCACCGGCATCGTCGGGCTGATCCCCGGCATCGGCTCGGTGACGGCCGCCGTGCTCGGGCCTGTGCTCGCGGGGCACCTCATTGCCCGAGAGCTCACGACGCGCGCGTTTGAAGCGCGCGGCATCACAGCGATCGACCGGGCTCGCCTGTTGCGGGGCTCGCGCGCTCGAGAACTCGGATTCGGCGTCGCCACCCAGCTGTTCTTCTTCATTCCCGGCGGAGCGATCGCCGTCATGCCGTCGGCGGTGGTCGGGGCCACGCACCTCGCTCGCTCGGTGCTCGAACGCGCGGCGGCGACGGGCGCCGAAACTGGTGTAGAGAAGAGACCATGACCGACTCACCGCTCGACCTCATCGGTTTCGACTCGCTGCTGAGCGACGACGAACGCGCCACACGAGACCGCGTTCGCGCTTTCGTCGATGCCGAGCTGCGACCGCACATCGCGGAGTGGTACGACGCGGGGGTGTTTCCGACCGAGATCATCAAGCCCATAGGCGCGCTGGGCTTGCTGGGCATGCACCTGCAGGGCTATGGCTGCGCGGGCCGCTCGGCAGTCGAGTATGGGCTCGCCGCCGCCGAGCTCGAAGCGGGCGACTCCGGGCTGCGCACGTTCGTCTCAGTGCAGGGCTCGCTCGCCATGACGGCGATTCACACGTTCGGTTCTGAAGACCAGAAACAAGAATGGCTGCCGCGCATGGCGACGGGCGAGGCGATCGGATGCTTTGGACTCACCGAACCGAACGCAGGCAGCGACCCGGCCTCGATGCAGACCTTCGCGCGCCGCGATGGTGACGACTGGGTCATTACGGGGTCGAAGCGCTGGATCGGCCTCGCGTCGATCGCCGACATCGCTGTCATCTGGGCCCAGACCGAGCACGGCATCCGGGGCTTCATTGTTCCGACCACGTCCCCTGGCTTCACTGCCACGCCCATCGGGCAGAAGCTCTCGATGCGCGCCTCGATTCAGTGCGACATCACGCTCGACGAAGTGCGAGTGCCTGCGAGTGCGCAGTTGCCGGGCGCAGTAGGCCTGCGTGGCCCGTTCACGTGCCTGAACCAAGCCCGCTACGGCATCGTCTGGGGCGTCATGGGTGCGGCGCTCGATAGCTATCGCGTGGCACTGGCCTATGTGCAGGGCCGCGAGGTGTTCGACAAGCCCGTGGCGGCGTACCAGTTGACGCAACAAAAGCTGGTCGACATGGCGCTCGAAATCGACAAGGGGTTCTTGCTTGCCCTGCAGCTGGGCCGGCTGAAAGACGCGGGGCAGTTGCAGCCACACCAAATCTCGGTCGGCAAGCTCAACAACGCGCGCGAAGCGATCGCGATCGCCCGCGAGGCTCGCGCCATGCTCGGCGGCAACGGCATCACGCTCGAGCACTCACCGTTGCGGCACGCGAATAACCTCGAGTCGGTGCGCACCTACGAGGGCACCGACGACGTGCACACGCTCATTTTGGGCAACCAGATCACGGGCATCCCCGCTTTTCGCTAGGTGCTAGCTTGCGTCGCTCGCGTCGGAGGCTGAGGCCTTCGCGCGCGACGCGCGGCTCGCGCCCTTCGCTACTGCGGCACCCGTCGCCTCGCCGACAACCTTGCCGTTGATGAGCTCACCAATGTCGATGCCCACGAGGTCTTTGATGATTTTGGTCGAGGTGGCGAGCTGCCCGGCGACATTCTCGCCCAGCTGGTTCGTACCGCTGCCATCGCTCGAGATGACCGTCATGTTCTGAATCGCTCCGAGCGGTTCGGCCGCGGCACGAACAATCTCGGGCAACTGGTCGATGATGCGCTGCTTGAGCAGAGCCTCGGCACGCTCGGCGAGCGCTTCAGCTTGCGCGCGGGTCGAGTCGGCCTCGGCCGTACCCTTCGAGCGTATGGCCGAGGCTTCGGCTTCACCCTCAGCCGCAAGCGCTTCCGCGGCCGCGATGCGTCGAGCGCGCTCGGCGACACCTTCGGCCTCAACGGCCTCGGCCGCGCTCTTGCGGCGGTTGCGCTCGGCAAGGCCTTCCGCCTCGATGGCCTCAGCAGCGGCCTTGCGCGCGTCACGCTCGGCGTTGGCGCCGGCGACAGAGGCGAGGGCCGCGGCGTTGGCTTCCTTCTCGATCGCGTAGGCCTGTGCGTCGGCGACGGCGCGCACCTCGGCGTCGAGCTCTTGCTTGCGCAAGCCGACGCGCTTCTGCGCGGTGATCTCTTGCTGGCCCACAACCTCTTGCTGAGCGATGGCTTCGGCAAGCGGTGCCGCAGCGGCGGCCTCGGCACGAGCCTTGTCGGTCTCTTTCTGGATTTCGGCGTTGCGCAGGTCAAGCGCACGCTGGCTTTCGGCGATCTTCTGCGCCGCGGCGATGCGCGCTTCTTCTGACGCCTGCTGGGCCTGCGCCTCAGCGATCTCGGCAACCTGCTTCACGCGCGCCGCCTCGGCACGACCGAGGTCGCGAATGTAGTTGTTGTCGTCGTCGATCTCTTTGATCTGCAGGGTGTCGATCTGCAGACCCTGAATGTCGAGTGCCTCACGCACGGCCTCGAGCACTTGCTCTTGCAGCGCTGAACGGTTGGTGATGATCTCGGTCACGGTCAACTGGCCGACGATCGAGCGCACCGAACCGCTCAACACCTCTTCGGTCGACGACTCGATCTGGTCTTGCTGGTTCAAGAAGCGCTGAGCGGCTGCACGCACCATGGCCTCTGAACCACCAACCTTGACGACCGCGACGGCGTTCACACGAATCGTGATGGCGTCACGCGTCTGCGCCGTAGCTTGCACGTTGAGCTGGCGCGAGCGCAGGCTGAGCTTGAAGTAGGCCTCGACGATCGGCTTGACGAAGACGCGCGAGCCAAACACCACGCGCTGGCCAACGTTCTCCATCTCAGCGTTCTGCGCGCGCTCTTTCGGCGTGCGCTGGCGCGAGGTGACGATAATCGCCTCATCAGGCTTGGCCACCTTGATGCCGCGCAACAGCACGATGATGATGATGATCGCAAAAACGACCGCGACGCTGATGCCGACAACTTGCGTGAAGAACTCGTTGATCTGATCGAGGAACATACGCTCAGTATGGCGGACCCGAGGGATGTTCGGCGTCGCTAGTCGGCAGCAGCGAGTTGCCCGCAGGCTCCGTCGATTTCTTTGCCGCGGGTGTCGCGCAGTGTCGTCGGAATTCCCGAGTCTTCGAGGCGACGCACGAACTCACGCATGACCGCGGGCTCTGAGCTCGTCCAGATCGAGCCGGGCGTCGGGTTGAGCGGAATCGGGTTGACGTGCACCCAACCACGCCCGCGCTCGTTGAGCTTCTGGGCGAGCAGGTCGGCGCGCCAGGCGTGGTCGTTCATGTCTTTGATGAGCGCATACTCGATCGACACTCGGCGGCCGGTCGCGTCAAAGTAGGCACGTGCGGCGTCCAGGGCCTCATCGACCTTCCAGCGCGAGTTGACGGGAATCAGCTCGTCGCGCAACTGGTCATCGGGCGCGTGCAGGCTCAGCGCGAACGTCACGGGAATCTTCTCGTCGGCG
>JAAFHT010000157.1 GCA_013297625.1 Actinomycetota bacterium | reverse complement strand
CCAGTTGCCATTGCTGTTCGTGAAGGTGAACGCGAACGAGCTGGGAGCATTGGTGAGGGTGACCCGCCACCAGTGTCGCCCGTTGATGAACCCTTCATAGGTCATCGGGAACGTGCCGCTGATGCCATTCCAGGTGTGAATCGAGTAACTCGTCGCCGACTGCCACTCGGCAAAGTGCACAGTTACCGATGACCCCTGTGGCGGCTGCGAACTCGGGGTTGCCGAGTACGCTCTCGTCGCTTCGTTGAAGGTGATCGTGTACGTCGTGTTGGAGTTCACCGCGATGTCGCCGCCACCTTGCACGGCAGTGCCCGAGAGGCCCGTGCCGCCAAAGTTGAGGCTCCAGTCGCCGCGCACATCGAACTTGAAGCGCTGGTTGGTCGCCGAGCCGAACTGCACATTGGTGGCGGTCCAGACGGTGCCCGACTTGGTCATCGGCGTGCCGAGTCCCCAGTTGTTGTTGGTGCCCCGCACGTAGAGGGAAGTCCACGCGGGGTTCGACGGGCGGTACTTCTGGATGAACTGTGCATAGCGCGTCGCTCCGGTGCCCGAGGCCACTTCGCCCACGCGCAGCACCGTCATGCCGATGTAGGGGAAGTTGTCGAACGCCTGGTTGACGTTGTCCCAGCCGCCGTTCGAGGTGATGCCGCCGGCGAGCGCGTTTTCGCCCTTGATCTTCACGTTCTGACGGCCTGCCTCGGCGCCGACCCAGCCCACGAGCGTCCTCGCCTGCGAGAACTGCGGAGAGAAGTTCTCGTCGTTGAACTCGAGGCACGTGAAGTGCAAGATCACGCCGCGACCCGAGTCGGCCACGCGGTTCGCGAGACCCACGATGTTGGCATAGCCACGACCCGTGTTGACCGCGTTCATGTCGACACTGGTTTGCACCAGCCCGGCCGTGACCTCCGCAGCTCGCGGCGTCGGCCCCGTCATGGACCAGTGCACGCCGGGGATCTTGTAGCCGATCTCGGCGCCCGGGAACGAGGTGCCCAGGGCGGCGAGCACGGTGTCGAGCATCCGTTCGCCGTGATCGACGAGGCTCTTGTTGTACCAGTCGATCAGGTCTTTGCCGTAGGTCGTGTTGCGGTAGTCACCCGAGGAGAAGAAGAAGCCGGCGTTGCTCGGCGGCTGCACCTGCGAGATGTTGGTGACGGTCGAGCCCCACGCCGCGTTGATGCCCGCAAGCGTCGTGTACTTGGCGAGCGCCCACTGCTGGAAGCTCTTGATCGCAAGCGGTGAGTAGGCCTGCAGCGCACCGCGCGTCGGGTAGCCGGTGCCCGAGTCGTGGCTGTTGTACGAGGGGTAGCGCAGTTCGCCGGCCGGGCCGAGCGACACGTTGATCTCTTGCATGCGCGTGGCGTAGGTCGTGCCGTAGCGAGCGACGAAGGCCTGCGTGAAAGCCTGGTACTCGTTGAGAACGAGCTGGTCGGCCCAGCCCTGAACGGTTTCGTTCGAGAAGTTGCCCTGCTCGCTGCGGTGCTTGAGGCCGTTCGCGTCAAGAGTGATGCCGTTGAGCGTGGCGCCCGTGTACTTGCTCCAGAGCCATGACGGCAGCGGGATGTTGCACGTGTCTCCCACATTGCCACCGCACTGGTGGAACGAGAAGATCGGCACGATGTCGAGCCCGCGGCTTGTGATCGTGCTGAAGACCTGGTCGTAATAGCTCCAGTTGAACTGGTTGTCGCCCGCGGCTTCGACCTTGCCCCACCACACGTCGACGGTGACGGCGTCAACACCGTAGGCCTCGACCGTGGTGAGCTGGTTGCCGAACTGCGTCCAGTCGGTGACCTCGAGCGGGGCCATGACGTTGGCCGAGAAGTCGGGATTGTTGGTGGCTGTTGCCGCTGTGGCCGACGTGGGCCCGACAATCAGCGTCGCGATGATCGACAGGGCCAGAGCGACGACTCCGGTGACCCCGCGGCGTGTGCGAACGTGCATGTGGTGTTCCCCCTCGCGAGGGGGCAGCCTCATTGCCGCTCACGGCCCTCGCGTGAGGGGAGTATCACCCGCGGCGATCCGGTGTGCAACCGGTTCCACATGTTTCATGCTGTCGACAGGGTGTTCCACCCCACTTGGCCGCGGTTCCAGCCGTGTTCCAGGGTTTTTCGCCGCGTTGCCGAGTTGTTGCGCATGAGGATTCCCCGGTTCCCGACGCCTCGGTCACTCCTCAAGGCATGATCGAGCTCAGTGGCGAATCGCCTGCAGCACGCGCGCGGTCGCGAGCGCCGCTTCGGCAGCCTCGGCTCCCTTGTCTTCGATCGAACCGGGCAAACCGGCGCGGTCGATGCCCTGCTGCTCATTCTCGAGCGTCAGCACGCCGAAGCCCACGGGCTTGCCGGTGTCGAGCGCAACGCGCGTGAGACCGTCTGTTGCGGCCGAGCTCACGTACTCGAAGTGGGGGGTTCCCCCTCTGATGATCACCCCGAGCGCGACGACGGCATCTGCCCCGGCCTCGAGTGCTGCCTTGCTGACGACGGGCAACTCGAAGGAGCCCGGCACCGCGTACTCGACGATCGTGGCTCCGGATGCCTCGAGCACGCGCCGCGCGCCTGCCTGAAGCCCCTCGCTAATCACGGTGTGCCACTGGCCCGCCACAATGGCGATTGTGAGGCCCGTGCCGTCGACGGAGAGGGTGGGGGATCCGGCGCCGCTCATGCGGTCTTCCCTTCGATAGTGGCAAACACGGGGGCACTCGTGATGCTCTCGGGCAAACGGTGACCCATGCGGTCGCGCTTGGCCGAGAGGTAGCCCTCGTTGTCGTCGCCGACGCCGACGACGAGCG
>JAAFHT010000148.1 GCA_013297625.1 Actinomycetota bacterium | reverse complement strand
TTCTCACGCCTGTCGACGCGGGGCTTGCAGCGCGAGTCGACCGCGGTGCAGGGCTCTTTCTCGTAGGGCAACGCACCCTCGAACACACGAGCGCGGCAGGCGGCACCATGTCGGCGCAGAGCGCTGAACTCGCCGACCTCGTGGGCAATCTTGCAGCCCCGAGCGGACGCGACGTCACGACAGCGCTCGACGAACTCGACGTGCGCTACGTGCTGCTCGAAGACTCGGGCGAGGGTGTTGCCGCCTCGTCGGCCGAGAGCGTCACGGCGGCTCTGGACGGCAACCCTGTGTTGACGCCCATCGGCGACGCCGATGCGGGGCGATTGTGGCGCGTCGTGCCCGACGATGGCTCGCGGGCCGACCCCGCTGTGCGTTCAGTGAGCTCGACGATCGTGCTCGCCGTGCAAGGCGGCATTCTCGCGCTCACGCTGTTGCTGGCGATTCCGACCTCACTGCGACCCCGTCGGCGCTCCGACCAGCTCGCGACCGATGAGGGCCCCGCGGCAACGTTCGAGGTCGGTGATGACGATGAGTGACGACTCCACAGCGACCCGGGCGCCCCGCACGCGCTCGTGGCTGCTCGTGAGCGGCCGCGCATCCCTCGCCCTCGTCGCGGGGGCTGCCGGTGCCGCTCTCGCAGCGGCAGTGGCGTTCGTGCCGAGCCCGGCGATCGTGGTCGCCGTGCCGAGCGTGGCGGTGACGCCCGATCGATCGGATCAGTCGCTCGTGTGCGCCGGAGGAGCCCTCGGGCTGACGCGCGGCGACGATCCGCAGCTGGCCGTCGTCGCCGCTGAGCAACTGCACACCTCGGGGGCCGGTCTCGTGACGTCGACACTCGCCGTGAGTGACGCGATCGACGGCTCGCCGATTGTCGTGACCCTGCCGCGTGAGGCGCCGGGCGATGCCCTCGCCGCAACCGGAATCGTGCGACCCGACACGGTCGACGTGACGGGGCTGGCCGCTGCCGAATGCCTCACGCCCGCGCGCAGTGCATGGCTCGTCGGCGGGTCGACGACGGTGGGTCGCACGACTTGGATCGTACTGAGCAATGACGACGCCGTTGATGCCGTGGTCGATCTCACGCTGTGGGGCGACACGGGGCCGATCGATGCCATTGGCTCGAGCGGCATCATCGTTGCCGCCGGAACCCAGCGCATTCTGCCGCTCGCCGGATTCGCGCTGGACGAACCGTCACCCGTCGTGCGCGTGTCGAGTACGGGAGGGTCGGTCGCGGCCACGATGCAAACCACGGTCGTGCGAGGACTCACCCCGAGCGGCATCAGCATCGTGACCCCCCTTGCCGAGCCCGCTCTTCGGCACGTCATCCCCGCTTTTCCGGTCATCAACGGCCAGCTCGCCCTCGAGCAATCGACGACCGATGGCGGTGCCGACGGCCTGCCCGCTTTGCGCCTCTTGGCGCCCGGCGACACCCCGGCTCAAGTGACGGTTCGACTCATCGGACTCGACGGCGCGGCCGGGCTCGTCACCGAGGCCACGGTCGAGCCAGGAGTCGTGCTCGACCTTGCGGTCACCGATCTTGCCGACGGTGAGTACAGCGTGATCGTTGACGCGAGCGAGCCCGTCGTGGTCGCGGCGCGCGCGAGCACGGCCGCCGCCGGGGCCGCCGACCTCGAATGGTTCAGCCCAAGCCCCGCCCTCGAGGCCGGCACTGCTGCGCTCGTGGCCGTCGCTCCCATTGCCGACGAGCAGTCGGCCCTCATGCACCTCGTCGCACCCGACGGGGCAGCCGAGGTCTCGATCGACGGGGTGCCCGTGACGATCTCCGCGGGCGGCATGGTCATTGTGCCCACGGCAACCAACGCGGGCGTTCGACTCACCACGAGCGGCCGCGTGCACGTGAGCGTCAGCTACCGCGGCGACGGGGTGCTGGCCGGCTCACGCGTGCTCGCGCCGCCGAGCGCGGCCGGCGCGCTGACCGTGCTGCCCCAGTAGCGCGCGCGGCGACCGCGAGCATCCGTCGCCTGACGAAGCACGCTTACCAGTGGCGAAAGCGATCGGGCGCGAGGTCCCACGGGTCTTTGCCGATGAGCTCGCCCACGGCGCGGAACACGCAGCTCTCGACCATGAGTCGGCGGTGCCAGTCGTCGTCGCGATGCAAACGACTCATGCGTTCGATCGGGATGCGGAACAGCACCACGAGGTTTTGATCAGCCACGACGCGCCAGCGTGCGACACCCCGCACTCCCGAGGGCTGATCGGGCATGGGCATGACATCGATGCGCAGGTTCGCGAGCTCGGTGGGCCACTGGTTGACCAGGTATTCGGCAGTGGACTGCACGGTTGTCTCGAACAGCGACCGGCGCGTGAAGGCGAGGGGTAAGTGCGGCCCCGTGACGGGGGAGCGGCCCACGCGGCCGTGCCGGGCGCGGGCTCGCGCACTCGGCTGCCTACTCGCTCGTGCCACGCCTTCAGCCTATCGCCGCCGCGTCTCAGCCCCGCTCTATGCTGAATGCACGATGAGCGCCCGACTGTGCAGCAAAGTCGCGTGCAGTGAGCCTGCCGCCCGCACCCTCACCTATGTCTACGCCGACTCGATGGCGGTGCTCGGCCCGCTGAGCGCTCGGCCCGAGCCGCACAGCTATGACCTGTGCTCTCGGCACAGCGAACGCCTCTCTGTTCCGAACGGCTGGCAGGTAATTCGTTATAGCGCTTTAGGCGAAGTTGGATAAAACCCGAGTAGGGTGACGGGGTGAATTCCGCTAGCGAAACCCCCGCCCCCGACCTCAGCGCCTTCATTAAGGCCTACGACGTTCGCGGCCTTGTGGGCACGCAACTGACCGACGAGGTCGTCGAGGCTCTCGGTGCTGGCTTCGCCGATGAGATGCGCGCCGAGCACGACGGCCCCACCTTCGAGCTCGCTATCGGGCACGACATGCGCGACAGCTCGCCCACGTTTGCCGCCGCATTTGCGCGGGGGGCGCAGGCGCGGGGCGCATCCGTCATCATGCTCGGGCTCGGCTCGACCGACGAAACCTACTTTGCGAGCGGCCGCCTCAACGTGCCCGCCGCCATGTTCACCGCGAGCCACAACCCGGCCACCTACAACGGCATCAAGTTCTGCCGCGCGGGTGCCCAGGGCATCAGCCTCGACACCGGCCTCGGCAGCATTCGCGACCGCGCGCAGGCCTACCTCGCTTCGGGAATTGATGCGGTGGATGC
>JAAFHT010000090.1 GCA_013297625.1 Actinomycetota bacterium | reverse complement strand
GGGCCGCGGGGCCCTGATCCCCATCCGTGCGACCTGGCACCGGGGAAGGTGCGCCAGGGCGACTCACGGCTGGGAGTCAGGGTCACGCGATCAAAAGAGTCCGGGAATCACCTCCTCTTCGGTGTTGGCAAACGCTTCTTCGCGCTCGGCGTAGTAGCTGTTCCAGGCTTCGGTTGACCAGATTTCGGCACGGTCGCCTGCACCGATCACGGTGAGTTCGCGGTCGAGGCCGGCGTAGTCGCGCAGCACGGTCGGAATCGTCAGTCGGTGTTGCGAGTCGGGCTCTTGTTCGCTGGCGCCCGAAAGGAAAAGGCGCTGAAACTCACGGCCTTGCTTGCTCGTGAGCGGCGCGGTGCGCAGCTTGTCGAGCTGCTCTTGGAACATCGCCGCGCTGAAGACGTAGATGCAGTGCTCTTGGCCTCGGGTCAAGACCACTCCCCCGGCGAGCTCGCTGCGGAACTTGGCCGGAAGGATGATGCGCCCTTTGTCGTCGAGCTTGGGGGTGTGCGTGCCGAGAAGCATTCGCCTGGCCCCCTCTCATCTCCGGCCCGAGATCAGGTGATGACCTCCACTTTACTCCACTTTCCTCCACAAAGTAAAGGAACATGAGCACCCTAGTCCCCTTTTCACTCCCCGTGCGAGTCAAGAACGCTGCAAAGTCGGGACTTTTGCGCAACGCAGTGCGGGGAGGGAGGGTGGAGGGTTGAGTGCGCTCTCGCTGCCATGGCGATCTCCGTGACGCCGGATGGGCACAAAAAAAGGGCCGACCCGAAGGTCGGCCCCGACAAGTGGAGGAAGAGGGAGGAGGACTTACTCGCCGCGCTCGTCTTGGCGTCGTTCCCAGCGCTCGGTCATCGTCGTCATCCACGATGACCGGCGAGGCTGCGATGCGCGGCCTGCCGACGAAGATCCAGCGGTGGTGGTCTCGGCGCCGCGTCCGGGAGAAATGACCAGGAGAACGCCTCCCAACATGAGGCCGAACCCGATCACACCCACGATGGGCTGGCGAACGATGACTCCCGCGACGAGGGCGCCGACACCCGCAACCGCGAGCAAGGCGCCGATCACGACGAGCCGATAGTTCGGCTTGCCACGACGACCCGAAACGGTGGCGACGAAATCGGCATCGTTCTGGTAGAGGTTGCGCTCCATCTCGTCCAGGAGGCGCTGCTCGTGCTCAGACAGCGGCATGATGAACCCTTCGACGACGTGCGGGGCCGAGCCGGCTCCGCGCCCTCATTCTAGACTCGCACTCCTGGATAGGCTAGGCGGGTGCCTGAGAGATTGCGGTTAGTCGACCTAGTCAACGCTCGACTCGAGCGCTTTCTCGACGAGCGCGCAACACAACTCACGACGATCGCGGGTGACCTCTCGGTGTTCACCGACGCCAGTCGTGATCTATTGAGCGGTGGCAAGAGGTTTCGCGCACTGTTCTGCTACTGGGGCTGGCACGCCGTTGCCGGCACCGTGCGCAGTGACGACCTCGTGGCAGAACTCGATCAACACCCTGATCTCTCGAGTGTCATCGACGCCGCCGCGGCTCTTGAGCTCTTTCATGCCGCCGCCCTCGTCCACGACGACATCATGGACAACTCCGACACGCGGCGAGGGATGCCCGCGGCACATCGACGGTTCGAGAACGACCATGTGCGGCGCGAGTGGGTGGGCAACGCGGCGACGTATGGCTCGTCGGCCGCTCTGTTGCTCGGCGACTTGCTGTTGGGGTGGAGCGACGAGTTGCTCGACACTGGGCTCGCACGCCTGACCGATACACCAAGCGCCCGCGCCGCGCGCGGAGAGTTTCAAACGATGCGCACCGAGGTCACGGTGGGTCAGTATCTCGACATTCTCGAAGAAGTCGCTTGGCGTGACGCACCGGAAGCCGACCTGCTGTCTCGCGCTCACCGTGTCGTGACCTTCAAGTCTGCGAAGTACTCAATCGAAGCGCCCCTTGCTCTCGGAGCACTCATGGCTGGCGGAAGCCTCGAACAGGTGTCGGCGCTACGAGCGTTCGGCCTGCCCTTGGGTGTGGCGTTTCAGCTGCGAGACGACCTGCTGGGCGTTTTCGGCGACCCGGCCGTGACAGGAAAACCTGCCGGTGACGATCTGCGTGAAGGAAAGCGCACGGTCATCGTGGCTCTCGCGCGCGCAGCGCTTCCTGCAGGAGCCGTTCGACTGATCGATGAGTTACTCGGCGATCCGAACCTCACCGACGACCAGATCGCAACCCTTCAAGCGACGATTCGTGAAAGCGGCGCCGTCGAGACGACGGAGCGCATCATTGAACGGTCGGTAGCCGAAGCGCTTGCGGCTCTCTCCGATGCTCCGCTGAGCCGCTCAGCCCGAGCTGAGCTCATCGGCTTGAGCGACCTGGTGACCCGTCGCGCACACTGATCAAAGCGAGACCGCGACTCTCCTGAGCGCGAGACCGCACCGAGTCAGGCTAGAAGGCGAGCGCCTGGGCGACCCGACGAACCTCGGCCTTGCGACCCGCGCGCAATGCTGCGATAGGCGAGACGCCGAGAAGATCGTTGAGCTCGAGCATCCACTGCATCGCTTCGTCATCACTGAACCCGTCGTCGGCCAGCAGCATGAGAGTGCCTCGAAGGTCTTTCAGCGGCTCGCCGTCGAGCACGAACTCTTCGGGAATCACGAGCACCTTGTCGCGGCGCACCGCCAACAGATGGCGGTCTTCGATGAGGCGGTGCACTTTGCCGGGGCTCAACTGAAGCACGTCGACGAGATCAGGAACGGTCAACCATCGGGCAGATTCTGCGGACACGCCTCAAGCGTGCCATGACTGGGGCAGGCCGCGCGCCGTTCCCTAATGTTACGAACATGTAAACTGGTGCAACATCTTCCCCATTAGTTGACGTGCGTTGTAGCCTGTCTCAGAGGGAAGTCTCATTCCCTCGTGGCGAATGGCGCCCACAGAGGCACTGCGAAGGGCCGGAGACGATGAGCGAGACTGATCACGCGGCGAACGCCGTGCGCAGCCCGCTGACGGCACCGCACTGCGACGACCGTGCACGCTCGGTGTTCGGTGGCCTCACTCCCCGCACCGTGGCGACGGAGGTACCTTCCGCGCCCCCGCTGCGCGGTGACCTCGTGCGGCGTGCTCGTTCGTCGGCGTTGACCGCTGTTCCTGTTGTCTTGACGGGTGCCATGGCACTCGGGCTTGGGCTCACGGGCCCCGTCGACCCCGCGTACGCTGGCAAGCCTGTTCCACCGAAGCCTGAGCACTCGCCGGCACCGCTGGGTGTGCGCACTGCCCTCGCACAGATTGGCGCAGCGGTGCTTCCGGGAGGCCTGGCGACGCACGCCGTTGCGTCGAGCGCTGCGCCTGCGGTGTACACCGTCGCCGCCGGCGACACGGTCAGCAGCATTGCCCAGCAGTACGGGCTCTCAACGGCATCAATTCTTGCCCTCAACGGGCTGTCGTGGAAGTCGACCATCTTCGCTGGCCAAGTGCTCGCGTTGACCTCCGCTCCCGTGAAGTCAACGGGGACTCCCGCTCCGACGACTGCGGCCGGCCGATACGAGATCGGCAAGGGTGACACGATTTCTGCGCTTGCCGCTCGATTCGGGGTCTCTGTTGAGTCAATCCTCGCCGAGAACAGCCTCGAAGCGTCGAGCATCATCTATCCGGGTCAGACGATCGTCATCCCCGGCCGAGTACCGGCCGCGATTCCGATGCCAGCCCCCACCGTCGGCCACAATGCCGACGTGCCCGTGTCTCCGCGCAATACGCCGGTGAGCGAAGGCGACCCCGCTGAGCAGCCACCCGCCGCAGCATCGATCGCCGCGGTGGTGTCGGCCATGCCGATCATGGAACGCCCCGCACTGCCCGTTGGCGCACGCTCCACAACTCACTCGTCGGGAAAGCCATCGGCCGGCTCCCCCTCGGCGCCTCCCGCAGGCGGACCGGTGACGCCGATGAGCGCAGAGATGCGCGCGAATGCGAGCACGATCGTTCAAGTAGGCCGTGACCTTGGAGTTCCGGAGTACGGCATCGTCATCGCGCTCGCCACGGCCATGCAAGAGTCATCGCTCCGCAACATTTCGTGGGGTGACCGTGATTCGGTTGGCCTCTTCCAACAACGGCCTTCCTCGGGGTGGGGCACGGTAGCCGACCTGATGATCCCGAGCCACTCGGCGAAGCTGTTCTACGTGGGCCGGTCGGGATACACGCGCGGGCTGCTCGACATTCGTGGATGGGAGGGCATGACTCTCACCCGCGCGGCGCAAGCCGTTCAGATCTCGGCCTACCCCGACGCCTATGCAAAGTGGGAGACCAGTGCGTGGGCGTGGTACTTCGAGCTCACCTGATAACCGCCCGCTGCACGCGCGTGGCACCCGGTTCGCCTCACGACCGCAACCTAGACTGACCCGGTGAGCTCTTCGACGACCGATCCCCTTATCGGCCGCCTGATCGACGGTCGTTATCAGGTTCGCTCACGCATCGCCCGAGGGGGCATGGCGACGGTCTATCTCGCGACCGACCAGCGCCTCGACCGCCTCGTCGCGGTGAAGATCATGCACGGCCACCTTGCCGACGACAGCCAGTTCAAAGAGCGGTTCATTCAAGAGGCGCGGTCGGCGGCTCGACTGGCGCACCCGAATGTCGTGAATGTCTTCGATCAAGGGCAGGATGCCGAATCGGCCTACCTCGTAATGGAGTACCTACCGGGCATCACCTTGCGCGAGCTCTTGCAAGAGTACGGCGCCCTCACGCCCGAACAGACGATGGACATCACCGAGGCCGTACTCGGTGGTCTCGCCGCCGCCCACAAAGCCGGCATTGTGCACCGAGACCTCAAGCCCGAGAACGTGCTGTTGGCCGACGACGGTCGCATCAAGATTGGCGACTTCGGTCTCGCGCGTGCCGCGAGTGCAAACACCGCCACGGGGCAGGCGTTGCTCGGAACGATCGCCTACCTGTCGCCCGAACTCGTCACGCGAGGAATCGCTGACACTCGTAGCGACATTTACGCGGTCGGCATCATGATGTTCGAGATGCTCACGGGCGAGCAGCCGTTTAAGGGCGAGCAACCGATGCAGATCGCCTACCAGCACGCGAACGATTCAGTACCGGCGCCGAGCGACTTCAACCCTCGGGTTCCCGCCGAGTGGGATGAGATCGTGCTGTGGGCAACGGCGCGCGATCCCCGCGATCGACCCGCGGATGCCCGCGCCTTGCTCGACCAGGTGGCCGAGACGGGGCGCGCTCTGCAGACGGCGCTTCCGGCGGAGGCGACGCAGCGCACCGCCTTGCTCACCTCGCCCATCCCCATCGCTCCCCCCACCGACGAGACGCAAGTGCTCGGCACGCGGGGCGGCGCCCAGGCACTCGCGTCACCCTCGGCGACCGCCGAGCTGACGAATCGTGGAGCCACCAGCAGACGACGCGGATGGATTCTCTTCGCCGCGATTCTCGCGCTTGCGGGCCTCGCCGCGGGTATCGGTTGGTGGTTCGGTGCGGGCCCCGGAGCACGCGTGACGATCGCTGACGTGCGCGGCGACACGGTCGAAACTGCTCGGCTCATCCTTGATGACCAGGGCGTCGACGTCGCTGAGGCGCTCACGGAGGCCTATGATCTCGAGATCGCCGCTGGACTCGTTGCCGGCACCGACCCCGCCGCGGGAGAAGCCATCGATCGCGACACGGTCGTGACGATCATCGTTTCGCTCGGGCCGGAGCCCACGACGGTCCCCACCGTGATCGGGCTCCCCGAAGCCGACGCGCGCCTGGCCCTGACCGATGCTGGCTTTGACGTCGGCAAGGCCATCGCACAGTTTGATCCCGACATCGCCGAAGGGTCGGTGATCGCCGTCATCGGCACCGACGACGTAGCTCTCGCGGCCGGCGCCGCTTCATTCAAGGGAACACCGGTTCAACTGCTCGTATCTGTGGGGCCAATCCCGACGGTGCGCGGACTCACCGTCGAGGATGCGCAAGCCGCACTCGCCGCTCGTGACCTCACGGGCATCGTGGGCGGCGAATCGGAGTTCGATAACGACGTTCCGCTCGGTGACGTGTTGCGAGTCGAGCGCACGAGCGACGCTCCCGTGCGACCGGGCAGCACTCTCACGATCATCGTCTCTCGCGGTCCTGACCTCGTTCAGATTCCCAACGTCGTCGGGCAGACGATCGCCGAAGGAGTCGAGGCGCTGCAAGCGCTCGGGTTCCTGGTTCAAGTCGACACCGTCATCAACGAAGAAGACTGGGACCGCCCGCAGGCCCAGATCGAGTCAACCGAACCCGGTGGCGGTCAGTCGGCGATCCGCGGATCGACGATCATCATCCGCGGCATCTTCTAGCTGCGGCCGAGCTCTTCTGCCACCAAGAACGCGAGCTCGAGTGACTGCATGTGGTTGAGACGAGGGTCACACAGCGACTCGTAGCGCGTCGCGAGTGTCTCTTCGTCAATGTGCTCTGAGCCGCCGAGGCACTCGGTCACGTCGTCTCCTGTGAGCTCGACGTGGATGCCTCCGGGGTGCGTGCCGACGGCACGGTGCGCCTCGAAGAATCCCTTGACCTCGTCGACGACATCGTCGAAACGGCGCGTCTTGTAGCCGTTCGGCGTCGTCAGCCCATTTCCGTGCATCGGGTCGCACACCCAGAGAGGCGTGGCATCGAATCGCGTGATGGCGTCGAGAAGCGGCGGAAGCGCATCCCGAACCGTGCTGGCTCCCATGCGCGTGATAAACGTGAGACGACCGGGCTCGCGCTCGGGGTCGAGCACGTCGATCAGTCGCTCCATCGTTTCGGGGGTCGTCGACGGGCCGAGCTTGACGCCGATGGGGTTGCGGATGCGCTTGAAGAAATCGACGTGCGCGCCGTCGAGTTCGCGCGTGCGCTCGCCGATCCAGAGGAAGTGCGCGCTTGTTGTGTACGGCGTGCCGGTGCGCGAGTCGATGCGCGTCATGGGGCGCTCGTAGTCCATGAGCAAGCCCTCGTGGCTCGAGTAGAACTCGACGCGCTTGAGCTCGTCGAAGTCGGCGCCCGCGGCCTCCATGAACTTCACGGCGCG
>JAAFHT010000133.1:805-4015 GCA_013297625.1 Actinomycetota bacterium | reverse complement strand
GCAAATACGCGTCGCGTACCATCAGGGCGCCCATGCTTTGGTCGCGCACCTGCACCGCCGTTGTTGGCCCTCACGAGGGCGACCCCTTCGTCCTGTTCACCGCGTACGGCGGCCCCGCAGCGCCTCGCGAGCCTGGCGACTCGAGCCTTACGTCCGAGGAGGAGCTCGCGGCGTCCCGGGCGTTCTGGGCCACGCACGCCCTAGCGACGGGCGGGCCGCCAGCGTGGGCGGAGAACGAGGACCCGGCCGTGCACCTCGGTCACGACTGAAATAACGAAAGCCCCGCCACCTCCGAAGAGGGGCGGGGCAACTGTCCGGTAATCCCGGACGGTTGGGGCTGCAGGAAGTCGGCGAGGGTGAAGGGAGGCGGCTTCGTTGGGGGCGCTTCGCGACAGTACGAAACGCCGCAACACCAGCAGTCATTGTCGTCCTCCCACCATGCATTCGCGTCGAGGTCGGCGTCGTGGGTCGTGGCACACCGTCCACCGTCTGCCGCTCATGCTTCAGCATGCGATTCTGCGAGCACCGCGGGCAGTCGTTCTGTCGACACGACGTAGCCACGGCCTTCGCGCCGGTGTAGGAGCGTTTGCGGGAACGACTCATGGCGATTCGCAACCCTCGCACTTTGCGCTGGTCTCGAAGTTCTCTGGGTTGAGGTCAATTCCGTCACGAGCCCAAGCGGGCCGCTCGCGGGCCGCCTGGGCGCTCCTAGCGACGCTCGCCCAGAACACGCGTGCGGTTTCGGTCGACTCGTTCCGGGTGACAACTGGCATCTTGTTGGACCCACTCATCCTAACCCCCTCGCCCCAACGCCACTCCTCAACAGCGCATGGACGAGCAATCCGAGAGGCAACACCTCCGGGCGCGCGACACCGACGAAACGCGCGAGGCGTTCGAGGTTCGGGCGCGGGATGCGTTTGAGGGTGGAGCGGGTCATTGTCGGATTCGTCTCTCGCGCCGAACTGGCGCATGTCGCGGACACGTCGACCCGTGAGCAGGTCCCGGGTACGCGCCAACCAGAAATTCGCTCGTTGAATTCGGGTCGCGGAAGTCGGAAGGCAGACCCGTCAACGCATCCCAGTAGTGGGCCGTCGCGGGGTCGTCGGGGTGGCCCAGGCAACGGCGGCGCTGGTCGCTCATCGCAACCCCCACCTACTCCACTCGTGCCCTTTCATCCGCTCATCCGTCTCGGGCAACACCGTCCCGTAGACCGATCCGACCTGGCCCGGCTCGTTCGACCCCGAGCACGCCAGCCTATGGTCGGTCGCCTTCGGGCACCGCTTGTTGTCGCACGTAGGACAGAGAATCATGAGCGTGTGGTGCTCGCCGTCGCAGGCGTGGCAGTTGGAGCAGTTTTCGTTGGTCATCTCCGCGCTCCCGCATCGTCGCCGAAGTTCTCGACCGTCTTGGCCACTCCAGCGCCGAGGATAATGAAGAGCATGAGCGCCCCGAATGCGACTCCGTCGCGCCCGTCCCCCGGACCATGCGCGAACGCGAACCAGGTCGAGGCGACGATCGCAAAAATGGCGTAGAGCGCTGCAATGAGCGGGTAGAGGCGCTTCACTCGACCCCCGTGTGCCGCCCGAAGTCATCACCCGATTCGTTGGTAACGTGGATTGCCCAGACGGTATTGCTCATCCCCTCACCCTAACCACTCCCCCAGCCACATCGCATCCTTCGATTGCAGATTTGGCTAGATAGAGGCACGCCTCGCAAGCGTCCTGAGTAAGCACTTGCGGACGATGCGAGTGGTATCGTCGTGAAGCTGGTCCAGTCGCTCCCCAAGTTCCACCATTCGCCTGTAGCCATCGGAAGCCAACAACTCCGCCATCCCCTGCTCGTCGATTCGACGCTCCAGTTCGGCGAGTCGAGCTTCGTCGTAGGGGCGACCCAGCAGCTTCTTGGAGATTAGGCCCCGGCGCTCGGCGTAGAGGTCGGTCACGCTGCCTTCTACACACGAGGCCGGCCGACATTCCGGGCGTGCGTGCGAATGCTTGCACGCACGACAGGTCACGCACACCGAAGACGCCTCGCGGTATGGATTCACGGGCGAACCGTCATCTTCGCCACCATCCTGCCCTTGAGGGTGAGCGACCAGCCCGTGTCATCGAGCGATCGCCTCACGATGCCCTCCTCCTGAAGCACCAATAGCGCATCGTCCGGAATGGTAGCAAAGTGCGCGTCGCCGGCGCGGAAGTCCGCACCACGCGCAAACCGCTCTCGAATCGCAGGCCTGATTGCGTCGAACGCCTCATCCAGATCCATTACGCCACCCTCCGTTCATCCACACTCGTCCCCTTCAACGGCTCGACAAGCTGCCCCTCGACCACGCACCGATAGTCGACGATAGGCACGGGCACGACGTGGACGTTGCCCGATGCGCGCTCGTGGTAGGCGAGGCCGAAAGCGAGAGACCATTGCGCCGCCTTCGCGACGTGCATGTAATCGATCGAGCGTCGGTCGCCGAGCCAGCCGAGCATCGCGCCGACGTGCGCCGGGCCCTTCGCGGTGCCCGCAATCTCGAGCGCGACGCGATGGCAATGGCCAATGATGACGTTGCCTTCGTACGCCATGCGCGACTGCCGATGCGCGTGGATGCCCGCGTGCCCGACGTCGTGCGTGAAGTGCATCTTGCCGATCTTGAGGTGGTCGCGGTACTCGACGCACTCCCACCCGCGCTCCTTCAATCGGAAGAGCGAAGCGGTGTCGACGAGCCCGAAAAGCTCGGGTGCCTTCTCGGAGAGAAAGCGCTCCAAACGGTACTCGTGGTTCCCTTTAATGAACACGACGCGCGTCGCGCCGAGTGCCTGGATCTCATCGAGTCGCTTGTTGACCGCATCGACTTCTTCCTGGAGCGTGTAGCCGCGAGTGCCGAGCGTGCGAGGGTGGAACGACACGGAGACGAAGTCGGCGAAGTCGCCAAGGAACACGATCGTGTCGGGGCGCACGAGTCGCGCCGCTGCCATCATCACCGCGAACGCTGCGCCGTCCTCGAACGGCACATGCGTATCCGGGATGACAAGGATCTTCTCGAGTCCCTCGAGTCGACTCACCAGGCGATGCGCTCGCGTCGCCTCCCTCACCCCAACAGGCGGGTTGCGAACCGCTTGCGGAGGCGCGTCGTCGCTCTCGAAGGCGGGGGTGTCGGTGTTGATGCCGGGTGCGCTGCGAACGGTCTCGGGTGGGGCGTCCGCAGTCGGAGGCAGCGGC
>JAAFHT010000133.1:0-795 GCA_013297625.1 Actinomycetota bacterium | reverse complement strand
TGTCGCTGGGCGTAGCGTTGCACCGCTCGACGAAGTGCCGACTCGTTCTTGCCGAGGGCTACCGCGATGGCTTGCCACGCCTCGCCCTTCGCGCGACGAGCGAGTACGTCGGCGTATTGGGTGGCGGTAAGGGTGGGGTTGGTCATTTGAGCACCAACCGAGTAGTGGGGATGAGCGGCGTCGCAACGCGCACGATGCGTTCCTCGAATGCCTCGTATGCAGCCTCGGCATCCTCGACCGACTCACCAGGTCTGCGACGCGAAAGGACCTCGTCTCGGATGACGTTGCGAAGTCCAGAGGCGGCAAGGAAGCGGTGAACGCACTCGTGATTCACGCTGTCGCGCTCCTGCGAAGGGTCTTGCCCGTCGCGAACGACGATGACGTTCGCCTCGTCGTCGGCGCACCCGAGGAGCGTAGCGTCACCGTCGACGAGCCCGGGCCACTGCTTTGCGGTCGCCCGAATGATCGGAGTCGCCATGTTCGCGACGTGGAGTGTCCCGAGCCGCTTCGCGCCCTTTGGAATTCTCATACTGCGCTCCCATCGTAAGTCGCGATAAAACCCACTCTTCGGACGGGCCGATACCCCTGCGAGTAATCGACGTAGACCGCGTTGTGGCTGGTCCTCGGCGGCTGAATCGGCCTGCCTTGCAGCGTGTGCCAGCCATACAAGTCCTCGCGCCCATCCGCCGTGCGCACGAAGTCCTTGTGACTGCCAGCCAGCAGGGTGAAAGCGCGGCCGAACACTGCGTGCTCGATGCGCTCGCGCTGATGGGCGAACGCCTCCGCGGAGGCCAT
>JAAFHT010000178.1 GCA_013297625.1 Actinomycetota bacterium | reverse complement strand
GGATAAGGCTCTAGCACCCGTGCGTATCGGGAGCAAGGTGATGTGAGTGGTAATCACGAGCCTCCGATGAGTCCAATCGAGCCAAAAGTGGCGCGACACTCTGGGATGAGCGAGAGGTCGTGACTTTCGTGTGACAGGTGCGAAAGGTCTTGCCTTCATGAAAAGCCCGTTCGGCGCGCACCTGAAGGCCGGTCGCTCCTAGCGCTGTCTTTCACGCCGAGTCGCCGCGGCGCGATGCCCCCCTTTCGGAACGCTTCGCTACCTCAACAACCGGGAGGACGTAGCTTCGTTCGTGGCGTCCGGGCGCGAAAGCCTCGCGCGCTGGAGCTCGGTTCTCGCTCTGGCATTCGACGAGTCGCGCGGTCAGGAAGCGTGCCGCGAGGTGCTGAGCCGGAGCCGAGATCGCGTGGAGACGCGCAAGTGCTTGAAATTCCGGGTGGGCACCGCGCGAGGTAGATGGACCACTTGCGATCCACAACGCCACTAGTGGCGTTCTCACGCGCGCCAGTCGCGCCAACGTGGCGCGACTCGTGTGTCCACCGGCGTAGTCGAGGCGCGTGGGCGCGGGCGAAACGGGATTGACGGAAGACGATGGAGCGGGTTCCGCTGGACGTTCGTCCCTGCCCCTGCGCGGCCGAGGCGCGGGGGAATATGAGCAGTCACGAAGAGCCGGGACACACTGCTGTGCGATTCGCTCGGGTCAAAGCGAGAGCCAAGGTTCGGACGGATCCCGACGCCGCGGGCGACGCTCACCTCGAGGAGCGCGCGTCGGGGGTCGAGTCTGAACGGCGCCTCGCGGATACGATGCGGCGACCTTCAGCTCGACCGCGTCGTGTGCTGCTCGCGATTACGTTGCTGCTCGTGGCGCACCTCGGGTGCAAATCGGGACCGACCGAGAAGAACGCGACGCCTCCCGAGCCCACGCCCCTGGCGGCGCCGGCGCCGGTCGATATCACCACGTGCCCTGCGTGCGCAGACGCGGCCGAGCGGGTCTCGTTCACGTTCGCGGGCGTCTACTTGGACGCGGCGTGCAAGCACCCCGTCGCGCAAGGGATGGTGGAGGCCTGCACGCCCGCCAAGATGCCGGGCGCAGGCGGGACGATCCGCGCCATGATCGTCGAGCCGATGCCTGGCGTGAAGGTGAAGGGCGACATGGCGACGATTGGCGTGCAACGCATCGTCAGCGCCGACGAGCCGCTCTTTCTTCTTCGAGGCGGCACGTGCTCTCCGCAGCCCGCGGGGATCAAGCGCCTTCCAACCGAGTGCGCAGCGGGAGGGCGAGTTTGCCGCAAGGCCGACGCGAGCGGGAACGCGACCGGGACGTTGGGGTGCTCGTCGTGTGTGCTCACGGCCAACCGGTGCCCCGCGTTCGAGGGGGCGATGGCTTACGTCGCGGTGGCTCCTGCGCCGTAACGTGCTCCATCGCGAGCCACCGACTGTTGTTCATTTCGCCACCGACCTCACCACACAGCTCTATCCAGCGCGTACCACCATGAAGAAACGTCGTCTTGCAGCAGTCTTTATAGGCCTATCGCTCGCCGTAGCCTGCGTCCCCGAGACCGCGACGCAGATCGAGTCTCCCGATGGGAGAGAGAAGTACGAGCTGTTCTGCCCTGAGGGAGCGAAGCAGTGCATGCACGACGCTCACGAAGCGTGCGGGGGCAGCTTCGTCATCGACTACACGCACGGTGACGACTACCTCGAGACCAACTCCACGGGCCGCTCGTCGGCCGTGCGAATCGGGGATGGGGTGTTCGGCGAGTCGAGCGGGAGGGCCGTGACGCGGAAGAGGCGCGAGGTGACCATGCGGGTGACGTGTAAGAAGCACTGAGAGCGCTTCGTGGATCGCCGGTCCTCGGCCGCCTGCCGGGCGTAATCTAACCGGTTTGTAAGGAGAGCCGAGAGTCGCTTCCCGCGACCCAACCTTGCGCGATGACACACGAAGTCCCGCGGATGACCGGAGATCCGGGCGTCGCGACCGGAGACGCACAAGTGCGCGAGTCCACTCGACAAGGCGTCGAAACGTCAGCCTGGTGTGGCGGGGATCCACAA
>JAAFHT010000054.1 GCA_013297625.1 Actinomycetota bacterium | reverse complement strand
CGCCTCGCCGAGCGACGCGTCGATCTCGCACCCGACGGTGCGACGCATGCTCCGGTCGATGCTCACTCCCCCAGACTGGCACGGCCTCACACCTCGCGCGAGAACCGCTAGGCTAAACCCGCCTCCGTAGCTCAGGGGATAGAGCATCAGTTTCCGGTACTGAGGGTCGCAGGTTCGAATCCTGTCGGGGGCGCCACTACCGCCATGTTTGGTGCGGTTTCTCGTGTTTGGGCGCGAATGTTCACGGCCAAACGCGAAGATCGGGGCCGAACGCGCGCCGAGCTGATGGGATGCCCGGGGGCTGGCGCTGAGCCCACGCCCCGACTCGGCGCTTCTCACCGAAGTATGCTCGGCTTGTGGCAAAGCGGGTGCGATCACGTCGACCCGATGCGCCTGTTCCGGCCTCGGTGTACTGGCCGCTGTTTCGGTTCTCTCCCGCCATCATGCTCATGGGGATGATCTCCGGCGGCTGGCTACTCATTCGCTCAATACTTGTGTGGGGCGATGTCGGCGGTGCTTACACCTTTGGCATCGACATACCGATTGCGGCGACTGTGCTTCTTGTGTGGGCGGGCTGTGTGGTGCTGCTGCTCATCCCCCCGAGCTCGGTTCTCGCACGTCAAGGTGGAGAAGTGAAGACCCCGGCGCTCGTCTGGCCGTTAGGGCGACGGTTCCGAGTCTGGGCTATGGCGGCCGCCCCTATCTGTGGCCTCCTCGGAACCATGATTCCGCCTGGGATTGTTGCAGCACTCGGTTCTGGTCGGGATATCTGGTTTGCGCTTCCTATCGTGATCGCCACCACTGCACTCGGCATCGCGATCATCTGGATTTCGCTCAGAGGCGCGATCCTTGGGGTCGAGCTCACCCCCACTCACTTGATCGCCCGCGGGTACTTCGTAACAAAAACGCACTCGCGCGAAGACATCATGGGGGTGAGAGTCGTGTCGTTGACAGCCTGGCAGTCATATCTCCTCGAGAAGGTGATGAATCGCGTCGTCGACGCCACCGCGGAACTACAGATGCACGATGGATCGAAACACAGACTCTTTGCGAGCAACTCGCACGAAGACGATCTTGAGATTGGCGCGGAGATCGTGCGCGACTGGTGTGACGCTAAGCCAGACGCGGCAACGCCTTGACGACACCGTGATTCTGCAGAGAACGAGGTTCAGCCGCTCTGCTTGAGGTGCCAGCACGGCCACGTTTGGCCGGGTTTCTCGCGCTTGGGCGCGAACGTTCACGGCCAAACGCGAAGATCGGGGCCAAACGCGCGGGCACCGCCGGTCGGCGGCAATCGGCGGCGCAGCGGCTTTATTCAACGCCGCGGTTCTGGCGGCGCACGGGCTTGGGCGCGCGGCCACCGAGGAACGAGCGGCGCGGGTCGACGACGAAGCCCTGGCGCAGCGCCTCGCGGCCGATGAGCATGCGAAAGCCCATGCTGTCGCGGTTGCTGAGCGTCATTTCGGCGGTGACCGTGCGGCCCATGAGCGTGATGTCCATGAGCACAACGATGCGTTCTTCGGCATGACCCGACGAACTGCGCACCGTGCGGCGATCGTGCACGGGGCACTCGACCACGACAGTGTCGGCGTCGGAGCGCTGCCACGGACGCAGCTTGAAGCGCACGCGTTCAGCGCCGTGGGCATCCGGAACCAGCGTCTCGATGTCGAAGGCGTGCACCGAGGAGGAGCGCGCGCCCGTGTCGAGTTTCGCCTTGATCCACGGCACGCCGGCCGAGGGCAAACTGACCCACTCACGCCACCCGGCGATGGTGGTTGAATGGGCGGGCTCAGTCACACCTCCATCATCTCAGGGGCGCCCCATGAAACTTGCCATTCTCTCGCGTGCCCCTCAGTCGTACTCAACCGGCCGCTTGCGCGCCGCTGCCGAACAGCGCGGCCACCGCGTGAAGGTGCTCAACACTCTGCGCTTCGCCGTCGACCTCACGGGGCCCGAACCCGACCTCAACTATCGAGGCAAGCCACTGTCGACTTACGACGCCGTGTTGCCGCGCATCGGCAACTCGATCACCTACTTCGGCACAGCCGTCGTGCGCCAATTTGAGCAAATGGATGTCTTCACGCCCAACACGGCGAACGGCATCAGCAACGCCCGCGACAAGCTGCGAGCCACGCAAATTCTGAGCCGCCACGGCATCGGGATGCCCGCCACGGCCTTCGTGCGCAACCGCGCCGATGTGCGCCCCGCCATCGAACGCGTGGGCGGCGCCCCCGTCGTCATCAAGCTGCTCGAGGGCACGCAGGGCATCGGCGTGATTCTCGCTCCGCAAGCCAAAGTCGCCGAGGCGATCATCGAGACGCTGCACTCGACGAAACAGAACGTGCTCATTCAACAGTTCATTTCCGAGAGCCGGGGCCGCGACATCCGCGCCCTCGTCGTTGGCGACCGCGTGGTCGCGGCCATGCGTCGCACGGCCGAGGGCGACGAGTTTCGGTCGAACGTGCATCGCGGCGGATCGGTCGAGTCGGTCACCCTCTCTGCCGAGTATGAGCGGGCCGCCGTGCGCTCAGCGCAAATCATGGGCCTACGCGTTGCGGGTGTCGACATGCTCGAAGGCAACGAGGGGCCGCTCGTCATGGAGGTCAACTCGTCCCCCGGCCTCGAAGGCATCGAGCGCGCGACGAAGCTTGACGTTGCCGGCGCGATCATCGACTACATCTCGCACGAGGTCGCGTTTCCTGACATCGACGTGCGGCAGCGACTGTCGGTCTCGACGGGCTACGGCGTGGCCGAGCTCGTCGTGCACGCGGGGGCCGACATCGTCGGCAAGCCGCTCGGTGAGGCGGGCATCCTCGATCGCGACATCACCGTGTTGACGCTCAATCGCGGCACGACGGTGATTCCGAACCCGCGTCGCTCGCAAGTGCTGCAGGCGGAAGACCGGCTGCTGTGCTTCGGGCGCATGGAAGAGATGCGGTCGATGACGCCGAGCCGCCGCCGTCGCCGCGCCGCCGTGCGCAAGCTTCCGAAAGACGCCACGCCCAGCGCCTGAGCGAGCTGCCTATTGCTCGGCGTCGACCGCGTGGCTCTCGAGGAACCGGTAGAGCTCGAGGTCGTCGACGCCCGGAAAGGTTCCGCTGGGCAGCGGAGAGAGGATGTGCGCGTGCAGCTTGGCGCTCGTCCACACCTTGCCCTTCCACCGCGTCGCCAGCTCACCGTCGGGCCGCTTGCAGCAGGTCGGGTCGGGGCAGGTTGAACGGTGACGGTTGACCGTGTCGCGGCCCCGGAACCACTTCGAGTCGGCAAACGGCACCCCGACGGTGATGGAGAACTCGTCGCTGGCGCTCGTGCCGATCTGGGTCGACTCCCAAAACGTGCCCTCGGGAGTGTCGGTGTATTGGTAGTACTCCGTCGTGCGGTTAGTGCGGGCAAAGGCAGCGCGGGCGCTCCACTTGCGACACACCAGTTGCCCCTCGGTTGAGCCGGTGACGTCAACCGGCAACCGCAACCCGTCGTTTTCGTAGGCCTTGTAGATGGCACCATCCCCGCCCACGCGCATGAAATGCACCGTGAGACCGAGGTGGCTTGTGGCGAGGTTGGTAAACCGCAAGGCGGCGGCCTCGTGGGTGACTCCGAACGCGTCGCGAAAGTCTTCGACGGCGATGTTGCGGTCGTTCTTGGCGCTCGTGAGAAAGGCCACCGATTGCTCGCGCGGCATGAGACATGCGGCGGCAAAGTAGTTGATTTCGAGCCGTTGCCGCAAGAACTCGGCGTAGGTCGTCGGCACCTCATGGCCCAGAAGTCGGTGCGCGATGGCCTGCAGAGCCATCGAGCGCAGACCGTGTCCGCCCGGAATCGACGCGGGCGGAAGGTAGATGCGACCGTTGTCGAGGTCGGTGACCGAGCGCGCCGAATGCGGCAGGTCACCGACATAGACGAGCTCGAAGCCGAGCTTCTCGGCCATGAGCCCCACTTCGCGGTGCGTCAAGGCACCGCTCACATGCCCCGACTCGGCGACGACCTGCTGCGCGAGCTCTTCGATCTCGGGCACGTAGTTGTTGACCGTGCGCATGTGCAGGCGCTGGGCCGTGTTGGCTCGGCGTGCTTCTTCAGGGGTCGCGATGGCTTGCCGCTCGCGTTCAACGAGTGCGCGATGCAAGCCCACAATCGACTCGAGGACGTCGTCGGGCATGGATCGCCCAGCACGCACGAGCGGAAGCCCGAGCCCCGCATAGTGCGGGCTGCGCTGCGCACGCTCGAGTTCGATCTCAAGAGCGGCGCGCGGCGACGGCGGCGAGGTGTCGAGCAGTTCACCGAGCGAGGCGCCCAACTCGGTGGCAATCGCGGTGAGCAGCGTGACGCGCGGTTCGCGGCGCCCGTTCTCGATGAGCGAGAGCTGGCTGCCGGCCACGCCCACGCGGTCACCGAGCTGATCGAGCGTCAGGCCCGCGGCGGTTCGATAGTGACGGATGCGCTGCCCCAGGGTCGCGAGATCGCTCATGCTGTGACAATAACGTAAATATCGCCATTCTTTCCGACTGATTCACGCCAAATGCCACGCTCTGGGCCGCAACCATGGGGATATCGCCGCTTTTCTCTCAAGGAGACCCGCCATGACACTGCTCGAACGCCCCGCCGTCGTTGCCCCCGTCACCCGTGTCGTCTCCCCCACCGTTTCGGTCGAGCGCCCCTTTGAGGTTGCCCTCTGGGTGGCTGAGCAGGCCGCACTGCTCGAGCCCAGCGACATTCACTGGGTTGACGGCTCCACGCGTGAACGGCACGAGTTGCTGCAGTTGCTCGTCGCCAACGGCACGATCGAGCAGCTCAACCCCGACCTGCGGCCCTACTCTTTCCTCGCCCGCTCGGCCGAGAGCGACGTCGCGCGGCTCGAAAGCCGCACGTTCATTTGCACCGAAAACGAGTCCGACGCGGGCCCGACCAACAACTGGCGCGAGCCGGCCGCGATGCGCGCCGAGCTCACCGAGGTCTTTCGCGGAAGCATGCGCGGCCGCACGATGTACGTCGTCCCCTTCGCTATGGGCCCCATCGGCTCACCGATGGCGCGCTTCGGCGTGCAGCTGACCGATTCGCCCTATGTCGTCGTCAGCGTCGGCACGATGACGCGCATGGGCAACCCGGCCCTCGAGGCAATCGCGCGTGGGGCATCCTGGGTTCCCGCCGTTCACAGCGTGGGCGCTCCGCTTGCTGCGGGCCAGGCCGATGTTGCGTGGCCCTGCAACGACACGAAGTACATCGTGCAATTTCCCGAGTCGCGCGAGATCTGGTCGTTTGGCTCGGCCTACGGCGGCAACGCGATTCTCGCCAAGAAGGCTTACGCCTTGCGCATCGCTTCCGTGATGGCGCGCGACGAGGGGTGGCTCGCCGAACACATGCTGCTCGTGAAAGTCACGCCGCCCTCAGGCAAGGCCTACCACTTCGCGGCGGCGTTTCCGAGTGCGTGCGGCAAGACGAACATGGCCATGATGACCCCGAGCCTGCCGGGCTGGAAGGTCGAGACGATCGGCGACGACATCGCGTGGCTGTGGATCGGCACCGACGGTCGCTTGCGCGCGATCAATCCTGAGGCGGGCTTCTTCGGCGTCGCTCCTGGCACCGGTATGCGCACCAATCCCACCGCGATCGACTCGCTCTGGGGCAACACGATCTTCACCAACGTCGCCCGCACCGACGACGGCGACGTCTGGTGGGAGGGGATGACCGACGAGAAGCCCGCGCGCCTGACCGACTGGCGCGGCGAGCCGTGGACTCCCACGAGCGGGCGCCCCGCCGCCCACCCCAACTCACGGTTTACCGTGTCTGCCCGGCAGTGCCCCTCGATCGCTGAGGACTGGGACGACCCGGAAGGCGTCGTGATCGACGCCATCATCTTCGGCGGCCGCCGAGCCAGCAACGTGCCCTTGGTGGTAGAGGCGCGCGACTGGGATCACGGTGTCTTTATGGGCGCCACGATCGCTTCAGAGCAGACGGCGGCCGCCGAAGGCACCATCGGCGAACTTCGCCGCGACCCGTTCGCGATGCTGCCCTTCGCCGGCTACAACATGGCCGACTACTTCGCGCATTGGCTCAACTTTGGTCGCCGCCTGCGCCGGTCGGCCCGCGTGCCTCGCGTGTTTCAGGTCAACTGGTTTCGCAAAGACGCCGACGGCTCCTTCTTGTGGCCGGGCTTCGGCGAGAACGCGCGCGTGCTCGAGTGGATGGTCGGGCGCCTCGACGGCCAGCTCGGCGCGATTGACTCGCCTATCGGATCGCTTCCGAACGACGGCGCGCTGAATGTAGACGGCCTCGAACTTGACGGGGCCGCGCTCACCGAGCTGTTCCGCGTCGACCCGGCCGCTTTCGCCGCTGAGGCCGACGACATCGAAACCTTCTTCGCCTCGTTCGGCGACCGACTGCCGCCTGAACTCAGCCGTCAGCTCGCGCTGCTGCGCGGCCGCCTCGCGGCCTCGTAGCACTAGCGCCTCGAAAGCTCGGCACGCGCTCACCGCTCGCCCCCCTAGCGGTGGGCGCGTACCGGGTGACTAGCGGCGGTTGAGCATGAAGACGAGACCCGCGAGAGCGTAGGCGAGCGCGAGCAAGGTCACGAGGATGTTGCCGCCGATCGCGAGCCAGCCCGCCGTCGAGAACAGCCACACAATCGAGATCACGACCGGCACCGCGAAGAACCAGCGAGCCGCGCCGCGGGCAACGCCCTTCTGGTAGGTCACGACGGCACCGATGATGCCACCGATGACGATGAGCACGGTCGCGACGGTGGCGGTGCCCGCGGGCAGCGCTGTGCCGAGTGACGACAGCAACGGAATCAGCCCGAGCAACAAGAACCCGACACCAAAGGCGACGAACCCGATCTTGCCGAGCACTGAGCCGCCCACGACACCGTTCGAGCCCGTTTGACCAAAGGCCAAGAAGAATCCGCTGGCGCCGAGCAGCAGAAACCCGATCGTCGTGAGCCAGCCCGGGATCGGGCCACCCGCACCCGCGGCGGCCACGATGAGGGCGATGAGCCAGAGGAGGCCTCCGGCGAGCATCCCGCCGCCTCCAAAGATGCGCCAGTTGGCCGAGCGTTCGGTGACTCGTGACGCCATGGGGTTCTCCGTTCGAAAAGTGTCGACGCCGACGGTCGTACGGGGGCGCGTGCGCACAGCGTGGCAGGGTTCGGGCGCGAACGGTCAGATCGCGCCCCAACGTTATGAGACCGGCATGCGTCTGAAAGGGTGAGAGCAGCAAAAACCGCGCTTCGCGCGGCCAAAGGAAAGGGTTACCGACGTGGTGCAGCAGGCGCGCGAAAGCTGGGAGGCCGTGCTCGCGACGCTCGTCGCCGAGCGCGGTGACGCCTTGCTTCGCCATGCCTACGTGCTGTGCGGCAACCCCGATGACGCGGCCGACCTCGTGCAAGCCGGGCTCGTGGCCACCTTCGGGCGACTGCGCAACGGATTCGCGATCGAGAAGGCTGAAGCCTATGTGCGGCGCGCCATCACGAGCGCCTACATCGACCGCGGTCGACGCGCAACGCGCTGGCGCGCCACGGCCCACTTGCACGTGAGCCCCGAGCTCGTCGATGCACCCGACACCACGACCGATCGACGCCTCGACCTCAAGGCCGAACTCGATTCGCTGAGCCCGCGCGAACGCGCCTGTGTCGTGCTGCGGTACTACGGCGATCAGAAGGTCGACGACATTGCGGCCGACTTGGGCATCAGCGCGGGTGCGGTCAAGCGGTACTTGAGCGACGGCCTCGCCAAGCTTGCGGCGTCGCTCAGCGACGGGTCTGCTCTCACCGAGCCCAGAAGGGGGCACGCATGAGCGGCTTCAACGATCTCGGGCGCGCGTTGCGCGACGATGCGGCGGTCAACGCGCCACGAGCATCCGTCATCGATGTGGATGCTGTTGCCGACGCAGTCCGCGCCCGACGCCGCCCGCGCCAGTGGGCCGTCGGCTCGCTCTCGGTTGTGGCGGCGCTCGGCATCGGCGGCCTCGCGCTGCAGTCAGTGACTCCGCCTCCGCTCATCGCGGCGAGCGAGTCGGCCGACACAGCGACGGTGGAGTCGACGGAGGGCAGCGGTCTGCTCAGCCAACCCGGGGAACCCGAGGTTGGTGCCGACAGCCGCTCGCTCGCCCTGCTCACGTGTGGTGCCGCGGTGCCCGAGCCCTTCTCGCACAGCGCCGTGACGCTCTCGGTCGAGGTGCCGGCGAGCGCCCGCACCGCCGATGGCGACATCGTCGGTGTCGCCGCGCTGATGAACACCGGCTCTGACCCGGTTTCGATCAGCACCCTGATGGAGGCCACGGGATCGCTCGCTCAGGGCGGCGCGATCATCGCAGAGACACTCGGCTCGAGTGACGCCATGCAAACGGTCGAGCTCGCTCCGGGCGAGCGATTCGAGTTGCCGCTGCGTGTGAGCACCATGGGCTGCGAGGGTGGCCCGCTCGCGGCCGGAGAGTTCTCGGTCGCCGTGGCGCTCGAGGTGATGCTGCCGTCGACGGGCGAGTCGGCTGTTCTCATTGCCAACCCACAGAGTGTGCGCCTCGACTGAGGGCCCCGCGCCGCGGTTCGTCTGAATTCTGCTCCCCCGCGAGATACCGCCGCTGACTAGAATCGCGGAACCACGCAACGCCGCCACTCGCGACGGTGCCTGGACCACCCGATCATCGAAGGGCAGTCTCATGGCGAACGAACCCCGCCGATCCCTCCGCCTGAGCGAGCACGCCCCGCGTGCTCTCGTCGTCTCGGTTCTGTCGGCCGCGCTCCTGGTCGGCGTGAGCTCTCCGGCCGTGGCCGTACCGCCGGTCGACCTCGGCGGCGCCTACGTGCTCGATGAGACGGGAGTACTCGAGGGCGATTTGCCGCGAGTCGAAGCGGCGCTCGACCGACTCTTCGATGCGGGCGGCGCACAGCTGTTCGTCGTCGTTGTCGATCGCTTTGAGGGCTCGCTCGACGGCCTCGCGTGGGCCGACGAAACCGCGGCGGTCTCGGGGCTCGGTGAGCGTGATGCACTGCTTGCACTCGCCATCACCGATCGCGAGTACGCCACGAGCATCGGCGCCACCTTCCCCGCGAGCGACGCCGACCTTGCGGCGGCCGAGACCGAGGCCCTCGTGCCGAAGCTGCGCGACGACCTGTGGGCCGAGGGCATCATCGCCTATGCCGACAGCCTGACGGCCGCTCTCACGACCTCCAGTGGCGGCTCCGATTCCGACGGCGAGACGGATGGCGAGACCGGCACCGAGACCGATGGCGAGTCGGCCCCGACGACGGATGCTGATGCCGGCGGCGGCATCCCGATTCTGCCCATCGCACTCGGTGTTGGAGGTGTGGGCGCCGCATGGTTCTTCATCGCCCGAGCACGGCGCAAGAAGAACCCCGTGACGGCGGCCGTTGACAAGCAGTCGATCGCTGAACTCGACCAAACGGCCTCGCGTCGACTCGTGCAACTCGACGACGCGCTCACGACGAGCGAGCAAGAGCTCGGCTTTGCCGAAGCGCAGTTCGGCACTGCCCCCACCGAAGGTTTTCGCACGGCGCTCACGAAGGCCAAAGCGTTGGTCGCCGAGGCCTTCCGCGTGCGTCGCGAGCTCGACGACGAAAACCCAGAGAGCGACGAGCAGAAGCGAACGTCGTTGCTCGCGATTGTCATGGCGTGCGACGAGGCTGACGATCTTCTCGAGGCGCAAGAAGAAGCGTTCGAGGCGTTGCGCGATGTCGAAAGCAACCTGCCCGACGCCATTGAGAGTGTCACGAAGGGTCGCGCGGCGGCCCCCGCAGCGCTGGAGAGCGCTACGGCCACGATCGCTCGCCTGAAGGCCGACTACTCGACCTCGGCGATCTCGAGCGTTGCCGATGTTCCTGCTCAAGCGAAGCGCTTGCTCGAGCTCGTCGACAGCGAACTCGCTGAAGCGACGCAGAAGCAGGCCGCGGGCTCGACGAGTGATGCCGCGATCGACGTGCGATCGGCGCAATTGGCTCTTGCCCAGCTCACGACGGCTACCGCCAACGTCGAGCGACTCGCGACCGACCTCGGCGCGGCACGCACGGCTCTCACGGCTCAGATTGACGACTTGCGCGCCGGAATCGCCGCGGCGAAGACGCTGCCGACGAGCGCGGGTCTCGCGAGCGCTCTGAGCGCCGCCGGCTCGACGCTCACGGGCGCCGACGCGAAAGACCCGATCGCGGCACTCGATCGACTCGTCACGGTCGATCGCGAGCTCGAAACGCAGCTCGCGGGTGCCCGCGAAGAAGCCGAGCGTCGCGAGAAGGCCGAAGCCGCGCTTGAGCGCACCCTCGCTTCGGCTCGCAGCCGCATCACGAGTGCTGCCCAGTACGTCGCCGCGCACCGCGGCGCCGTCGGCGCTGACGCTCGCGCTCGCCTCGCCGAGGCTCAGGCGCAAGAACAGATTGCCACTGACACTCGGGCCACCGATCCCGTGAGTGCTCTCACCGCGGCCCAGCGCGCTCTGGACCTCGCAGGTCAGGCCTTGCAGTCGGCCGAGAACGACCTTGCCGCCACGATGGCCCCCACCGGCTCGGTCGGCGGCATGATGGGCGGCGGTCGCAGTGGCGGCGTGAGCGATGCCCTCATCGGCGGGCTCATTGGCGGCCTGCTCAACGGCGGCGGTGGTTCTCGCGGGGGCTCGAGTGGCGGGTTCCGCGGCGGGTCGAGCGGTGGTTCACGCCGGCCCAGCTTTGGGTCGAGCGGGGGCTCGAGCCGACGCTCGTCGTCAACCCGCTCGTCGGGCCGATCGTCGGGCCGTCGAGGCGGCGGCGGTCGCTTCTAGTTCTCACCAAGCATCATCTAGCACGATCTGACCACCGACAGAAAGGCACCATCCATGTCAAAGCAGTCCATTTTCGGCCGCATCGCTCAACTCGCCAAGGCGAACATTCACGCTTTGCTCGACGCCGCTGAAGACCCCGAGAAGATGCTCGACCAGATGGTGCGCGACTACACCTCGAGCATTCAAGAGGCCGAAGCTGCCATCGCCCAGACCATCGGCAACCTGCGTCTGCTCGAGCAAGACTTCGCCGAAGACGTTGCCTCGGCGCAAGACTGGGGCCGCAAGGCCGTCGCCGCGAGCGCGAAGGCTGACGAGCTTCGCGCGGCTGGCAACACGGCCGACGCCGACAAGTTCGACAACCTCGCGAAGGTCGCTCTCGGCAAGCAGCTCTCGGCCGAGAACGAAGCGAAGGCTGCCGAGCCCACGATCGCGAGCCAGACCGAGATCGTCGACAAGCTCAAGAGCGGCCTCGAGGCCATGAAGGGCAAGCTCGACGAGCTGCGTTCGCAGCGCGACCAGCTGATTGCGCGCGCGAAGATTGCCGACGCCCAGAGCCAGGTCATCGACGCCGTCAAGAGCATCGACATCATGGACCCGACGAGCGAGCTCGGGCGCTTCGAAGAGAAGATTCGCCGCGAAGAGGCGAAGGTGCTCGGGCAGCAAGAGCTCGCGGCATCCACTCTCGATGCCCAGTTCGAATCGCTCGAAGACCTCGACAAGAAGACCGAGGTCGAGGCTCGCCTTGCCGCGCTCAAGTCGGGCGGCGCGCAGGCGGCGATCGGCCAGTAGGCCAGCCGACTCGATTCGCTGACGACAATTACGACACCCATGGCCCCGAGGTCGACCGAACTATCGGCGACCTCGGGGGCTCGTCGCGCCCGCTGGCACGGCGTCGATGCCGCCCGGGGCCTCGCCATCATCGGCATGATGGCCGCCCACACGTGGCCCCGCGGCGACGACTATGGAGAGCTACTGGTCGACGGTCGCCCCTCGGTGCTCTTCGCCGTTGTGGCGGGCGTTGCCCTTGGCATCGTCTCGGGAGCAAGCACTCCCCCGACTGAGCGACGACGGGCCGCCCGAGGCAAGGTCGCTATTCGCGCGGGCATCCTCATCATTCTGGGCTTACTGCTCTGGATGCTCCCGAGCGGCATCGCGATCATCCTCGACGGCTACGGCGTCATGTTCTTGCTGCTCGTGCCGCTGTTGTTCGCGCCGCGCTGGGTGCTCGCCGCCGTCGCCGTGGGATTGCTCGTGACCGCGCCTCTCGTGCGTGACCGAGTCGTCGAGCTCACCGGGGTCGGGCCCACGGGCCCGGGTGCCCTGCTCGAAGCGCCGTGGGCGACCGTTGTCGATTGGCTCATCACGGGCTACTACCCTGCGCTGCTGTGGTTGCCGCTGCTCTTGGCCGGGCTCATCTGTGCGCGGTCGGGGCTCGAGCGCACGCGCGTGCGCGTGGTCATGCTCGTGCTCGGTGTCGCCGCGAGTGTTGTCGGCTACGGTTCGGCGGCCGTGATTGAGGGCGTTGATGCCTCGGCACACAGCGGGTCGCCGGCTGAGCTTCTGGGTGCGGGCGGCCTCGCGATCGCGATCATCGCGGCTGCCTTGCTCGCGCTCGACGGCACGCCGCCCCGACGCATCGCGCTGGTCATCGCCGCGCCGCTCACGGCCCTCGGGCGCGTCGCGCTCACGGTCTACACGGCGCACGTGCTCATCATCGCGGCGCTCGAACCGTTCGGGCCGGCCGGGTTGTTCGACGCGAGTGTAGGCATTCCGCTTTTCATCGGCATGGTGCTCGGCGGCATGGTCTTTGGGCTCGTGATGCAGGCGATCGGCCGACAGGGCCCGCTCGAGTGGGCGCTCTCGACGCTCGCGGGGCTGCCGTTTCGCGGTGACGGCGCGCAGACCACCGCTCCTGCCGCGCGCGCCTAACAGCAGTGCCAGACTGAACGTATGAGCGCTACGTTTCTTGTCGTTCCGCAGTGGCAGGGTTCGGGCTCGTCGCGGGCCATGCGACTCGTCGAGGGTGCGCAGGCAATTCGCTCCGAACTGCCGAGCACGGCCACACGCGAGATCGACGTACCGCTCGAAGCGGGCGACAGCGAAGGCACGGGCATTCTGCGCTACAGCTCGATTCGCCTCGTGCGCGAACGCCTCGAACGTGCCCTCGCCGAACTCGACGACACCCCCGTCATCATCGGCGGAGACTGCGGAGTCGAATACGCCGGCATCGAGCACGCCTCGCGCGCCGGACGCGTCATTCTGCTGTGGGCCGATGCCCACGCCGACCTCAACACGCCCGACAGCTCGCCGAGCAAGGCCTTTCACGGAATGGTGTTGCGGTCGCTCGTCGACGCGGGCGTCGTCGCGGCCGCCGACGTTCTGCTGCTCGGCGTGCGCGACCTCGACGATGCCGAGGCTCAGTTCATTGAGGCTTCTGGAATGCCGCACGTCGCGGCCTCCGACGTCGGTGCTCTCGTCGCGGAGCGCGTTGACGCCGCACGAGCCGACGGCGTCGAGCCGGTGCTCTACGTGCACGTCGACCTCGACGTGCTTGATCCGGCCGTATTTGGCGGCGTGGGGTTTCCGGCACCGTTTGGGCTTGCGCTCGACGAACTCACGACCGCGGTGGCGGCGGCTCGCACTCACGTGCCGCTCAACGGCGCGGGATTGACCGAGTTTGCACCTGCTCCCACTCGCGACGCCGTGCCGGGCGACAGCGCGGGTGCGATTGACGAGAGCGACGAGGCGAGCGGGGCAGCCAGCGACGAGCTCACGGTGATCCTGCGCATACTGGCGGCTCTCAGCCGCTGATTCGTGGTGGGCGAGCGACAAAGAGCGGGCATCCGTCGCCGGGCTCTGGCTACGCTGACGATCATGAGTGAGACGACGACGTCAGAGAACCCCGAGAACCCCGAGCGCGTCACGGTTGAGCGCGATGGCCACGTATTGCTGATCGGGCTCAACCGGCCCGATAAGCGCAATGCGGCCGACGCGGCCATGCTCGAGCAACTCGCCCTCGCATACGGCGAACTCGATCGCGACCCCGAGCTGCGCGTCGGCGTGGTGTTCGCGCACGGCGACCACTTCACGGGCGGGCTCGACCTCGCCGACATCGTGCCGCGCATCGGCCCCGAGGGGCTGGCGATGGTGCCCGCGGGCGGCGTTCACCCCTGGGGCATGGATGGCTCACGCGTGAGCAAGCCCGTCGTGCTCGCCGTGCAGGGCACGTGCCTGACGCTCGGCATCGAACTCGCCCTCGCGAGCGACATCGTGGTAGCGGCCGACGACACCGTCTTTGCCCAGCTCGAAGTGGCGCGCGCGATTCTGCCGTTCGGCGGGGCCACGACGCGCTTCGCCGCGACAGCCGGCTGGGGCAACGCCATGCGGTGGATGCTCACGGGTGACCGCTTCGACGCCGCCGAGGCCTACCGCATGGGCCTCGTGCAAGAGGTCGTGGCGCCGGGGGCGCAACTGGCGCGCGCCCGCGAGCTCGCGGGCCGGATCGCCGCTCAAGCTCCCCTCGCCGTGCAGGCGACTCTCGCGAACGCGCGCCTCGCCGTGCGCGAGGGCCACACGGCGGCCGAAGCGATGCTGCCGCGCGAGCTCGTGCGCTTGGCGCAATCGAAAGACGCCGCGATCGGCATGCAGGCCTTTCTCACTCGCACCGAACCGGAGTTCGTGGGACGGTAGGCCCATGCGCCCTCTCACGACGAGCTCGAGCACCGACTTCGCTCCGCTCGACACCTACGACCTCGTCGTGATCGGCGCGGGAGCGGTGGGTGAAAACGTCGCCGACCGCGCCGTGCAGGGTGGGCTCAGCGTGCTCATTATCGAGAGCGAGCTTGTTGGTGGCGAGTGCTCGTACTGGGCGTGCATGCCCTCGAAGGCCCTGTTGCGCGCGGCGAGCGTGCTGCGAGCGGCTCACTCCGTACCGGGCGCACGCGCCGCGGTGACGGGCGCGCTTGACCCGAACGCCGTGCTCGCGAGCCGCGACGCCGTCGCGAGCAACTGGAATGACGCGGGCCAAGTGGGCTGGCTGCAGAAGACCGGCATCGCACTCGCTCGCGGGCACGCGCGGCTCGACGGTGAGCGCCGCATCGTGATCTCGGCGACCGACGGTTCGACCCGCACCGTCACGGCAACGCACGCCGTCGCCATCTGCACGGGAAGCACGGCCGCGATGCCGCCGATCGACGGTCTCGCGGATGC
>JAAFHT010000022.1 GCA_013297625.1 Actinomycetota bacterium | reverse complement strand
CCAGCGGGTCGATCACGCTGGAAGAGACGGCGGGTCGACTCAGGGCCTGCGTCACTGAGGCTCCTGCTGACCACGGCAGCGCCACCGTTTGCGCAATGGTGTCGATCAAGCGATCCGTGCCGCAAGGCGGTCGCGAGCCAACGGAATGATGGCGGGGATACCGGGCTCGGTCGAGGCGCTGGCCGCCAATATCGCAGACACGCGCGCCATCGCGCGGTCAAAGCGCTGCTCCGACACGGCGAGGCTCGCTTCTCGTGCCGCAGCGCTCAGCGCGTCGTCGGCACGGAGAACCCGCAGGTCGTCGAGCTCTTGGACGGCACCGGAACTCTCGAGCGACGAACCCGGCGCGAGGAGAATCGATGTGCCGTCGCCGGTGAGCACCGACACCGCCGCCGACGTGATCGAGCCTGCCTCGGCCCACGCCACACCGCCAAAGGTGGCGGGCCACTCGGCCAACTCATCGATGGAGAGTGAGTCGTCGGGCGAGGGGCTCGGGGCAGGAGTCTGCGCTGCATCGTTCTCAGTAGACGACACGACGCCGGTGCCTTCGGGTCGCGGGAGGGCGACGGATGCTGCGGTAATGGTGGCGACCGGGTCGGCGTCGGCCCACGGCAGAACGAAACTCTCGTTCGGCGCGGCGAGCAAGCGGTCGAGAAACGCAACAGCATCGGGGGGAGCATCGACACCGAGCAAGCGAATCGACGCGATCACCCGGGGGTCAATGGCGAGAAGCACAGGGCGACCAGCGGCGGCATCGAGAGTTCGCGTCATCGCGCCGCCTGCCGCGGTGTAGCCCGCGAGAGTCTCGGCCGAGAGGAAGGCCGCCGATTCGCCGGGTGTGGCGATGGCCGCGACGAAGGTGGTTGCGGCAACGGGCGCCGTTGTGTTGTCGGGCAACCACACCACCGCGGTGCGGTCACGTGCGAGCGCGGGGGCGTCGGCGGGAGCATCCGCCGCGGCCGCTGTGATGGTTGTGAGTCGTGCCCCGAACGAACCAGAGAAGACCGAGTCGGCGGCGGGAACGATGAGATCAAGCACCGCGCTGGCAGCGGGATCGAGAGCAGACACGCGAGCCGACGCGACGACGACGGATGACGTTGCGATCGTCGCTCCCGCGAACCACTCGCCCAGCTGTGCAGAGTCAGCAACGGCAGCACCATCGACCTCGAGGCTGACGAGCACATCACCTGTCGACACAGACCCGGTGTTGGTGATCGTCACTCGAACACTCATGGGCTCGCCCGGCCGAACGATTCCCGACCCGGCGGGAGCGGCGACGAGGTCAATCGCCGGCTCGTCAGAGGTCGTCACCGTTGAGGCGCTTGCCGAGCCAACCAACCCCAAGGGCACGACGGCAAGCATTGCGAGAGCCAGAGCGAGACCGAGCCGCCCCACGGGCCCGCGGGTGAGGGAGAGCTCGAGGAGACCTGCTCGTTCCCGCTCGGCCGACATGGGGGAAGTCTAGACTCTGGTGACTATGGAGAGCGTGGCCCAGGCCGTCACCCGACTCGAGGCCCTCGCGACGTCTGAGCCGCTCGCCACGCTCGCCGAGCGGTTTGCCGCGGCCGGGCACGAACTCGCGCTTGTCGGCGGGCCGGTGCGCGATGCGTTTTTGGGGCGAACGGTTAACGACCTCGACTTCACGACTTCTGCGCGCCCCGACGAGATCATTCGCATCATCGCGCCGGTTGCCGACGCACACTGGGACATCGGGCGCGCATTCGGCACCATTGGCGCTCGACTCGGTGACCACACCGTCGAAATCACGACGTACCGCGCCGACGCCTACTCGCCCGACTCTCGTAAACCGGAGGTCGCGTTCGGCGACACTCTCGAGGGCGATCTAATTCGCCGCGACTTCACGATGAATGCCATGGCGTTGCGTTTGCCAGCGCGCACGCTCGTTGACCCATCGGGGGGCCTTGACGATCTCTTCGCGCGACGGCTCATGACGCCGGGCAGCCCCGATGACTCGTTTGGCGACGATCCACTGCGCATGCTGCGCGCTGCCCGATTTGCCGCCCAATTGGCCGTAGAGCTCGACCCGAGCGTCATTGAGGCGATGAGCCGAATGCGGGAACGCCTCGACATCGTCTCGGCCGAACGAGTGCGCGACGAGCTGATCAAGCTGCTCAGTACTGATTCTCCTCGCCGGGGCCTCGCTTTGCTGGTCGATACCGGACTCGCTGAAATCGTGGTTCCCGAACTGCCTGCCTTGCGGCTTGAGGTCGATGAGCATGCGCACCACAAGGACGTCTACGAGCACTCGTTGACCGTGCTTGAGCAAGCGATCCAGCTCGAGGCCCAGCGCACACCCGGTGCGGCTCCCGATGTGACTCTGCGGCTTGCCGCGCTCTTGCATGACATCGGCAAGCCGGCGACGAAGCGCGTCGAGCCGGGGGGCGCTGTGACCTTCCACCACCACGACGTCGTGGGGGCCAAACTCGCACGCAAGCGACTCACCGCCTTGCGTTTCGACAAAGACACCATCACGGCCGTCAGCCGATTGATCGAGTTGCACTTGCGGTTCTTTGGTTACAGCGATGCCCCGTGGACCGATTCGGGGGTGCGCCGCTATGTGCGGGATGCGGATGCCCTGCTCGAGCGCCTGCACATTCTGACCCGCGCCGACGTCACGACGCGCAATCGCCGCAAAGAAGAGAGGCTGCGCGGCGCATACGACGAGTTGGAGCGCCGCATCGCTGAACTCGCGGAGCAAGAAGAACTGCAATCGATTCGACCTGATCTCGATGGCGAGCAGATCATGCTGCTGTTGGGCCTGCGGCCGGGACCGCTTGTCGGTGAGGCTTATCGTTTCTTGCTCGAACAGCGACTTGACGAAGGCCCTCTCGGTGAGGCCGAGGCCGAGCGCCGACTGCGAAAGTGGTTCGCTTCGCGGGCCTGATCGAAGGCAGATGGTTTGAGCCCGAGTCGGCGTACGACTAGACTCTGCAGGTTGCCCCGCCGCATGCGCGTGGGCGCACACGATGCCATAACCCTCCTGCTGCAGACCGTCTGCAGCCGTTCGAGTCCGAAGGAGGTGGGTGAGTCATGCATCAGTACGAATTGATGGTCATTCTCGACCCGGAGATCGATGAGCGCACTGTCGCTCCGAGCCTGGATAAGTTCCTTGGCGTGATCCGGAACGACGGCGGTTCTATCGAGACCGTCGACATCTGGGGCCGTCGTCGCCTTGCTTACGAGATCAACAAGAAGACCGAGGGCATCTACGCCGTCGTGAACTTCACGGCGAACCCCTCGGCAACGCAAGAGCTCGACCGCCAGCTCAAGCTCAGCGAGGCCGTGATGCGCACGAAGGTTCTGCGCACCGAAGAGGCCGTTGCTCGCGCCGCATCGATCGAAGCCGACAACTCGGCTCGCGCTGCCGCGAAGGCTGCGCGCGCTGCCGTCAAGGCCGCGTCGAGCGCCTCGGCTGCGGAGTAGTCGTGGCCGGCGAGACGATCATCACCGTTGTCGGCAATCTCACTGCCGACCCCGAACTGCGGTACACGCAGAGCGGACTCGCCGTCGCGAACTTCACGATCGCGTCGACCCCGCGTTCGTTCGACCGTGCGTCGAACGAGTGGAAAGACGGTGACGCCCTGTTCTTGCGCGCGAGCGTGTGGCGTGAGTTCGCCGAGCACGTGGCGAGCTCGCTCACGAAGGGCAGCCGGGTCATCGCTCAGGGTCGACTCAAGCAGCGGTCGTACGAGACCAAAGAGGGCGAGAAGCGCACCACCATCGAGCTGGAGGTCGACGAGATCGGCCCCAGCTTGCGGTACGCGACCGCCCAGGTCACCCGCAGCGCCGCTGGCGCTGGTGGCGGCCAGATGGGTGGTGGCCGCGGAAGCGGCGCCCCGATCGCCGACGAACCGTGGGGTGCTCCGGCGTCAGCCAGCGCTCCCTCGGGCGGCGATGTGTGGAACACCCCCGGCTCGTTCTCGGACGACACCCCCTTTTGATCCGCTCGGTTCTCTGAGCGAATCACTTCTGAACATCCCGTAAGAAAAGGACAACCACATGGCTGGCAAGAGCAGCGGCGACCGCCGCAAGCCTCGCGGTGGCAAGGGCGCGAAGAACGCCGCCCCCGCGAAAGCGATCCGCGTTGGCGTCATTGACTACAAAGACGTCGCGACCCTCCGCAAGTTCATCTCAGAGCGCGGAAAGATTCGTGCTCGTCGCATCACCGGTGTCTCCGTGCAGGAGCAGCGCCTCATCGCCCGCGCCGTCAAGAACGCGCGCGAGATGGCACTGCTGCCGTACGCGGGCGCGGGCCGATAGGAGCACCTGATGTCGAAGCTCATTCTCACGCAGGACGTCACCGGTCTCGGTGCTCCGGGCGATGTCGTCGAGGTCAAGAACGGGTACGCCCGCAACTACCTCATTCCTCAGGGTCTTGCTGTGGCGTGGAGCCGCGGTGGCGAGAAGCAGGTCGACTCGATCAAGGCCGCCCGCGCAGCGCGCGAGCACGCCACGATCGAAGAAGCCCTCGACCTGAAGGCTCGCCTCGAGGCGAACCCCGTCACGCTCACCGTCAAGGCGGGCGCTGAAGGTCGTTTGTTCGGTTCGGTCAAGACCGGTGACGTGGCAGATGCTGTCGCTGCTGCCGGCCTCGGCTCGATCGACAAGCGCCTTCTCGAGCTTGTCGCGCCCATCAAGGGGCTCGGTCAGCACGAAGCGATTCTCAAGCTGCGCGACGGTGTCGTTGCGACCATCACCATCTCGGTCGTGGCCGCAAAGTAGTCGTTCTCAGCACCACTCAGCGGTACTCGCGCTTCGGCGCGGGTACCGCTTTGTGCATCCCCCTGTCAAGTCCGCTGCGGCGTGTTCGTCCACAGACTCATGGGCGCCATCCTCAACCCTCAGGGGTCGGTTGAAGCCTGTTTTTCCACACACCATGTGAACAATGAAAGTCCTGGTCAGAGGGTTTTCTTTTCTGCTTTTCCGATTCGAGTGCACAGGCGTTTCCACATGTTGCCCACATGACTCCCGGCGTTTCTCCGCACGATTCCACATGGTTATCCACAGGGTTGATTTGAGGGTGGATGCGCGGCCTTCCTAGGGTGAACCGCCTCGCTGTCTCGTGCGGCGGGCGCGCCGCGGCACCGAGTGTCGGCGGTGAGCGGTAGACCTAGGTGCAGAGGGCCAGACGGGGGGTCGGTTATGTCAATTGCGCACATTTCAGCAGCAACCGATCCACGCCCCGCGGGTGAGTCGCGTGGCACGAGCGACGCGCGCAGTCATGACCGCGTTCCTCCGCACGACCTCCTCGCCGAGCAGAGTGCTCTCGGCGGCATGTTGCTGAGCAAAGACGCCGTCGCTGACGTTATCGAGAGCGTGCGCGGCGTCGACTTCTACCTGCCGAAGCACGAGGTGATCTTCGAGGCGATCCTCACGCTGTATGCCCACGGTGAGCCGACCGACGTCATTGCCGTTACCGATGAGCTGACCAAGTCGGGTGCTCTGAGCCGGGCGGGCGGTGCTGACTACCTGCACACGCTGACCGCGATTGTGCCCACGGCCGCGAATGCGGGCTACTACGCCTCACTCGTGGCCGAGAAGGCGGTGCTTCGCCGGTTGGTCGAGGCCGGCACGCGCATCGTGCAAATGGGCTACGCCTCTGAGGGCGAAGTGACCGACCTCGTCAACAACGCCCAGGCAGAGATCTACCAGGTGGCGGGCGGGGTCGAGGCAGAAGACTTCATTCCGCTGACTGAGGCCGTCACAACCGCGATTGATGAGATCGAGGCCGCCAAGGGTCGCGACGGCTCGATGACGGGTGTGCCGACCGGTTTCGCCGATCTCGATGAACTCACCAATGGTCTGCACGGCGGGCAACTCATCCTTGTCGCGGCCCGCCCCGCCCTCGGTAAGTCGACCCTCGCGCTCGACTTCGCCCGCGGCGCTGCCATCAAGCACGATCTGCCGACGATCATCTTCTCGCTCGAAATGGGGCGCAGTGAGATTGCCATGCGTCTGCTTTCGGCAGAGTCGTCGGTTCCGTTGCAGGCCATGCGCAAAGGCACCGTTGATGCACGAGAGTGGACGACGATTGCGGCAACACGCGGTCGCATCAATGACGCCCCGCTCTACATCGATGACAGCCCCAACATGACTCTCGTCGAGATTCGGGCCAAGTGTCGCCGACTCAAGCAAAAGGTCGGGCTCAAGATGGTCATCATCGACTACCTCCAGCTCATGACGAGCGGCAAGCGCGTTGAGAGTCGTCAGCAAGAGGTCAGCGAGTTCTCACGCGCGCTCAAGCTCATGGCGAAGGAGCTGCAGGTTCCCGTCGTCGCACTCTCGCAGCTCAACCGTGGTCCCGAGCAACGCGCCGACAAGATGCCAGCCTTGAGCGACTTGCGCGAGTCGGGCTCGCTCGAGCAAGACGCCGACATGGTGATCTTGCTGCACCGCGACAGTGCCTACGAGAAAGAGAGCGCTCGCCCCGGCGAAGCCGACCTCATCGTGGCGAAGCACCGCAACGGCCCCACGAAGACCATTACGGTCGCGTTCCAAGGGCACCTGTCGCGGTTTGCCGACATGCCACGCATCTAGCTACCGCGATACGCGCACATCAGAACGTCCGTCGCAGGATGCTCTCGGGCGACGCGCCGTACGATGGCGGCATGACTTCTGCGCCCTCGACGCCTTCCTCTTCGGTGGCGCGTGCTGCGTGGCTCGGGCCCGTGCTGCGCGCGGTGCCCGCCGCAATCGCGGGGCTCATCATCACGTTCACCGCCAACCATTCGCCCACGCTCGGTCTCGTCATGCTCGGCGTCTTTGGTCTTGGTTCGGCCCTCGTGCTTGCCGTGTCGAGTGTCGCGATGGGCGCGGGTGAACCACTGCGCTCGCTGCAGCTGGGGCTCGCGATCATCGCCGGGGTGGCCGGCGCGGTCGCCCTGGCCGTGGTGACCTTCATGGGCGCGGGGCTCGCGATGCTTCTGCTCGTGCTTGGGGGGTATGCGGTCGTCGCGGGCGGGCTGGAGTTTGTCTGGGGCATCCGTTATCGAGGGCGTAGCCCTTTCGCGCGCGACGCCATGGTCATCGGTGCCGCCACGCTGGCGTTGGCGATCGTGTTTGCTCTCGTGGGCGACTCGGTCAGCGCCGTCGGCTTCTTTGGCGCCTATGCCGTCATGCTTGCCATCTTCTTGCTGATCGCCGGCCTCAGCCTCAAGTGGTCGACCCCCATGAAAGAGAGCACCGCCTCATGACCGAACCCCGAACGCGCACCAGCCTGCGCCCCAGTGAACTCGTGGCGCTCGCGGCCCTGGTCGCCGTGTTCGTGGCACTCATTACGCTCATGGCTACGCGCGAGCTCGTCTTCTCGCTCATCGTGTTCGGGGGCGCCTTCGTGCTCGCTCTCGTGGTGCTCGCGATGCTCATGCTCGCCATCACGCCCAACCGCCCCGCCGATGGCGAGCGCGAGCCCGACACCAAGAACGACTGAGACGCGCGCCTTTCGGCGCCTCGCTAGGGGCGGATGACGTAGTCGACGAGACGCGACGCGGCGCCCACGTAGCCGTGCGGCGTGAGGGCAGCGAGTCGGGCTTTCGCCTCGGCGGAGATATCGAGCCCGTCAATGAACTCGCGCAGCTCGACCGCTCCGACGCGGTGCCCCCGGGTCAGCTCTTTGAGCAGCACGTAGGGGTCAGCGATTGAACTGCGGCCTGCGGTGACTTCGGCGCGAATGACCGTTTGAATGGCCTCGCCGAGCACCTCCCAGTTGCCGTCGAGATCGCGCGCGAGGGCATCCGGATCGATCGCCACCTCGCCGAGACCCTTGACGATGTTGTCGAGGGCGAGTAGCGAGTGCCCGAGGGCGACGCCGACGTTTCGCTGAGTCGTGGAGTCGGTGAGGTCGCGCTGAAGTCGTGAGGTCACGAGGGTGGCCGCGAGCGAGTCGAGCAGGGCGCTCGCGAGCTCAAGGTTGGCTTCGGCGTTCTCGAAGCGGATGGGGTTGATCTTGTGGGGCATCGTCGATGAGCCCGTCGCACCCGCCTGCGGAATCTGCCGGAAGTAGCCCATCGAGATGTAGCTCCACATGTCGGTGCACAGGTTGTGCAGCACGCGGCCGACGTGACTGATGCGCTGGTACAGCTGCGCTTGCCAGTCGTGCGACTCGATCTGTGTCGTGAGCGGGTTCCAGGTCAGGCCGAGCCCCGTCACGAAGTCGCGGGATGCGCTGATCCAGTCGTGGTGGGGATCAGCGGCGAGGTGCGCCGAAAACGTGCCCGTGGCGCCCGAGAACTTGCCGCGATACTCGACCTCGTTGACCGAGGCGAGCAGCAACTCGAGCCGGTGCACGGTGACCGCGAGCTCTTTGCCCATCGTGGTGGGGGTCGCGGGCTGTCCATGGGTGTGGGCGAGCATCGGTTGGTCGCGCAGCTCGACGGCGAGGGTGCGCAGGGTGTCGACGAGCGAGCGGGCGCGGGGCATCCACACATCGCCCACGGCCGCACGAATCGTGATGGCGTAGGCCAGATTGTTGATGTCTTCGCTCGTGCAGGCGAAGTGCGTGAGTTCGGCGATCTCGGTGAGGCCGAGCGCCGCGAGCTTGTCGCGGACGAGGTATTCGACGGCCTTGACATCGTGCCGGGTCTGGGCCTCGCGCCGGGCGAGGTCGGCAATGTCGTCGTCGCCGAAGTCGGTGACGATCGCGCGCAATTGCCGCGCTTGCTCAGCCGTCAACGGCTGTGAACCGAAGAGGCTGGCGTTGGTCAGATGAATGAGCCACTCCACCTCGACCTCAATGCGGGCACGGTTGAGCCCCGCTTCGCTCAAGTGTTCGCCCAGACCGGCGACCTGTGCTTGGTACCGCCCGTCGAGAGGGCTGAGGGGCTGGATGCTGAGCGGGCTCATGAGACGACTCCCTGTCGGATTCCGGGTTCGAGTTGGCGGAAGAGCGCATTGCACGACCGCTCGATCATGCCGAGCACGGCGTCGAACATCGCCGCGTCAGAGTAGTAGGGGTCGGGCACGTCGAGTGCGCCCCCGGCCTCGGGATCAAAGCTCAACAGCAAGTGCACTTTCGCTCGCGCGTCATCGTCGGGAGCCCATGACTTCAAGATGCGCTCGTGCGTGCGGTCGAACGCGATGATGAGGTCGAGGCTTGCGAACCACGCGGTGTCGAATTGGCGGGCGCGGTGGCCGCCGCCGTCGTAGCCACGGGCCTGCAGCGATGCCACGGTGCGCGGGTCGCTGCTTTCGCCGACGTGCCATTCGCCCGTGCCCGCCGAGTGAACCCCCACGTGGCTCTCCCACCCGCGGGCACGTATGAGTTCGCGAAAAACTGCCTCGGCCATGGGTGAACGACAGATGTTGCCGGTGCAGACAAAGCAGATGCGAAACATGCCGGGTGCGTCGAGGACCCGGTCAAAGCTCATGCCCCCATTGTGTCCCAGTTCCCCCTCCTCCACACCCGAGGGCTGTGGCTGCCCGCTTGCGTTGTCGACGCTCGGTTCCGGGCAGCCGGGATCATGGCGCCACCATGACGGCGACGGATGCTGTGCCACCGCAGAGAGGACCTTCCATGTACGGCGCCTCAGCCCTCGACCCATTCGCACCCACCACGTCGGCCGCCTGTGCCCCACTGGCTCCGGTCGGCAACTCGGCGGAGGAGCTGCGCCGGCACGCGGTTCTCGTCGACGACCTCCGGCACCGACTCGTCGCGGTTACTGCGCTCTTGCCCGACAACGGCGCGATCGACGGCTGGTGGGGAGTCGCTCGTGATGCTCTGGAGAAAGCCGTGGGCATCGAGCGGGCGCGGCTGTCGCGCCAGGTTGAGCAACTGTATGGCGTGCGCGCGCAGCTGGAGCTCGAGGCGAGCAACGCGGCAGCGCGCGGCCTCGGTGCCGTGCCATGACGCGAGGCCTTGCGGTCGGCGTGGGCGCGGGCGTGGCGATCGACGAGCTCGCCCGCGTGAGCCGGGCGTTGCAGTCAGCCGCCGAGCATTGCCACGAGGTCGTGGTGCGCATCCCCCCATTGCGCACGGGGGCGAGCAGAGGTCGTGATGCCGATCTGTGGGAAATCGAGGGCGCCATCGTTCGGTCTCGAGATCAGCTGGGTGAGCTCTCGCGGGCCCTCCGCACGGCAGCGTCGCTCTACGAGACGACCGAGCGCGCGGCGGCACGTTCGATCGAACTCATCGCCTCGCAGTGCGCAGCAGCCGCGGCCTTGGTGGTGTCACGACTGGGATTGCTGGTGCTGCCGGGCCTGGTTGTCGCGGCGAGCAGGGTTGCTGCCGTCGCTAGCCTCATGCCCGAGCACGCGCGCGAGCTCGTTTCTGGCCACCTCGACTCAGCGCTCGCTGCGCTGCTACCCGCGTTGCGCGAGCCCGCCGTGCTGGAGGCGATTCGTGCCGCGCTGACGCTCGCTGACGATGCCGTGCTCGGCACGGTGGGTGTGCCTCCGGCGGTCGTTGCGGCGCTGGGCGAGGCGGGCCTCGATGTCACGGGCATCGACTCGGCAGCACTCGCCGTCGTCGGGCTCGCGGCTCTCGCGGGCGCGAACGGCGTCGACCCCGTGCGGGTCGATCGCGCCGGCTCTGATCTGCGGCGCGGCGGTGAGACCCGCCCCGTCGCGCCCCCCGACTCGCTCGCCGATCGCGTCGGCCGCATTCCTGACGCTGCCACTCCCGTGACGATCGAGCGCTACACGCTTGCCGATGGCAGTGACCACGTCGAGGTGTATATCGCAGGCACTGACGCACACGCTCCCATGGGCGGTGAGCAACCGTGGGACATGGCGAGCAACATCGCGATCATTGCTGGTTCGGAGGCCTCGTCGGTGCAGGCCGTGCGCGCGGCGCTCGCGGCCGAGGGTGTGACGAGCGCAACCTCGATCGTCTTCACGGGCTACTCGCAAGGCGGTGCGATCGCGACGATGCTCGCCGAGTCGGGCGACTACCGCACGACGGGTCTCGTAACGGTGGGAGCCCCGAGCGGCGGCCTTCCGGTTCGCGGCGACTACCCGGCCATCGTCATTGAGCACCGCGATGATCTTGTCCCCGTGCTGTCCGGCATCCGTCGCGAGACCACCGCCGTCGTCGTTCGTGGCGATGCCGTCACGCCCGGCGAGCTCGTCGACGGGGCTCTTCCTGCCCACGACCTCGCTCGCTACTTGCGTACCGCGGCACGGGCCGACGCGCACGACAGTGTCGCATTGCGGGCGGCGATCGACGCGTTGCCGCCGGTGCCGCAGTCAGGAACCGCGAGTGCCTACACGGCGACGCGCATCCCGAGCTCGCCGTCGTAAGCGCGATCGTCTAGGTGCGCTTGCGGCCCACGAGCGGTCGCAGCAGCACGCCGATGAGCCAGCTCAGCAGGCCGAGCACGACCGCGCCGAGCACACCCCACCAGAAGCCGTCAACCGTGAGGCCGAACCCGAGCAGGCTCGAGATCCACGCAACGAGCAGAAGCAGCAAGCCGTTGACGATGAGGGCGATGAGGCCCAAAGTCAAGATGTAGACCGGAAACGCGACGATGCGAATCATGTTGCCGATCACGCCATTCACGACGCCGAAGATGAGGCCGACGAGCAGGTAGGTCAGCACGAGAGCGACCGTGTCGCCCTCGGCGCCATACGACACAACCTTGACGCCTTCGACGATGATCGTCGTGAGCCAGAGGGCGATGGTGTTGATGATCAGGCGAATCAGAAAGCGTCCCATGCCTCAACTATGCACACTCGGGTGCCGTAGCGGCAATTGACGAACCGGTAAACGACCGTCGCCGGTGCCGCGCGCGCTGGTCGACGTAGGCTGGGCGGGTGACCGAGACCCCGATGACGAGCCCGCCATCTGTGCGGCTTCGACCCGAGATCATGTCGTTGCCCGCCTACAAGCAGGGCCGACCAGCGACGGCGAATGCGTTCAAGCTCTCGAGCAATGAGAACCCTTTTCCGCCGCACCCGGCCGTGCTCGCCGCGGTTCGCGATCTCGACATCAATCGGTATCCGGATGCTACGGCTCTCGCCGTTCGTGAGCGGCTTGCCCTGCGGCACGGCGTGACCGCCGACGAGGTCATCGTTGGCGCCGGATCCGTCGCGATCCTCGCGCAACTCATTACCGCGGCCGCGACCGTCGGCGATGAGGTCGTGTTCGCCTGGCGGAGCTTCGAGGCCTACCCGGGCTTGGTCACGGTCGCCGGCGCGACGAGCGTGCGGGTCGCCCTCACCGACGATGCGCGGCACGATCTGCCGGCGATGGCGGCGGCGGTCACCGATCGCACGCGCGCGATCATCGTCTGCACGCCGAATAACCCCACGGGCACCGTGGTGACAGCCGCAGAGTTCGACGCCTTCATGGCTGCGGTACCGAGCGACTTGCTCGTCATTCTCGACGAGGCCTACGCCGAGTTCATCGATGACCCGGCTGCCGTCGACGGCGCCACGCTCCTTCGGCGCTACCCCAACCTCGTGGTGCTCCGCACGTTCTCCAAGGCCTACGGGCTCGCGGGGCTGCGGGTTGGCTACGCCATCGGCCCGGTGGAGGTGCTCGACGCCGCGCGCAGCACGGCGATTCCGTTGAGCGTCACCGAGGCCGCGCAACGCGCGGTGCTGGCCGCGATGGAGGTCGAGCCCGAGCTGCTCGAGCGCGTGCGATCCCTGGCCGCGCGCCGCGATGCGGTGCAGCAGGCATTGCTCGAGCAGGGCTGGCGCGTGCCCGTCTCGCAGGGCAACTTTGTGTGGCTGCCGACCGGGCCGGCCACGGCCGCCGCGGGCGAGGCCTTGGCCGCGGCCGGGATCGTGGCGCGCGTGTTCCCTCCGGAGGGCATCCGCGTCTCGATCGGTGAGGCCGAATCTGTCGAAACTCTGTTGGCCGCCACGAGTGAGGTTGTGCGCACCCTCTGACCAGCGGCCGCATGTGCGGGCCTAGAGTGGAATCCATGTCGTACACCCCGGAGACGCTGCAGCTGCTCGCGCCCGACGGAACCCGAGTGGTCAGCGAGGCCACCGAGGCGTACCTGCCGTATGTGGATGCCCTCACTGAGCAGCAGTTGCGCGAGTTCTACCGCACCATGCGCGTTATTCGTCGCTTCGATATCGAGGCCGGCAACTTGCAGCGGCAGGGTCAACTCGCCCTCTGGATTCCGAGCCTCGGCCAAGAGGCGGCGCAAGTCGGATCAGGATTCGCGGCCAAGGCACACGACCACATCTTCCCGGCCTACCGCGAGCACGCGGTCGGCCACATTCGCGGCCTTGATGTCGTGCAGATCATCAAGATGCTCCGCGGCCTCACCCACGGCGGCTGGAACCCGGCCGAGACCGGAAACTTTCACCTCTACACGCTCGTGATTGGCTCGCAGACGCTGCACGCCACGGGCTACGCCATGGGAATCAAGTTCGACGGCATGGTCGGCACGGGTGACCCCGAGAAAGACACCGCCGTGCTTGTCTACTTCGGCGACGGCGCCACGAGCCAGGGTGACGTCAACGAAGCATTCATTTTCGCTCAGAGCTACCAAACGCCGCAGGTGTTCTTCTTGCAGAACAACCACTGGGCAATCTCGGTGCCCGTGCGCGTGCAGTCGCGCACGCCGCTGTTCCACCGCCCTCGCGGCTTTGGCATTCCGAGCGTGCAGATCGACGGCAACGACGTGCTGATGAGTTATGCCGCGACGGCCGCGAGCCTCGACGCCGCTCGCGCGGGCGAGGGCCCGCAGTTCATCGAAGCGCTCACCTACCGCATGGGTGCTCACACGACGAGTGACGACCCGACGAAGTACCGCGACGACGACGAGCTGCGCTACTGGCAAGAGCGCGACCCGATCTCGCGGTTCGAGACCTACTTGCGCGGTCTCGGCGAGAGCGAGGCGTTCTTCACCGAGGTCAACGACGAGGCGGAGCAGTTCGCCTCGGAGGCCCGCGCCCGCACTCTCGCTCTCGAGCCGCCCGCAGCGGAGTCGATGTTCGCGCACGTCTACAGCCAGCCGCATCCGGTCATGGATGCTCAGCGCCAAGCGTTCGCTGACTACGAGGCATCGTTCGAGGGGGGTGCGTGATGGCAACCGAGACGTTGACCATGGCCAAGGCTCTGACCCTCGGCCTCGCGGCAGCCATGGAGGCCGACGACAAAGTCGTTCTCATGGGCGAAGACATCGGGCCGCTCGGTGGCGTGTTTCGCGTGACCGAGGGCCTGCAGAAGCAGTTCGGCGCGCACCGCGTGCTCGACACCCCGCTCGCCGAGTCGGGCATTGTGGGCACCGCGATTGGCCTGGCCATGCGCGGCTACCGGCCCGTGGTCGAGATTCAGTTCGACGGCTTCATCTTTCCGGCCTTCGACCAGATCACGACCCAGCTCGCCAAGCTCACGGCGCGGCACGAGGGCGCGCTGCAGTTGCCCGTCGTGATTCGCGTTCCCTACGGCGGACACATCGGCGCGGTGGAACACCACCAAGAGAGCCCCGAGGCGTACTTCGCCCACACCGCGGGGTTGCGCCTCGTGAGCCCCGCGACGCCGCACGATGCCTACTGGATGATTCAGCAAGCCATCGAGAGCACCGACCCGGTGATGTTCTTTGAGCCCAAGAGCCGTTATTGGCCCAAGGGTGAGGTCGACCTCGCCTCGCCCGGTGCCGAACTGCACGCCTCGCGCATTGTGCGCGCCGGCACCGACGTCACGGTCGTGGGCCACGGCGCCATGGTCAGCATGCTCCTCGACGCCGCAGAGCTCGCCGCCGAAGAGGGCACGAGTATCGAGGTCGTCGACCTGCGCTCGCTCTCGCCGATCGACTACGCCCCGCTGCTCGATTCGGTTCGCCGAACGGGTCGACTCGTCGTGGCGCAAGAGGCGCCGGGCTCGGTGAGCATCGGCTCTGAGATTGCCGCCACCGTCACCGAGAAGGCGTTCTACTCGCTCGAGGCTCCCGTGCTGCGCGTCAGCGGCTACGACACCCCCTTCCCCCCGGCCAAACTCGAGGGCGCGTACTTGCCCGACGTCGACCGCATCCTGCACGCGGTCGACCGTGCCCTGGCCTACTGATCGCACTGGAGGAATCGTGAGCATCTCCGAGTTCCCGCTCCCCGACGTCGGCGAAGGCCTGACCGAGGCCGAGATCGTGTCGTGGCGCGTCAAGCCCGGCGACACCGTGACCATCAACCAGGTGCTCGTCGAGATCGAGACGGCGAAGTCGCTCGTCGAGCTGCCGTCGCCGTTTGCCGGCACAGTCGATGCCTTGCTGGTCGACGAGGGGCAGACCGTCGAGGTCGGAACCCCGATCATCACCGTGCGGGGCGACGGCCCGGCGATCGGGCCCGGGGCAACGGATGCGGGGGTTGCCGATACGGCATCCAGCATCGTCAGCGAGGCCGAGGCCGAGAAGCCCGGCGCTGTGCTCGTCGGCTACGGCGCGAAGGGCCACGTCGCCTCGCGCCGAACGCGCGGACGTACTGATGCGGCCCCGGCCCCCGCCGCGGCCGCCGCGGCACCGCGCCTCACCTCTGTGCCTGCCGCCGACTCGGGCCCCGTCATCGCGAAGCCCCCGATTCGCAAACTCGCGAAAGACCTCGACGTCGACCTCGCGGCCGTGACGGCCACGGGCCTCGCGGGCGAGATCACGCGCGACGACGTCATTCGGCACGCGCAGCAGGCGAGTGTCTTCCGCAACATTCAGACGCCCGCGTGGCCGAACGAGCGCGAAGACCGCATCCCCGTCAAGGGCGTGCGCAAAGCGATCGCGGCCGGCATGGTCAAGAGTGCGTTTAGCGCGCCTCACGTGAGCGTGTTCGTCGACGTTGACGCGACGCGCACGATGGAGTTCGTCAAGCGCCTCAAGGCGAGCCCCGACTTTGCGGGCATTAAGGTCTCACCGCTGTTGATCATGGCGAAGGCGATGATCTGGGCGGTGCGACGCAACCCCACCGTCAACTCGACGTGGACCGATGCCGAGATCATCGTGCACCACTTCGTCAACTTCGGTTTCGCGGCGGCCACGCCTCGCGGGCTCGTGGTGCCGAACATCAAGAATGCACAAGACCTGAGCTTGCGCGAGCTCGCGCAGGCGATCGAGCTCATGACGAACACGGCGCGCGACGGCAAGCTGCAGCCGTCAGACATGGCCGATGGCACGATCACGATCACCAACATCGGGGTCTTCGGTATGGACACCGGCACACCGATCTTGAACCCGGGCGAGGTCGCGATCGTCGCGCTCGGCACCATCAAGCAGAAGCCGTGGGTCGTCGACGGCGAGGTGCGTCCGCGCTTCGTGACGACGATCGGTGGCTCGTTCGATCACCGCGTTGTTGACGGCGATGTCGCGAGCCGATTCCTTGCCGACGTCGCGAGCGTCATCGAAGAGCCGGCGCTATTGCTCGACTAGTCGTTGGTCATGTCAGGCGCGGGCTCGAGAATCACCACAGGAATCTCGCGTTGCGTTTTGCGCTGGTAGTCGGCATAGCCGCGATACGAGCGCACGGCGAGCGGCCACAGTCGCGCCCGCTCGGCCGAGTCAGCCGTGCGCGCGACATAGGGCCGTGAATGCTCGCCGACCCTCGCCACCTGCACCGCCGGCTCGGCCACGAGATTGAGGTACCACGCGGGCTGCGCGTCGTCTCCACCGCGGCTCGCGATCACGATGAGGCGCTCGCCGCCATCTGGCATCGGTTCGCGGTGGGGAACGGTGAGGATCGCCGTGCGGGGAACCCCACTACTGCGTCCGACCGTGGTCAGGTCAATCACGGGCATACCCCCGAGTGATCGCCCGAGGCGGCCACCGGTCAGGCGCAACACCGCGCGGTGAAGCCCGGTCATCGTGAGCATGGCGCGGCGGTTTGACATGGTGGAACGGTAGCGGGGCATCCTGAGCCTTCACCGTCGCCCAGCGAGGCTTATTGAGAACGTTTTTGACAATCATTCTCGATAAGGCCTATTCTCGAGGCATGATCGCACGCACGCGCACCACAGCCATCGTTCTCGCCGCAGCAACGGGAGTTGCCCTCACGGGGTGCACCGCGCCGGCACCGACCACCGAGGGGCTGTCGATCGTCGCCTCGACTAATGTCTACGGCGACATCGCCGCCTCGATCGCGGGAGACCTCGCGACGGTCACGAGCATCATCGACTCCGCCGCTCAAGACCCGCACAGCTACGAAGCGAGTGCTCAAGACCAGCTCGCCATCGCAGGAGCCGATCTCGTCATCGAGAACGGCGGCGGGTACGACCCGTTCGTCGACCTGCTTGTCGAGGGTTCGGCAACCAGCGCTGTCGTCATTTCGGCCTCGGCCGTGGCCGGCCTCGAAGAAGACGCACACTCCCACGGCGACGAAGCGCACTCCGAGGAAGAGGCGCACGCTGAAGAGGAGGCGCACTCTGAAGAGGAGGCGCACGCTGAGGGTGAGGCGCACTCGGAGGAGGAGGCCCACTCGAAGGATGACGGCCACGGCCACATCGAGGGTGTCAACGAGCACGTCTGGTACGACGTGCACGTGATGGGCGACGTGGCCTCGGCCATTGCGACCGAGCTCGCCGAGATCGACGCTGCGAACGCCGCCACGTACGAAGAGAACCTCGCAGCCTGGCTCGCCGACCTCGAGACCCTGGAGGGTGAGCTCGAGACGGTTGCCGCAGCCTTGGGTGGCGGTCTCGTCGCGACGACTGAGCCCGTGCCGGCCTACCTGTTGGCCGAGCTGGGCCTTGACGACGAGACGCCGGCCGAGTTTCTCGAAGCAATCGAAGAGGGCGCCGACGTTCCCCCGCTCGCGCTGCGGCAGACGCTTGACCTCATCGCCTCGGGTGAGATTCGACTGCTCGCCTACAACGAGCAGACCGCGAGCCCCGAGACCGAGCGCGTGCGCGCGGCCGCTGAGGCCGCCGGCATCCCCGTGGTCTCATTCGTCGAAACCTTGCCCGAAGGGGAAGACTATGTTTCGTGGATGCGCGCCAACATCGAAGCGGTCGCCCAGGCGTTGACGCCGGCGTGACGCCAGAAGGCGTTTCGAGCGACCCCGCACCGGTGCTGAGCATCCGGGGCGGGGCGCTCGTCTTTGGCGAACGCGTGCTCTGGAGTGGGCTCGACCTTGATGTGCGCCCCGGCGAGTTCATCGCCGTGCTCGGCGGAAACGGCACGGGCAAGACGAGTCTGTTGCGCGCGATGCTGGGCGAGCAGCGCCTCGACGCGGGCGAGGTGCTCGTCGGTGGGCACGCTGCGCACCGAGGCCACCGGCGCATCGGCTACATCCCTCAGCAGAAGATTGCCGCCCCCGGCACTCCCTTGCGCGGCCGTGACCTCGTGATGCTCGGCGTCAATGGTCAGCGCTACGGCCCTCCCATCACGACGCGCGCAGACCGGGCGAGGGTGGATGCGCTGCTCGCGTCAGTCGGAGCCACCGACTTCGCCGACCGTCCGCTCGGCAGCCTCTCGGGCGGAGAGCAACAGCGGCTGCGGGTTGCTCAGTCTCTCGCCGACGACCCCACACTGCTGCTGTGTGACGAACCGCTCATGAGCCTCGATCTGCAGCACCAGCGCGCCGTGAGCGAATTGATCGACGCGCGCCGCCGCGAGCACGGCACCTCGGTGATCTTCGTCACCCACGACATCAACCCCGTGCTCGCGATGGTTGACCGCGTGCTGTATCTCGCGCAGGGGCGGTTCACCGTGGGAACACCCGACGAGGTATTGCGTGATGACGTGTTGTCGCGCCTCTACGGAACTCCGGTCGAAGTGTTTCGCTCGCACGGTCGCGTGATCGTCGTGGGCGCGCCCGAGGCCGAACACCACCACGAGGTGATCGCGTGATCGGCGTCGACTGGGCAACGTATGTGCAGTTGCTCGCCCTCGTTCAGAACTCGATCATCGCGGCGGCCGTGCTCGGTATCGTCGGCGGGCTCATCGGGGTCTTTGTCATGCAGCGCGACATGGCGTTCGCGGTGCACGGCATCAGCGAGCTCTCGTTTGCCGGTGCGGCGGCAGCTCTCTTGCTCGGAATCAATGTGGTCGCCGGGTCGATCGTGGGCTCGCTCATCGCGGCCGCCATCATCGGCATCCTCGGCGCGAAGGCCCGTGATCGCAACTCGATCATCGGTGTGCTCATGCCGTTCGGGCTTGGCTTAGGCATCTTGTTTCTCGCCCTCTACCCGGGGCGCAGCGGCAACAAGTTTGGCTTGCTGACCGGACAGATCATCAGCGTTGACCTGCCGCAGTTAGGCCTTCTCATCACGATCAGCATCGTCGTACTCGTGGCGTTGCTCATCGTCTGGCGGCCGCTCACCTTCGACAGCCTCGACCCCGAGGTCGCAAGTGCCCGCGGCGTGCCGGGCCGTGCCCTCAGCATCGTCTTCATGACGCTTCTCGGTCTGACGGTCGCCGTCTCTGTGCAGATTATTGGGGCCTTGCTCGTGCTCGCCTTGCTCGTGACACCGGCAGCCGCGGCACTGCGCGTCTCAGCGTCGCCCGTGCTCGTGCCCGTGTTGAGCATGGTGTTCGGTTTTGTCTCTGCCGTCGGGGGCATTTTGCTCGCGCTTGGTGGCTCTTTGCCCATCAGCCCCTACATCACGACGATCTCGTTTGTGATCTACGTCGTGTGCCGCATCATCGGCAGCCGGCGGGCACGACCCGTTGCGCAGGGCCTGTCCATCCGGAGAGTCGCATGAAACGCAACACATGGCAGCGCGAGGCCGTGCGCACAGCCCTTGCCCGATCCGAGAACTTTGTGAGTGCGCAGGCATTGCATGGCGCCTTGAAGGATGCTGGCTCAGGCATCGGCCTCGCCACGGTTTATCGCGCGCTTGCCGACCTCGCCGAGGAGGGCGAGGCCGACTCGCTCCAGCAAGATGGCGAGTCGCTCTACCGCGCGTGTACCCCCGGTAGCCACCATCATCACCTGATCTGTCGAAACTGTGGACTCACGGTTGAAATCGAGGCAGAGGCGATTGAGGAGTGGGCGCGAGCGGTTGCGGCGCGCCATGGTTTTGTGCAGCCCCATCACATCGTTGATGTCTTTGGCCTGTGCCGAGAGTGCGCGGTCACCCTCGTCGCTTAATCAGGCCAGAATGGTGGATGAACCAGGTTCGCGTTGCCTAGACGTTGGCTGAATCACGGTTTACGATCAACACACACTTACCGTCGGTGTTGACTCACTGATTGACGACGACGAGTGATCTGAGCAGCAAGTATCGACTTAAGGGAGAGTCTCATGCGCGAGTTGCACTGTGCGCGAACGACGGCGGTGCTGTCGTGAGTAACCCATGGGTGGGCAAGGCGCTTCGCGGTAAGGAACCCGCCCCGGTTCCCGAAGAGACAGACGACGACTACAAGGGTTCGTGGGGCGCCAAGCTCGATTCGTTCGCGCCTCCAGAAAACCCTCCGGCGCCCGCAAAGGCACCACCAGCCGCGAAACCTGCGGCGGCCGAAAAGGCGCCCGCGGCAAAGCCGGCCGAGGCGCCCGCCGCAAAGCCCGCCGCTGCACCCGCCGCCACGGCGAGCACCGAGCGCATGACGATTCAAGAGTCGCTTGACTCGCTCATGAGCCTGCAGGGTGCCTTGTGTGCCGCGCTTGTCGATAGCGGTTCGGGAATGATCTTGGGTCAGTCGGGGTCGGGCATCAACATGGATATCGCGGCCGCGGGCGCAACCGAAGCGGTGCGCGCCAAGCTCGCGACGATGAACTCGCTCGGCCTTACCGACACGATCGACGACATGATCATCACGCTCTCGAGTCAGTACCACGTCGTTCGCCCGCTGACGCGTGACCCAAAGGTCTTCCTCTACGTGATCGTCGACAAGGCACAGTCGAATCTCGCGATGGCCCGGTACAAGGTGACCGAGTACGACGGTCGACTGGTCATGTAATGGTGAGCACTTATTTGGATGTTCAGGCCCCCCGGCCTACGCTGAAGTCCTCACAGCGGCGTGACGTCGGGATCGTTCGTCAGCCGCGAATCGCGTAGGCGGCAAGGACTCATGGCAGATCAATCTTCCTCCGGTGGCGACGGCGCCATGGTGACCGTTGCGTCGCCCACCGACAGCGTCGACAACGGGTGGGACGACGCCGCACGCGCGATCTATTCGGTGCGAAAGATCGCTGCGCCCATGGGCATCGTCTTGCAACCCGACGACCGCACTCCGTACCTCGTCGACCTTCACCGAAAGAAGTTCTTCTCGACTGACGACCTCACCGACTTTCCGACTCACCCTGTGCGCGTCGGGGTGCAGACGTACGTGGTGTCGCCCGACGACCAAGAACCGGCCGGCCCCGCTCGCAATCTCGAGTTGCTGCTGTGGAACGTTGGCCGCAGCTCATTTCACGGCGGACTCGCTCCATGGTTGTCACCGACGGCTCCGTACCGCCTGACCGCGTGGCCCGACTTCACCGGGGTCTTTCACACGACGTTTCACTTGCGGTTGACGGCGCACCTCGCGAACCACGTCACAACGGTCGATGACCTCGTCGAGCTCTTTCCGGCGGATGCCGACTCGGTGCCCGGCGCCATGAACGCGTTCAGCCTTCTCGGAATCTTGGAGCACCTGCCCGCTCAGCCGGCCGCCGCAGTTCAACCCGTTGAACCCGCAGCCGACGCGGAGCGATCGACCGGGGGCCTCTGGAGCCGACTCCGCGATCGCTGGGGCTTCTAGGAATGGCAGAACACGTCGTTCTCTTCACAGGACCGATGGGCGCCGGCAAGACCGCGGCCATTGCGAGCCTGAGCGACATCGATCCCGTGCGAACCGAAGCCGCGAACACTGATCGTGTGACCGCTGACAAGGCGACGACGACGGTCGCTCTTGACTACGGCGAAATCACCATCGGCCCCGACGAAAAGGTTCGGCTCTACGGCATCCCGGGCCAAACACGGTTTGAGTTCATGTGGAAGGTTCTCATGCGCCGGGCCGTGGGCATGATCTTGCTCGTCAACAACGACAACCCCGACCCCATTGGTCAGATGCTGTACTTCATCGACTATTTCCACGAACTCTACGAGCGGGGTGGAGCCGTCGTGGCGATCTCTCGCTCAGACGTGGGTTTGGGGCCGACGCGCGAGGAGTACTACTCTGCACTCGCGGCTGCTCGCCCAGGATTGTCGATTCCGATTTTCTCGGTTGACGCCCGGAGTCCGGAGCAGATGAAGATTGCACTCTTCTCGCTCATCTTGAACATCGAAAGTCGGGCGGCAGTGCCTTCCCGCTATGAGGAACCCCGTCAATGACCACTGCACTTCACCACAACAAAGACGTCGTCGCCCGCGGCGGTGTCTTGCTCACAGAACTTGACTCGATCTGCACGTCGTTTCTCTACGCGGTTCTCGTCACTGACGATGGGTTCGAGGTGGCGAGTGTTTCTGGGTCAGACCACGAGCGCTTGGCGAGCATGGTGAGCTCGTTGCAGGCGCTCGCCGAGGGCGTGGCCGAAGAGCTCAAGATCGGCACGTCAGAGTACGTTGTGCTCGCGACCGAAGACGGCCACGTCATTCAATTGCGTATTCCTCGTCAACAGCTCGTCTTGTCGGCCGTGTTCAACAAGTCAGAGACCCTCGGCAAAGTCTTGTCTGCCTCGAAGAGCACTGCGGAGCAAATCGCTGTGATGGTAGAGACCAGCAAGTAGGTCTCTCCCCGCGTGATAGCGGGACTAATGTTGGGCCAACTCGAACACGTGGGAAAGGTTGTCGTGGCAAACGTAGACGAAACCCTCAGCGCTTTGACCGACCTCGCCGGCTCGAAGTGGGTCGCCCTTGTCGACAGCCAATCCGGCATGATTTTGGGTCAGCGCGGTAGCGCGGCAGAGATCGAGATCACGGCCGCCGGCAACACCGAAGTGATGCGCGCCAACCGAACGATGATCACGTCGCTCGGTATGAGCGACTCGATCGAAGACATCATCATCACCCTCACGGGCCAGTACCACATCATGCGACCCATCGCGGCAGACCCCTCGATCTTCTTGTACCTCGTGCTTAATCGGGCGAAGTCAAACTTGGCGCTCGCGCGCCAGAAGATCGTCAGCTCGGGCGATTCGCTCACGATTTAGCCCTCGGCTTTCTGCGCGCACTTTGCGCGACCGTTCTCGACCCCGTACCATGGGGAGGTTGCGAGTTCTTCGCACACGTATGCCCTTAGCCGAGTTCACGCTCGGAGAAGAGCGTGCCGACAAGTGATCTTGGGCAGAGCATCCATCACGGAAGCCCTGCGGTAACCAGAACAGGAGTACACCCATGGCAGCAACCTGCCAGGTGACCGGAGCCGTTCCCGGCTTTGGGCACAACATTTCGCACTCACACCGCCGCACCAAGCGTCGGTTTGACCCGAACATCCAGAAGAAGACGTACTTCGTGCCGTCGCTTCGCCGCAATGTCACGCTGACTCTGTCGGCCAAGGGCATCAAGACGATCGATGCCCGTGGCATCGAGGCTGTCGTGAAAGACCTGCTCGCTCGTGGGGAGAAGATCTAGTGGCTAAGCAGCAAGATGTTCGTCCGATCATCAAACTCAAGTCGACCGCCGGTACCGGGTACACCTACGTGACCCGCAAGAACCGTCGCAACGACCCTGACCGCCTCGTGCTCAAGAAGTACGACCCGGTTATCCGCAAGCACGTCGAATTCCGCGAGGAGCGCTAAGTCATGGCGAAGAAGAGCAAGATCGCGCGCAATGAGCAGCGCAAGGTTGTCGTCGAGCGGTACGCCGCGAAGCGTCTCGAACTGAAGAAGGCGCTCGTTGACCCCAACGGCACCGACGAGTCGCGTGAGGCCGCGCGCAAGGGGCTGCAGAAGCTCCCCCGCAACGCCTCGCCCGTGCGCGTGCGTTCGCGTGACGCCGTCGACGGCCGCCCCCGCGGTGTGCTGACGAAGTTCGGCATCTCGCGTGTGCGGTTCCGCGACATGGCGCACCGTGGCGAGCTGCCCGGCATCACCAAGTCGAGCTGGTAACACTCAGCACGTCAGTCTCTCGAGGAGGGGGCATTCCGGTCAGGGATGCCCCCTCCTCCTCTGTGCGCAGGCATTCACCACTTGCGGCTCACCGGGCTGACTTGCCCGGAAACACGCGGAAGTGCTGGTACCGTCGAGGCGGCTCGCGGTCAGAACTTGACCACGAACCGTCCCACCAACGTTGAGGTCCGAGGAGGACACCATGAACCGTTCCGAGCTTGTCGCGGCGATCGCCGCTGAGTCGGGCCTGAGCCAGGCTGATGTGAACCGCGCTGTCGACGCCCTTTTCTCGGTCGTCTCTGGCGCCGTCAAGAGCGGCACGAAGGTTGCTATCCCGGGCTGGATCTCGTTCGAGCGCACGCACCGCGAGGCGCGCACGGGCCGCAACCCGCAGACGGGCGCCGCCATCCAGATCGCCGCGTCGTACGGCATCAAGGTCAGCGCCGGCACCAAGCTCAAGGCTGCTGCCAAGTAAGTTCGCATCACACAGCACCACGCACGATGGGCGGCTCCCCTCAGGGAGCCGCCCATCGTGCGTGTGGGCGTCGATGATGCCCGCGCTACCGAGCGCCCACACAGCGGTGTCGCCTAGCCTGGAGCGGTGACTGCTCTGGCCCCGCGCGTGCGCACGACACCCCTGCCCTGGGGTGCCGTGGGTGTGGCTGCCCTCGTGTCGGGCGCTCTCGTTGCGCTGCTCGTCGGGCTCGTGTTCGGCGGGGGCGCCGATGCTGCTCTCATTGCTGATCCCGGGGCCGCCGTTCGGTACGGGCTTCCGATAGCCAAGCTCGCGGCCACCCTGGGCGCGGCGGGCGCGATTGGCGGCCTGCTCCTGGCGTTGTTCGCTCTCTCGCCCGAGCATCCCGAACACGGTCGTGCGCTTGACGTTGCAGCGGCGTCGGCCGCGGTGTGGACAGTGGCCTCGGCGGCGACGGCCTTCTTCACTTTTCTTGCTGCCTACCTCGAGCCCGTCACAGTCGATGAGCGCTTCGGCAGGCTCATCGCGGCTTTCTTGACGACGACTGAGCTTGGTCAAGCGTGGCTCGCCACCATCGTCATGGCCGCCGTCGTAACGGTGCTGTGCTTCGCGATTCGAAACCCTTCTCTGTTGGCGATCGTCGCGCTTGTCGCCGCCGCGGCGTTGTGGCCCGTCGCGCAGACCGGGCACTCGGGCGGTACGGCCGATCACGATGCGGCCGTCACTGCGGTGTATCTGCACAGCGTCTTTGCGGCGGTTTGGGTGGGCGGCCTGCTCACGATCGTGCTGGCGCGGAGAGCCCTGGCCGATCGATTGCCCATCGTGCTCGCTCGCTACTCGACGATTGCCCTCGTGGCCTTCATCGTGGTTGCCCTTTCAGGACTCGTGAGTGCGCAATTGCGCATGGGGGGCCTCGAGGCGCTCGCGACGCCCTACGGGCTCATTGTTGCCGCCAAAGTGGTCTCGCTCATCGGGTTGGGCGCCTTTGGTGCGGCCTATCGACGTCGGCTCATTGCTCGACTCGAGCGCGAGGTGCGTCCGCTCTCGACCTTCTGGCTCATCGTGACGGCAGAGCTCGCCCTCATGGGAGTCGCGTCAGGACTCGCAACGGCGCTTGCTCGCACCCCGACCCCCGTGCCGCAGATCCCCATTGACCTGTTGGCGAATCCGACGCCGGCCGAGATTCTCACGGGTGCGCCGCTGCCCCCCGCCTTCGAGGTGTGGCGCCTCGCCACCGAGTGGGATCTCAATCTGCTGTGGGCTCTGCTCGCGGGATTTGGGGCTTTCTTCTACCTCGCCGGCGTCGTGCGAATGCACCGCCGGGGTGATCAGTGGCCCATCCACCGCACCATTCTGTGGACGCTTGGCATGGTGTTGCTCGTCATTGTGACGAGCAGCGGAATCGCTGTGTACGAGCGCTACTTGTTCAGCATCCACATGCTTGGCCACATGGTGCTGAGCATGGGTATTCCCGTGATGCTTGTGCTCGGGGCGCCCGTGACGCTCGCGGCACGGGCCATCCACGCCCGCAAAGACGGGTCTCGGGGGCCGCGAGAGTGGATTCTGACCATCGTGCACTCCCGCTTCGCGGCGATTGTGGGTCACCCCATCGTGGCGTCGGTGGTCTTCGCGGTTTCGCTCTTGGTGTTCTACTACTCACCGCTGTTCTCGTGGGCCGTGAGTGATCACCTCGGCCACCAGTGGATGGTGCTGCACTTTTTGCTGAGCGGCTATCTGTTCGTGAACGCCCTCATTGGCGTCGACCCCGCGCCCTACCGGCCGCCGTATCCCATTCGACTCATCATCTTGCTCGCGACGATGGCGTTCCACGCCTTCTTCGGGCTCTCCCTCATCACCGGCACGGGAATGCTGCTTCCCGAGTGGTTCGGGGCGATGGGCCGCGAGTGGGGCCAGCCCCCTCTGCAAGACCAGCAGACGGCGGGCGGCATTGCTTGGAGCGTGGGGGAGATTCCCACCCTCGTGCTCGCGATGCTCGTCGTGTGGAGCTGGAGTCGTGCTGATCGCCGCGAGACCAAGCGTCTCGACCGCCGGGCCGACCGCGACGGCGACGCTGACCTCGAGGCGTGGAACGCGATGCTCGCCGATCGTGCGCGCCAGACTGCGCAGCGTTAGCCCCCCGCCGAAGACAGTCGAATCTCGGGCTGACGGTCGGTGATGGTGACCTCACCGCGAACGACGAACCCGATGAGTTCGTCGCGCGTCGACACCGTGCCATCGAAAAGCTTCTGCACCTCGACGACGAGTTGCACCGAGCCTTCACCGCGCAGGTTCCACGCACCCGGACGCTCTCCCGGCTCGATTGTCACCGTGTCGACAGTGTCGATGCGCCACTGGGGCTCGCCGACAACGCGGTCGATGACTGTCGCGCCGAAAGGGCAGCCGGTGGGTTGCAACACCGATTGTTCGGCGCACTCGTCGAGCAAGCGCACAACCTCTGCCTGCATCGCGCGCTGAAAGCGCTCTGAGGGCTCGACGGCAAGGGTGATGAGGGGCGACGAGCCCTCGGCGCCGACGCGCACTGTTTGGGGCTCAGCGACGAGCAACGGGTCGTCAAGGCGCACACTCACGCGCGCGGGCACGAAAACACTAACCGCGGCGGGTTGTCCGGCGGCGTTCGCCACGACAGAGCGCGTGGAGACGGCGACGGCATCGTGCCAGTCGGCCGCGACCTCGAGCGTCGCGACCGGGGGCTCAACAAAAGCCCACGCCGGAACAACGCCGAAGGTGGGCGGGGCGGGTTCGAGGGTGAAGGTCACCTGCACGGCATCCGTGTCGGTGCCATATTCAGCCGTGACCGCGACGGTGCCGTCTCGCGAATCGGTGCTGCTGACGATGCGGCGGATGCTCGGCTCGCCTTCATCGCCGAGGGGCATCGCGGTCGGCGGCTCGAGGCCGGCGAGCGTCGCGGCGGCGACGAGGTCGTCGCGCGCGAGGGCGTCGAGGTATCGCTCGACGTGCGCTGCGGGCGTCGCGGCCGAGCCAATGAGCATCACGAAAGCCAGGGCGCCGATGCCGAGAAGAGCGGCGACGGCTCCTCCTCCGATGAGTGCTGCCCTGGTCATGACGCCCAGCCTACGCAGGGGCCGACGCAACGCCGCGAGCTGTGCCACAGTGGCGCTCCCTCGCGGTTACAGTGGGGAGCCGACGCTTGATCGACGAGGGCGGCGGCCGGTCGAAAGAGAGGGTCATAGCAGTGCGCGATGACCGGTCTGCCGGTGGCCAAACCCTGAGCTCTGAGCAGACGGCTGTTCTTGAGCTCATCGAGTCGACGCGAGAGCACGTGTTTGTGACGGGCCGCGCCGGAACCGGCAAGTCGACGCTGCTCGAGGCGTTCATCGCGTCGACCGAGCGCTCGGTGGTGGTGTGTGCTCCCACCGGCGTCGCGGCCTTGAACGTCGGCGGTCAAACGATCCACTCGCTCTTTCGGCTTCCCATCGGGCTCATTGCCGATCACGAGTTCGACGACTCTGCCGAGCTGCGCAAGCTCCTCGCGTCGATTGACACGGTCGTCATCGACGAAGTGTCGATGGTGAGCGCTGACCTCATGGATGCCATCGACCGCCGTCTGCGCCAGGCACGAGCTCGCCGTCACGAACCGTTCGGTGGCGTGCAGGTCGTGCTCTTCGGCGACCCCTACCAGCTCGCTCCGGTGCCGGGCCGCGACGAAGGCGAGCGCGCCTACTACGCCGATCACTACCGCTCGATGTGGTTCTTTGACGCGGCGGTGTGGCGCGACGCCGAGCTTCGCATCGTCGAGCTGCAGACCATCCACCGTCAGCACGATGCCGACTTTCGCGCCATGTTGACGGCGGTTCGCCACGGCACGGTGACTCCTGAGATTGGGTGGGCACTCAACGAAGCCGGCGCTCGACCGGCTCCTGATGATGGAATCCTCACGCTCGCCACGACCAACGCCACCGTGACCCGCATCAATATGGATGCCTTGCGCAAGCTTCCCGGAGACCCCAAGACCGCCCGCGCCGACATCGCGGGAGAGTTCGGGCCGAAGGGGGGTTACCCCGCCGACGAAGACCTGCAACTCAAGGTGGGAGCGCAAGTGATGTTCTTGCGAAACGACACGGGTGGAGACGGCCACCCGCGGTGGGTCAACGGCAGTCTTGGCACCGTTGAGCGCATTGGGCGCACGGTGTTCGTCGAGGTCGACGGTGAAAGCCACGAGGTCGTGCCGGCCACGTGGGAGAAATACAAGTACACCTACTCGGCTGCGACCAAACGGGTCTCGAAAGACGTCGTCGCCGAGTTCACTCAGTTTCCCTTGCGGTTGGCGTGGGCGGTGACCATTCACAAGTCGCAAGGGTCGACCTACGACCGCGCGATCGTTGATCTGGGCCCGCGGGCCTTCGCGCCGGGCCAGACCTACGTGGCGCTGAGTCGCATCCGCTCGCTCGACGGTCTGCATCTTGTGCGTCCGCTGCGCCCGAGCGACATCATCGTCGATGACGACGTGCGTCGGTTCATGGCCGAGGCCGAGCCGGCAATCGGCCGCGCAATCTCCGAGCCCCAGTAAACGGCGTCGAACCGAGCGAAGCGCGGCGACCGCGCTCGGCGCGCGGAGCGCGCTGCGCCGCAGCCAGGAATCAACACAGAGGGGATGACGGGAATCGAACCCGCGCTATCAGCTTGGGAAGCTGAAGTTCTGCCATTGAACTACATCCCCGGTTGCACTGCGGCAGTGCTTCGCCAGTGTAGCGAACCGGGCGTCTCGCTAGGCTGACCGCATGCTTCTGAGCGACCGCGACATCCGTGCCGAACTTTCGTCGGGCCGCATCGGCCTTGATCCGCTCGATCTCGCGATGGTGCAACCGTCGAGTGTCGACGTGCGACTCGATTCGCTCTTTCGGCTCTTTGACAATCACAAGTACCCGTTCATCGACCCCGCCGAAGAGCAGCCCGAGCTGACGCGGCTGGTTGAGGCGAAGTCCGACGAGCCGTTCATCTTGCACCCGGGTGAGTTCGTGCTCGGGTCGACCTACGAGCAGGTCAGCTTGCCGGATGACGTCGCCGCGCGCCTCGAAGGCAAGAGCTCGCTCGGTCGCCTTGGGCTGCTGACGCACTCGACGGCTGGCTTCATCGACCCGGGCTTCACCGGCCACGTCACGCTCGAGCTCAGCAACGTGGCGACTCTGCCGATCAAGCTGTGGCCGGGCATGAAGATTGGGCAGCTGTGCTTCTTTAGGCTCAGCTCTCCGGCCGAGAACCCGTATGGCACGGGTCAATACCTGAATCGCTACCAGGGTCAGCGCGGCCCAACGGCCTCACGCTCGTGGCTCAACTTTCACCGCACCGAGATCGCGCCGACGGGCGAGTAGAGCGGGGCATCCGTCGGTCAGGCGGG
>JAAFHT010000144.1 GCA_013297625.1 Actinomycetota bacterium | reverse complement strand
CCACCCGGCGCGCTCTGCAGCGGCGTCGCGCCGTCCGACACGACGACACGGGCTCCCGGAAACGCGCGGCCCAGCTCATCGGCCGTGCGACTCGCGCCCCGACCCACCGTGCGCCAGCGCTCGCCTTCGCAGTGTGAGCATCGCCAGTCTGCAGCGAGGGCGCCGCACCACCGGCACGATGCAGTCGCGCCGGCTCGCGCAACACCCAACGGCCCCTGACACGTCATGCACCGTGCCGTTTCGCCGCAATCGACACAGGCTAGTCGCGGAGCGTAGCCCGGCCGTGCCACTTGCACGAGCACCGGCCCACGCTGCAGTGCGTCAGACACCGTGCGCCACGCCGTCGACGGAATCCGCGCGCGCGTCGCACCGGAATCGCCTCCCGCTTGCTGTGCCGTCGGCGTGATGCGACGGCGCCACCGGCCGCTGGGCTCGACGGCCGAGAGCCACCCCACCTCGACGAGACGCTGCACGTCGGTGCTGCGCGCGTGGGCGGCGAACACGAGCGCGCATCCCGAATCTTCTTGACGCAACAGGGCGAGATCGCGGCTGTGGATGCCCGGCGCGTGTTGCTCGGCATGCAGCGAGTCTCCGTCGTCCCAGACGGCGATGAGCCCGAGTGCGGGCGCGGGAGCAAGCAACGCTGATCGATTGCCCACGATGATCACCGGGCGGTCGTCGAGTGTGCGCAGAAAGGCTCGGTACCGATCGGCTGCCGGCTGTGTCGCATCGATGCGCGCAACGTCATCACCCGTCACGAGCAGGTCGAGGCAGGCCGAGAGATGATCGAGGTCGCGATAGTCGGGCACACTCACGATGGCGCTTCGGCCCGAAGCCAGCGTGGCCGCCGCCAACTCGGCGAGCGTGCGCAGACTTGCGGGCACCCACACGCCTGGCGCAATTTCGACGGGCGCGGCGATGCCCGTCAGCGCGATGCGTCGTGACGACCCAGAACGATCGTCATCGGCAGACGCAAGAGTGTCGTTCGCGCGCACAACCTCGGTGAGGGCTTCGGGCGCGTACCCCGTGATGCTGGGCGCGGTTGGCCGCCGCGCGTGCCGGGCCTCTGCCGCGGCCGGCGACTCAGCACGACGTGCAAGCCAGGCTTTCTCGACACGAACCTGACGCGGAGGCACCGCGAGCCGCACAAGGTCGCTCGCGACGCCCGCAGCGCGATCTGTTGCTCGGCGGATCAGGGTGAAGACGTGCGGGTCAAGAACGCGAGCGGGCGAGACCACTTCATCTAGTTCGCTGAGCACGCCGTCGTAGCCCACTTCGTCGACGACCTCGACGAGATAACCCTTCGCTTGCCTGCCCGCCGAACGCAAGGGCACGAGAACCCGCACGCCGGGAACGGCCAACTCCCGCCACCGCTCAGGAATGCGGTAGTCAAACAAGCGGTCGAGCTGCGGCAGGGGTGAATCGAGCAGCACCCGAGCGATGGATGCTGAGGGCACGCTAGAGACCGGCCTCCGTGCGCAACGCGTCGACGCGGTCGAGGCGTTCCCACGTAAAGTCGGGCAGCTCGCGGCCGAAGTGGCCGTAGGTGCTGGTTTGCGCGTAGATCGGGCGCAGCAAGTCGAGATCGCGAATGATCGCACCGGGGCGCAGATCGAACACCGTGCGAATCGCGTCGATGATGCGCGTCTCGTCGACGTGCGCCGTGCCAAAGGTTTCGACATAGAGGCCCACGGGAGCAGCCGTGCCAATCGCATAGGCAACCTGCACTTCGAGGCGGTCTGCCAGACCCGCGGCAACCGCGTTCTTCGCAACCCACCGCATGGCGTAGGCGGCGGAACGGTCGACCTTCGAGGGGTCTTTGCCGCTGAACGCACCACCGCCGTGTCGGGATGCGCCGCCGTACGTGTCGACAATGATCTTGCGCCCCGTGAGGCCCGCATCACCTTGCGGACCACCGATCTCGAACCGGCCCGTGGGGTTGATGAGCACGCGCGGCGAGTCGGCGTCGAAGCCCGCGGCCTCGAGCACGGGCGTGATGACGGTGCGCCGAACGTCGTCGCGCAGCTGAGCCGTGGTGACCGAGGGCAAGTGTTGCGTCGACAGCACGACGGTCTCGACCGTGCGCGGCACCGAGCCCTCGTAGCCGACCGTGACCTGCGTCTTGCCGTCGGGCGCGAGGTAGTCGAGCACGCCTTGCTTGCGCACCTCGGCGAGGCGCTCGGCGAGGCGATGCGCCAGCCAGATGGGCAAAGGCATGAGTTGAGGTGTCTCGTTGGTGGCGTAGCCGAACATGATGCCCTGGTCGCCCGCGCCTTGCACGTCGCCCGCATCGGTGCTGTCACCCTCACGCGACTCGAACGCCGCATCGACTCCCAGCGCGATGTCGGGTGACTGCTCGCCAATCGAGACCGAGACACCGCACGACCGACCGTCGAACCAGACGTCGCTCGAGGTGTAGCCGATCTCAGTCACCCGCTTGCGCACGATGCCCGGAATGTCGACATAGCCACTCGTCGTGACTTCACCGGCGACGTGAACGAGGCCCGTCGTCACGAGCGTCTCGACGGCGACGCGACTCTGCGGGTCGACCGTGAGCAGGGCATCGAGAATGCTGTCAGAGATCTGGTCACAGATCTTGTCAGGATGCCCCTCGGTGACCGACTCAGAGGTGAACAGTCGCAACGCGGTCATGGGATTCCTGTCATCGATCGGCGAAATGCGCGGCCGAACCGAGCACGCTCAGCTAGACCAGCAGGTCGAGAATACGGTGCGCCACCGACAGCTTGTCGCCCGCGGCCCGTGCCACCACGCTACCGTCGCCGTCGAGCATCATGACGCTATTGGTCGCCGCGCCAAAGCCTTCAGTCAGGCCGACGCGGTTGACGACGAGCAAGTCAACGCCCTTGCGGCGAGCCTTCTCGGCCCCAATGTGCTGGAGGCGATCATCGTCGGGCTCGGTCTCGGCGGCGAACCCGACGACCCGCTGACCAGGACGTCGATCGGCCGCGAGCCCTGCGAGAACATCCGGAGTGCGCTCGAGGACGAGACTCAGCGTCTCTCCGACCGCATCTTTCTTGATCTTGCCGTCAGACACCGCGGTGGGCCGAAAGTCGGCGACCGCGGCACACATGATGATCGTGTCAGCGGTGGCGGAGTGCTTACGCATCGCTGTCTGCAGGTCACTCGTTGAGCTCACCGGCACGACGGTGGCTCCGGTCGGCGCGTCGACATCGAGGTGTGCGGCCACGAGCGTGACCGAGGCTCCCCGAGCAAGGGCGGCCTCGGCGAGGGCGACGCCCTGCTTGCCGCTCGATCGGTTGCCGATAAAGCGCACGGGATCGATCGGCTCGCGGGTTCCTCCCGCCGAGATCAGGATGCTGCGCCCGGCGAGGTCTCGCGGACCGACGACTGCGAGTGCCGCGGCGGCGATGACCGTGGGTTCTGACATGCGTCCGGGCCCGACGTCGGTGCCCGTCAAACGCCCCGAATCAGGACCAACGATCGTCACCCCCCGCGAGCGGAGAGTCGCAATGTTGGCAACGGTCGCGGGGTGCTC
>JAAFHT010000165.1 GCA_013297625.1 Actinomycetota bacterium | reverse complement strand
GCAATCTAGAAGCGGCTGTACGAGCGCGGTCAGAGGCGGAGCAAGCCATCGTTGCGGCCGTTGCTGCCATGCGTGCCGACGGCGACTCGTGGGCGACCATCGGGTGGATCCTCGGCACTAGTGGTCAAGCCGCTCAGCAGAGGTATGGCAAGGCGCGAGCTAGCTAACGCATGATCGCCCTGAGTCCTGGGCCCTGAGTCCTGAGTCCTGGGTCCTGGGTCCTGGGCCAGCATGGCTAACGTGGCGTACTTGGCGCATTATTGAGCAATTTCCTCGACCCGTCGGCGCGAATCCGGCCGCGTCGATCCGGTCGCGTCTGTCCGGCCCCAGGCGGAGGCGAAAAGTTCTCCACAGATTGCCCAAACGACTAGAACATACGTTCTAATGTCTGCGAGAATTGACGCATGGATCACCTCCCCGCCCGCCTGCGCGACACCGCTAACGCGGTCGCCGGCTTCGGTGCGCGCTTCGAGGGGTTGACCGATGACGCACTGATCGCCGCGCAGGCGGCACTCGCCGAGCACCGCCGCACGGTCGACGTTTTCTCGGCCGCGCTGGCCGGCGAGATCGACCGCCGCTCTGCGCGCGAGTTGGGCTACGACGGGCTAGCGGCCCGGCTCGGGTTTGTGAACCCGGCGGCGCTCATCCAATCGGTGACCGGTGGCACTCGGTCAGAGGCCGCGAAGTTCGTGGCTGTCGGTTCTCGGCTCGATTCCGCGGTCGGGGTCGCCGTGCTCGACGGCACAATCTCGGTGGATGCCGCCCACGCCGTTCATATCGGCTTTGGTGCCACAGACGACACGGCCTCACCGCTGCTCGTCGACGCCGCGTCGATGGATGCTGACCAGCTTCGCCGCCGTGCCCGCGATGCGCGCGACGAGCTTGACGCCGACGCCGTCGCCCGCCGCGAGAAAGAGCAGCGCGATCTGCGCTCGCTCACGGTGTGGCGGCGCAGCGATGGAATGGTCGGCGGTCGCTTTCTTTTGGATGCCCTCGATGGTGGGCTCATCATGGCCGCTGTTGACGCCGTGCTGTCACCGCGCCGCGGTGGGCCTCGCTTCGCGTCGCACGAACAGCGGGCGCGAGACGCCATACTCGAGGCCGACGAGCGCTCCAATGAGCAAATTGCGGCCGACGCGCTCGTCGCGATCGTGCAGTTGGCGGTAGACGCCGACCCCGGCACGGTTTTTGGTTCCCGCCGCCCCGCCGTTCGGGTAGTTGTCAACGAACGCGTGCTGGCCGCCCGCACCGGCTTCGGCCACCTCGAAGACAACGGTGACGCGGTTACCGTGGCCACAATCGAACGGATGCTGTGCGACACCGGCGTCATCGCCCTCTCGTTCGACGACGACGGGCAGTGCGTCAACGTCGGTCGCACCCAGCGCCTATTCACCGCCCGCCAACGTGTCGGGCTCGCTGTGCGAGACGGTGGATGCCGGTTTCCGGGCTGCGATCGGCCCCCGTCGTGGACGGAAGCCCACCATGTTGAGCATTGGCAGCGCGACAACGGCAAGACTGACCTCGCAGACGGAATATTGCTCTGCCGCCGACATCACCTCCTGCTGCACAACAACGCGTGGCAGATCACTCGCGACGGTGCCCAATACTGGCTCACACCACCAGCCGACGTCGACCCGACCCAGACGCGCATCGCCATGCCGGCCAAAGCCGGTGCACGCGCGCGCCCGCGTGCCGCCTAGCGCCGCCGCGCTCGAAGAACCCGATACCCCTTTTTTAGCTCTTCACGCGAGACGCTCAACGAGTCCCCAAACTCGGAGTCCATCCACCGCTGCAGCGAGTCCGCGCCGAGGTTGCGGGCGACCACGAGCCACGCGTCGGAGCCGACCGCGAGCCGCGGCATCCACGTCTGCAACAAACCGTGCAACTCGGCCTTGCCAACACGTATGGGCGGGTTCGACCAGATCGTCATGAATTCCAGGTCAGCGGGAACATCGGCGGCCAGTACCGCGTTGATGTTGGTGAGCCCCATAACATCTGCGTTACGACGCACCAGATCGAGGGCTCGCTCGTTGACATCCACGGCCCAGACGGTAGCGTGAGGTGACTCGGCGGCAAGCGTGAGGGCTATGGGGCCCCAGCCGCAGCCGAGGTCGAGAAGGTTTCCGCCAGGAGGAGGTGCAGGTACCGATGAAAGCAGTACTTGTGTTCCCGCATCCACGTGCTCGGGGCTGAACACCGCATTCGCGGTCGTCAGTTCGACCTCTCGCCCCGCGATTGTCGCGTGGATCGTGCGCAGCTTGAGCTCGCTTCCGGGGTTATCCGTGAAGTAATGCTCGCTCGCCATCCCCATAAACTATCGAACTCCCAGAAGTAGGGTTAGCCCCAAATGACTGAACCAACAGCAACAGAAGAACAGGATGCCGCCGAGCGCGTGCTCGCGCGCCAAGCAGCAGAGAAGGCCACGGTGCTTCGCTTCGGCAGTGCGCCCTCGCTGCAAGCGGATTCTGCCTACGATGACAACCGCGACGGCGACCAGTTCGACCGCGAAGACCGTGAGGCGCTGCGGCGCGTCGTCGGGCTCTCGACAGAGCTTGAGGATGTCACAGAGGTCGAGTACCGCCAGCTGCGCCTCGAGAAGGTCGTGCT
>JAAFHT010000088.1 GCA_013297625.1 Actinomycetota bacterium | reverse complement strand
TCACGCGATTCTGCGCCGCGGCGACGGCACCGAGGTTGAACTCGTCGCGGGCAGTGTCGGTCGCCTCGACGACGGCGAAGAAACCGAGTGGCGCGTGCTCGAGACGCTGCGCAAGATCTATATCGCCTGACCAGGCTTCGCGCCCCTCGTAGAATCGAGGCATGCGCATCCACGTGGCGACCGATCACGCCGGCCTCGAGTTCAGCCAGACGGTGCGTGAGCACGTCGCCGCGCAAGGGCACGAGGTGCACGATCACGGGCCGCAGGTTTACGACGCGCTCGACGACTACCCGAGCTTTTGCATCAACGCCGCGCGAGCGGTTGCGCGCGATCAGGCCGCGGGTATCGAGGCGCTGGGCATCGTCTTTGGCGGGTCGGGCAATGGTGAGCAGATTGCGGCCAACAAAGTGCAGGGCATACGCGCCGCCCTCGTCTGGAGCGACGCGACCGCGCAGCTTGCGCGCGAACACAACGACGCCAACGTCATCGCGATCGGCGCGCGCCAGCACACCGTTGACGAAGCGCTGCGGTTCATCGACCTCTTCATCGGCACGCCGTTTCCGGGCGACGAACGGCACGTGCGACGCATCGCGCAACTCGCCGAGTACGAAACCACCGGCACGATCGCCGGGCACGAGATCGTCTAGCGGTGCCCGAGGGCCATTCGGTTCATCGCATCGCGCGGCAGTTTGCGCGGCACTTCGTCGGCTCGACGATCATTGCGAGCTCACCGCAGGGCCGCTTCGCTGAGGGTGCCGCGCTGCTGAACGGTCGCACGATGACCGATGCGAAGGCCGTCGGCAAGCAGATGTTTCTCGAGTTCGACCACGCCCTCTTGTTACGTGTGCACCTCGGCATCTACGGGGCCTGGGACTTCGCTGGCTCCGTGACACAGGATGCCACCCAACGCTCGGCGGGCGGGCGCATGGGCCAGACCAACATGACCGGCACCGACCCCGATGATGCGACGGATGCGCGCTCGACGGTCGTCGGTGAGTACGAGGCATCCCTCTCCTCGATTGGTGCTCCGCGGCGCACGCGCCTGCGCATGGCCGAGTCCGAGAGTGAGAGCGCCATTGATGATGCGGCACTCGAGGGCTTTCCGCCCGAGCCCGTGGGCCAAGTGCGCGTGCGGTTGCTCACCGAGCGCGCGGTCGCTGACCTGCGCGGGCCGACCGCGTGCGAGGTGCTCGATGCGGCGGCGGTGCAGAGCGTCATCGACGCGCTCGGCCCCGACCCGCTCGTCGATGACGCCGACGTGGGGGAGGAGCGCATGCTCGCGCGCATCCGGGGCCGGCGCGTGCCCATCGGGCTGTTGCTCATGGATCAGTCAGTCGTGAGCGGAATCGGCAACGTCTATCGGGCCGAGCTGCTGTTTCGCGCGCGCCTCGACCCGCACACGACGGGCGCGGAGCTGCCCGACGACGTGATTCGCGCGCTGTGGCGCGACTGGGTCTACCTGCTGGGCGTGGGCGTCGAGACGGGCCAGATGCTCACGATGGACGGCCTCGACGAAGAAGGCCAGCGAGCCGCGCTGCGCAACCGGGCCGACCGCCACTGGGTCTACAAGCGCGAGGGCTTGCCGTGCCGCATCTGCCGCACCAACATTGCCCTCGAGGTTGCCGCGGGCCGCAAGCTTTACTGGTGCCCGAGTTGTCAGCAATGAGAGAGGTCACCCTATGAGGCACACGCCGCACTACTTGCTGCACGACCACGACGAGATTCGCCGGCTGATTCGCGAGAACCCCTGGGTGACGATCGTGTCGAGCCCACCCGGCCGTGGCATCGTCGCCTCGCACTACGCCTTCTTGCTCGACGAGGCCGCGTCGACGGGCGACGAGATCGTGCTTGTGGGCCACGTGGGCCGCCCCGACGAGCAAGCCCACGAGCTGGGTCAGCACGAGGTGTTACTCATCGTGCAAGGCCCGCACGGCTACATCTCGCCCAGTTGGTATGGCGAGGGCGACATCATTCCCACCTGGAATCACGTCACGGCGCACCTCTATGGCACGCCTGAGATTCTCAGCGACGAGCACAACCTCGAGGCGCTCGCTCACTTGACCGATCACTTCGAGCAGCACGTCGCCGAGCCGCGAGGCTTGCACCTCGACCCGGAGTACTCTCGACGTGTAGCCCGAGGCACGGTCGGCGTTCGGGTGCGAGTGACGCGCATCGACGCCCGCGCCAAGCTCAGCCAGAACAAGACACCCGAGGTGATCGAGCGCATTGTCGCCGAACTCGAGGGTGACGGGCCCTACAGCCAACCCGGCTTGGCCCGCGAGATGAGGAGACACCATGACGCGCGCGATTCGTAACGCACGCCCGCTCGGCGGCCATGACCCCATCGATCTGCTCATCGACGACGGCGTCATCGTCGGCATCACGCCCGCGGGTACCGCTCCGGCCGCGCTCGACGACATCGACCTCGAGGGCCGCTTCATCATGCCCGGCCTGTGGGACGAACACGTGCACCTCACGCAGTGGGCACAACACCGCCGCCGCATTGACCTGTCGTCGGCCGAGAGTGCCGCCGAAGCCGTCGCGATCGTGCGCTCGGCTATCGCTCGCGGTGAGGCGCGCGATTCTGTTGTCGTCGGCGTGGGGTTCCGTGACGGACTGTGGCCGGATGCGCCCGCCGCCGCCCTGCTCGACACCGTCGCGAGCGACCGCCCCATCGTGCTCGTCAGTGCCGATGTGCACTGCGTGTGGCTCAACAGCGCCGCGCTCGTGCACTTCGCGGTCGAGCCCTCGGCCGGCGCCGACGGTGATGGCGTTTTGCGTGAAGACGCGGCCTTTGCCATCACGGCGCGCCTCGACAGCGCACCCGACGCTGAGCTCGACACCTGGGTTGCCGAGGCTGCGGCCGAAGCTGCGGCCCGCGGCGTCGTGGGCGTCGTTGACCTCGAGATGCGCTGGAACCGTGACGACTGGCTGCGCCGCGTCGCGAGTGGCTTTGACGCCCTGCGCGTCGAGTTTGGCGTCTACCCGCAGCACCTCGATCGCGCAATCGAGCTCGGCATGCGCTCGGGCCAGCACCTCGCGGGCACCGTCACCGTTGGCCCGCTCAAGGTCATCACCGACGGCTCGCTCAACACGCGCACTGCCTATTGTTGCGACCCGTATCCGGATGCTCCCGCCGAGGCCTACGGCCGCCTAAACGTTCCCCCCTGCGACCTGCACCCCTTGCTCGCCCGTGGCATCGAGGCCGGCTTCGAGCCCGCCGTGCACGCGATCGGTGATGGCGCCAATCGTTTGGCTCTCGACGTGTTTGCCAAACTCGGCCGCGGCGGACGCATCGAGCACGCGCAACTCGTTCACGACAGTGACTTCGCCCGCTTCGCGTCGCTCGGGGTCACCGCGAGCGTGCAGCCCGAGCACGCCGTCGACGACCGCGACGTTGCCGAGCGCTACTGGCCGGGCCGCACGCGCCGGGCGTTTGCGCTGCGCTCGTTCCTCGACGCGGGTGCGCACATCGTGCTGGGCTCTGACGCGCCCGTTGCTCCGCTCGACCCGTGGATCGCGATCGCGGCGGCAACGAGTCGCACGCGTGACGGCCGACCGGCCTTCCACCCCGAGCAGTGCCTCACGGTCGTCGAAGCCCTCGCGGCGTCGACGCGTTCGCTCGTGGCGCTCGGTGAGCCCGCCGATCTGGTTGCTCTCGACGTCGACCCGCTTGCCGTGAGTGCCGACGAGTTGCGCTCGATGCCGGTTGCACTCACGATGCTCGGGGGCACCGTGACGCACGTGGCGCCCGCGCTCGGCGCCGTGTTCGCGGCGCGCTAACTGCTTCGACTTACCGCAACTGCGAGATGCGCGTCGCGAGGTCGCGCGCGTTCTGCATGCGTCGTTCGAAGCGTGCGGCAATCACGATGATGATGACGCCGGCGAGTCCGAGCCACAGCCACCACTCGACCGACTCACCCACGAGCGTCAACAGCGGCCACGACTGCACGAGCAAGTGAATAAGCAGGGCGATGCCGCCGAGCACGAACGGTGCTTGCAGGCGCCGCACGAGGCCGATGACGAACACGGCCGCGGCTACCACGCCAATGGCGACGGCACGCCACAGCGGTTCGCCCACGGCGTCGATCGCGAGCAGCGAGGGGACCAACAGCGCGACGAGGCCGGGTGCGAGCCACAGCCAACTGCGGGCCTTCTCGACCGTGGCGAGGTGCAGGGTTCCGACGGCGAGCAGGGCAATCGCGAGCGGAACGCTCACGAGTTCGATCGGGTCTGCGGCACCCGCGAGGCCGAGCACTCCCGCGCCGAGGGCTGCCGAGCCGAGCGCGCCGGCCGTGGCGATGGTGCGCAGGCGGCCTTCGCCGAGCATCCACGCGGCGACGCCCACGGCGCTCAACACGAGCACGACGAGCACGGCGCGCACGAGCGAGGCGCGATCGAGCGGTTGGCCACCCGCGGCCGAGAGTAGATCCATCGTCTGGGTCGCCGCGAGCACGACGAGAGCGCCCACGCCGCTGAGCACGAGCGCGCTGCTCAGTCGGGGCAACGCAGCATCGAGCCGCTGCTCGGCAAGCAAGGGAACGATCGCGAGCACGAGCGCCACGGCCGCGACCACGATCGCGCGGGTGGCGGCGAGTTGGCCGTCGTCGGCGGCGTGCAGTCCGCTCAGGGCGGCCGAAGGCAGCAGGGCAACCAGCAAGGCGGCGGCCGTGAGGGGAGCGGCCGAGGCCGAGCCCGGCTGCGAGCGTCGCCGCGCGAGCAAGCTGCTGGCTGCCACGACGAGCAGCATCGCGCCCGCGAGCGGCAGCACATAGAGCTCGGCGGTGGTTTCGCCGGTGTCGGCGAGCCGCATCCACAGGGCAATCGTCGCGATCGCGAGGGCGACCCAGCCGATGAAGCGACGCGGCGAGCGCGAGCCGATGAGACCGTCGCGGCTCGTCGCGATGACGAGCACGAGCACGGCCAGAACCAGCACGGGCAGCCACGCCAGCCCCGAATCGGGATCGCGGCTCAGCCCACTCACGAGCACCGCGAGGCTCGCGATCACGGCGGCGACATCGCCTGCGGCTCGATCGAGCGCACCATCACTGAAGGTCGAGCGCAGGGTTCGGGCTCGCGACGACGCCTCGTCGGCGCCGTGGTGCACGAGCAGGCCCACGATCGCCACGACCACGAGCGCGCCGACGGATGCTGCTGCCGCCAGGCTCGGCGACACCGCCAGTGGCGCGCTCTCGAGCGCGAGCAGCACGGCGCGAGCCACCACGAGGGGCAGCAGCACGCGGGCCACGCGCCGCTCGACGGAGCGATCGGCGCGCCCACGGCCGAGCGTGATAACCAGGCACAGGGCGAGCGCCACGAGGCCCAGGGCGAGAGCTCCGTCGAGGCTCGCGGCGCCGGGGAAGAAGGCAGCGATGACGGTTGCGAGGGTTGCCACGGCGCCGACGACCTGCCGCTCGAGGGCGGCGAGCGCGCCCACCTGACTACTCGCGATGAGCACCGCGGCCGCGAGAATCACGGCGCTCGCGGCGCTCAGGCCCAACCCGGGCAGTGCCACGCTGAGGTCGCCCGCGAGCTCGGGCATCGAGCCGAGCACGAGCGCTGCGGCGAGGCCCATGAATCCGGCGCTCAGCGGCACGAGGGCGGTGGTGGGGCGGGCGATCGCGATGGTCACGAGGGCCACGATGAGCCCCACGGCCCAGCCGCGCGGCACCGCCCAGCCCGTGACGAAGGCGCCGAGCGCCGCGCCCGTGCTGAGCGGGATGCACAGGGCGACGAGGGCGCGGCGAGCATCCGTCGACGACACGCGCTTCGCGAGGAGCAGGCCGACCGCCGCCCCCACCGCAAGGAGTGTAAACACGAGCATGACGAGCCGCCACGCGGGCAGCAGGGGAACCGCCGCGACGGCGACGATGCCACCCATGAGCGTGAGCGCTCGAGCGCGATGCGCGAGCACTCTGAGTGTCGCCCAACTGAGCGCAATGATGCCGAGCGAGAGGGCGAGCGATGCGATGGCGGCGATCGTCGTCGGCTCACCCGAGGTGACGGCGTCGGTGATGTCGAGCGGAATGACCTGAAGGCCGCGGGTGCCGGCTTCGACGAAGGCGGCGATGCCCACGATCGCGGCCAGGCCGGCGGCAATGGCGGCGAGGCCAGCCGCCGTGACCGTGGCCGACGCCGCCGAGGTGCGCACCGGTGCGTCGGCGGCAACGCGGCGCCAGGCCTGTTCGGCGAGCACGGCCACAATCGTCGCCGCGATAAGGGGAGCGCTGACGACGAGCCGGTCTTGATCGAACCGTGCGGCGGAGATCACCGCGCCGACGACGGCGGCCACCGCGGCGCCGGCCCCGATCGCGCCAAGAGTGAGCGTGTCGAGAGCGCGGCGTGAGCCTGCTGCGCGTGCGCGGCGCACGTCGGGCGCGAACGTCACGAGGTGCAGGGCTGCTGCGGCCGCGAGCACGACGCCCGCGATGACCGGTGAGTAGCGCGACTGCGGGTCAAGGTCGAACAGGCCGAGCACCGCGACAATCGCCGCGACGGCGCCCACGCTGTGCGCAACGATGAGGGCGCCGCGTCGGGCCGCCGAGCGCGAGACGGGCACGATCCACCACGAGAGAGCAGCGGCCGCGAGACCCGCGATGCCTCCCGCGACGCCAGCGGTTCCCTCGAGCTGGGGCAGCAGTTCGGGCACGAGGTAGCCCGTCGTGAGGGCGGCGCCGATCGGCAACAAGCCCGCACCCACGACCGCCGGAATCGCGAGCGACGAGGTGCGCGACCACAAGGCGGCGGTCGCCCCCACGATGAGCAGGGCAGCACCCCAATAGATGGTCTCGTTCGTGGCGCCCAGGCCATCCGGTTCGTTGAGGCGCAGAGCCCACGCGTCGAGTACGAGCATGACGGTTCCCAAGGCGGCGATGCCCTCGGCGGTTGACGTGAGCCCGCGACGGCCGAGCATGCCCGCCGCGATCATCGTCGCGAGCGTGCCGCCCACGATGATCGCCATGCGCACGCTGCTGCCGAAGGTCACGAAGGCGTAGACCAGGCCGAAGACCGCGAACACCGAAAGCAGGCTGATGCCCACGACGATGAGCGAAATCTGGATGCCCGAGCGGCGCGGCCCGGCACTGGGTGCACCCTCGGCCGGGGTGTGGAGC
>JAAFHT010000173.1 GCA_013297625.1 Actinomycetota bacterium | reverse complement strand
CGCGCCGTGCTCGCCGTTCAGCGTGACCGGAACCCTGCTGAGCGAGTCGGCTGTTTTGGCACGCCAGCTCGGTGTGCGGTTGCACTCGCATGGCGCGGAGACGGTAGAAGAAGAAGCCTTCTGCCGCTCAACCTTCGGTATGAGTCCGACCGACTACTTCGAGTCGCTCGGCTGGCTCGGTGACGACGTCTGGCTCGCTCACTGCGTGCACCTCGACGACGATGCGATCGGCAAGTTCGCTGCAACCGGTACGGGTGTAGCCCACTGCCCGTCATCGAACGCGCGGCTTGCCGCCGGTACTGCACCCATTCGCGCACTCATTGACGCGGGCGTACCCGTTGGTCTCGGCGTTGACGGAGCCGCATCGAACGAGTCTGGGCAGCTCGGCACTGAGGTGCGCAACGCCCTGCTCATGCAGCGCCTTCGCTACGGGGCCGACGCATTCAGTGGTCGGGACGCCCTTCGGCTCGCCACCATGGGCGGCGCGCGTGTGCTTGGAAGGGCAGCCGAGATCGGGTCCCTCGAACCCGGCAAACTTGCCGACCTCGCCATGTGGCGCATTGACGGTGTCGAGCACGCCGGAATTCACGACCCTGTCGCCGCCCTGTCTCTTGCTGGCCAGCCGCCGCTCACGCGACTCTTTGTCAACGGGGAGGTCGTGGTTCGCGATGGCGACCTGGCTCGCACTGATCAGGCCGAGATCGCGCGCAATGCTGCCTCGGCATCCCGGGCGCTACTTTCGTAATTCAGGAATCTGCGGGCCCAACCGGTCGATTCGATGCAGTTCGGCTAGCAGGGAGCCGCAGATTCCTGAATAGTGAAAGTGAGCCATGGGGCGCGGATTGGCCATGGCGATTGTCTGCCTCGGCTGGCACAGTGGCACGATGACCACGTCCTCACCCACTCGCGCAGCGATCGCTGCAGCAACGCGCGACGCTGGGCTTATCGTGCTCGGGTACATCCCGTTCGGCCTCGCTGCTGGTGCCGCAATGACGCAGACCGGCGTATCGCCCGCGCTCTCGATTCTCAGTTCACCGATCATCTTCGCGGGGGCATCGCAGCTCGTCGCCATCCAGCTGCTTGGCTCGGGTGCGGGTGTTGCCCTTGTCGTTTTCTCCGTGCTCATCGTCAACGCGAGGCACTTGCTGTACAGCGCTTCGCTCGAACCGCACTGGAACGGATGGAGCCGCTGGCAGCGCATGCTCGGTGCGTTCCTGCTCGCCGACCCCGTCTACGCGCTCGCGATCTCGCGCTATGAACGGGAGGCGGGTGCCGGCTCGAAGGCGGAACAGCTCGGCTACTACTTCGCTGCAGGCATCACGTGCCTGATCGGCTGGACGAGCCTTGTGACCGTCGGGGTGCTGCTCGGCGGATTTGTGCCGTCGTGGGTGCCGCTCGAGTTGGCCATCCCGTTGACCTTCCTGCTGCTCGTGCTACCGCTCATCAAGGATCGCGCTGGGCTCGTCGCTGCGACCGTCGGGGGCATCGTTGCCCTCCTTGCGCATCCGCTCCCGTTTGGGTTTGGTCTGATGATCGGTGCTATCGCGGGCCTTGTCGTCGGTGGAATCGTGCTCGCGCGCTCGGGTTCGCCAGCGGCACTGGCGCCGGCCTCGGAGGAGGTGCCCGGTGCTTGATCTCCTCGCTATCGCGCTTTCCGGACTCGCCACCTATGTCGAGCGTGTCATCTTTCTGGTCACCAAGAAGATTCGGCCACCAGACCGCACCCTGCGCTTCTTGCCCCTCGTTGGTCCCGCTGTTCTCGGCGCGATTGCGGTACCCGGAATCCTCGCCCCGCGCGGCGAGCTGTCGCTGATCGAAACCATCCCGGCGGTACTCGCCGCGGTTGTCGCATGGCTGCTCTGGCGCTGGACGAAGCAGCTCGTGATCGGCCTCGTTGGTGGCCTACTCGTGTGGTGGGGGCTGCTGTTCGCGCTTTCTCAGCTCGGCCTGCGACTTTCGTAATTCAGGAACTTCGGCCGCTTTCGCGGCCCAAGTTAGTCGTACGGGCACGGGAGCGCCGCAAAGTCCTGAATTATGAAAGTAGGCGCCAGAGACGATCGCGCGAGATCGGTAGGTCGCGCGGGCGAGTACCGACGGCATCCGTGATCGCGTTGGCGAGCGCGGGGGCGACCGGGTTGTACGGCGCCTCGCTCATCGACTTCGCGCCGAGCG
>JAAFHT010000081.1 GCA_013297625.1 Actinomycetota bacterium | reverse complement strand
CGCGCGGTCGTCGCGCGCGGGGCGAGCGTCACGGTCGAACGAGCGTGACGGACGACCCGTGCTCGCAGCGCCGGTCTGCGGGCGCCAGTCGGGGCGGTGGGTCGCGCGGCCGGTTCCGGTGCGGGGAGCTCCGTCGCGAGTATCGCCGTCACGAGCCGGACGCGCGGGGCGGCCGTTGGTCGCCGCGGGGCGGTAGCCGCGGTCGTTGCTGTAGCGGTTGCCGGCAGCGCGGTCGTCGCGCGCCGGACGAGCGTCGCGGTCGTCGCGCGCCGGGCGAGCGTCGCGGTCGCCCGAGCGTGCCGGACGAGCATCCCGGTCGGCGTAGCGCGGGGCGCGGTCGTCGCGGTCGCTGGAGCGGGCCGGACGAGCATCCCGATCAAACGAACGCGGGGCGCGGTTGTCGCGGTCGCCGGAGCGAGCGGGGCGAGCACCGCGGTCGTCACGAGCAGGGCGCTCGTCGCGGTCGGGGCGAGCGCGCTCGGGGGCGTGGCCGCGGTCGACGCGTTCGTCGCGGCTCCAGCGGGCCTTCTTCTCGGGCGCGGCGGCCTCGTCGGGGCGGTAGCCGCGGTGCTTGGGGCTGCGTGAACCCGCGGCGGGCGACTTCGCGCCGGCGCCGCGAGGGGCTGCACCGCGAGGCGCAGCGGAACGGGATGATTGGGGCGCACGCGAAGCGCCGCCCTTGTTGTTCTGAGGCATGGTTCTTTCTGGGGTAACGCAAGAAGCTTCGTTGGCGCACGCGCGCCACTATCCCAGACAGTCGATGGCTGGGGGCCGTCACATCTCGAGGTGAACTCTGACCGTCGAACGACGGGGAGTACCGGCCCTGAGGCGCACACAATGCACTGACGAGAACCCTCGCCCGCCTCCAGCCGACCCTTTAGGGTACCCGACGAGGCTCTCGACTGGCCTATTCTGGGCGCATTGTGACCATCGTGACCGTTGAAGACCCTCGCCAGCCCGAGGTCGAGACCATGCTGCGCGCGGGTGATGCGTACGCCCTGAGCCTCTACCCGGCCGACAGTTGCTACATGCTCAACCTCGATGAGCTCGTGGCGGAGGGCGTGACTGTGTTTGTCGCGCGTGACGCTGCGGGGGCCGCACTCGGCATGGCCGCACTCGTGAATCGGGGCGACGGCACGGGTGAGCTGAAGAGACTGTTTGTCAACGAGGCCGGGCGCGGCCAGGGCGTGGCGACGTCGGTCATGGATGCTCTCGAGGCCGCCGCACGGGCGCAGAGCATCCACACGCTGCAGCTCGAAACCGGGCCGAAGCAACTCGCGGCCATCGCGCTCTACGAACAGCGTGGCTACGGGCACATCGAGAATTTCGGACCCTACGTGGGCGACGAGTTCAGCGTGTGTATGGAGAAAGAGCTGGCTTAACTCGAGGCAGCCGTTGCGCGCGGTCGCGCTGCGCGCTTCGCGGGCGGCGGAGGCGGCGGCGCGACCGCGAGCACCTCGACCACGACGAGCAGGCCCGCCGCGAGCAAGGCGCACGCGAGCACGCTGAGGGCCGAGAGCGGCGGCAGCAGCAGTGCGGGCAGAGCAGCCAGCAGCACGACGGCGATGCGCACGGGCGCACGCCAGCGGTGGAGGGCGAGGCCGAATGGGCTCGGCCCGATGCCGAGGGCTTCGCGCGCCTGCGCGAGCCGCTCACTCAGAGCGGCACGGCCCTTCGCGGCGAGCGGCGACGACCCGAGCCACCACGCCGCGAGCACGATGACAACGCTCAACACGAGGAGGCCGACAATCGTGCTGACGGCATAGGCGGTCATGGCGTCGAACACCGAGCGGGCGAGCGCCGACGATTCGGGGCCCACGTAGGCCGCGATCGCGACGCGCGCGAGCACGAAGCCGACCGTCAGCAGGGCGGCAACGCCGAGCGTGACGATCGCGATCGTACGAGCGGTCGCGGGCCGGCGCGGAGCCACCAGCACCGCGCCGATCAGCAGAGCAGCGGTGATCCACGGCAACCAGAAACCGACGGTGACGCCCACCTGATACACGACGCGGGCGAGCGCGAGGTTGGGCACTTCGGCGAGCACGATCGCTCGGTCGACATCGGGAATCGCGGCGGCAAAGGGCACGCCCTGCTCGATGAGCGCCGTGCGCACGTCGGCAACGATCGGACCGAGAGGCAGGCTCAGGGTTCCGTCGCGGTCGAGCGTGAGCAGTGAATCGGGTGAGCCGGCGAGCAACCGAATCGCTTGCGTGTGGGCAACCTCGATCGAGCGCTTCCAGGCGGCGCTGAACGCGGGGGCTTGCACGACCTCGGTCACGACTTCAGAAACGAGCGACCGCACTCCGGCGGCGATCGGCGCACTCACGAGCTCAAGGGCGGCTTGCGCGCGCGGTCCGAGCTCGAGGGCCTCGCCCAGACCGCTGAGCAGCTCGGTCGTAACAGCGTCGATGTCGACTTGCTCGTCGACGAGCGCCGTGACCTCGGTGATGATGCGGTCTTGCACCGCCGGGTCATCGGCGAGCGGCGCCAGGGTGGCGACGAACCGCTCAGTTTCGATCAGTTGCGTCGTGGCCCAATTGGCCATGATGGCGCCGGGAAGCAACAGCAGCCCGACCGTAGCCAGAGCGGCGGCGGCGACCCGGCGCCCGCGCATTATTTTCTCCCGGCTTTCAGGCGGTCGATCTCATCGCGGATGCGCCGGATGTGGTCGGGGGATGCCGTGCCCGCGCTCGCGAGCCCGTCGAGGTCGGCTGCCAGGGCGTCGAGCTCGCCGTGCGCTGCGTGAGCATCCCGCGCCGACGCCGGCACGTGGATCGTGCCCGTCGCCGTCGGCAGCCCCTCTTTCGCGCGGTCAGCCGTGACTTCTTCGCGCGCTTGGTCCATGGCCGTGATGACGATTCCGATGAGGATGTTGAGCACCGTGAACACGATGAAGAACATGTAGCTCAAGAAGTAGAGCAGCGCCCACGGCGTGATCGCGAGCCCCCCGAGGAACGAGTCGGGGAAGTTCTCGAGCGTGAGCATGACCGTGAGCGTGATCATCGCCGCGCCGATGTCACCCCAGCGCTCAGGCGATTGCTCGCCAAACAAGTACACGCCGGCCATGGCGTAGATGAACATGAGGAAGCCGATGAGCACGCCGAGGCTCGCGAGGGGCGCCACCGACTTGATCATCGAGAGCATGAGAATGCGCGCTTCGGGCAAGAAGCGGAAGATGCGCAGAATGCGCAGGAGGCGCACGAGTCGGAAGATCACCGAACCGTTGTTGAGGAACGGGATGAGCACGACGATGAGGAAGTCGAAGACGTTCCACGGGTTGCGGAAGAACATCCACGGCTTGGTGCCGTAGGAAATGATGCGCAGCGCGACCTCAACCGTGTAGAAGATGAGGGCCGCGCGGTCGATGAATTCGGCCACCGCGACGACCCCGGGCGCGACGTCGTCGTAGGTCAGGATCGCGAGAGCAGCGGCGTTCGCAATGATGATGGCGATGACGACGATCTCGAACGCGTTGCCATACATCAGGCGTGCGAGCCACTGAATGCGGTACGGCGCGAGCTGCACGCTCGAGGTCGCGAAGACCCCCGGCGAAACAGTCGTGGATGCGTCGCCAGAAGGCGCGGGAGAGGTCATGACGAATCTCTTTCGGTCGGGGTGTGCGATCACGCTAGCAACACCCCGACCGTTGGCGGAACGCCCGCCGAAAAGTTACTCGCTCGCGGCGCCTGCTGCAGCGGCAGCCTTCTTCGCCCGCTTGTCTTCGCGACGCTCTTTCGCACCCTCGACGACGTAGTAGAGCGCCGGAAGAACGACCAGCGTCAGCAGCGTCGACGAGATGAGACCACCGATCACGATGATCGCGAGAGGCTGCGAGATGAACCCGCCGCTGCCCGTGATGCCGAGACCCAGGGGCAGCAAGGCGAAGATCGTGGCCGCCGCCGTCATCAAGATCGGGCGCAGACGACGCGACGAGCCTTCGATGAGCGCGGTGTAGGCACTCATGCCTCTCAGTCGATACTGATTGACGAGGTCGATGAGCATGATGGCGTTCGTCACCACGATGCCGATCAACATGAGCACACCGATGAGCGACGGCACCCCAATCGGAATGTCGGCGATGAGTTGCAGGGCAATCGCACCCGTCGCCGCGAACGGAATCGAGATGAGCAAGAGCAGCGGCTGGCGCAGGCTCTTGAACGTCGCGACCATGATGACGTAGACGATCAAGATCGCAGCGAGCAGCGCAAGGAAGAGCTGGCTGAACGCGTCGGACTGCTGCGAGGTCACGCCACCCAGGCTCGCCTGCACACCGCCCGGAAGCGTCGTCTCGTCGACGGCCGCCTGCACGGCCACCGAGGTGGCACCGACGTCGGTGACGCCCGGCGTGACCGTGATGGTCGCGCTGCGCACACCGCGCACCGTCGTGATGCTCGCGGGGCCCTCGACCTGCTCGATGGTCGCGAGTTCTTCGAGCGGCTGCGGCCCGATGGCGGTCGGGATGCTGAACTCACGCAGCTCGTCGACCGTGACGGGAGCATCCACATCGCGCAAGAAGATCGACAGCGTGCGCTCGTCGATGACGACGTTGCCGACTGAGGCCGGGAACATCGCCGCCGTGACGATGCCACCCACGGCGATTTCGCTCAAGCCCAGCTCGGCCGCACGCTCGCGGTCGACCTGGATCGCGATGTAGGGCTGCGTGTCAGAGAGGTTGCTCGACGCTTCGGCAACCTGGTCGAGCGCGCGAACCTCATCGAGGATCAGTTGTGATGCCTCTTCGAGGTCGGCGCGACTCGTCGCGGTGATGTCGATCTCGATGTCACCGCCGCCGAAGCCGCCCTGAGCAACCTGGACCGCGACCTCGCCGACGCCGGTGAGTCCTTCGAGCGCGTCGCGCACACTCTGCTGCAACTCATCTTGATCGAACGAATCGTCGGTCGTGAGCGAGAAGGTGATGTCGCTGCCACCGAAGATGGCGGCGAGGGTTCCCGTGCCGGCCCCGATCGAGGCCTGAACGGTCGTGATTCCGTCAATCTTGAGCAGCTCTTGCTCGACGACGGTCGCGGCCACATCGATTTCTTCGAGGCTCGTGCCGTTGGGCAGAGTCTGCGAAACGGTCAACGTGTTCTGGCCAGAGTTGCCGATAAAGTTGGTCTTGAGGCCTCCCGCAAGCACGCCCGTGCCCGCGAGGATGAGCACCGAGAGCAAGAGAGTGGCGATCGGCCGCTTAAGGGTCCAGCGAATGATCGGCAGGTAGCCGCGCTGCAGCATTGACGGTCGCGCCGACTCTTCTTCGATCGTGAGCGGGCCGGTCGGCGCACCCTCATTATCGACAGCAGCCGTGACCGACTTCGATGCTCGCAAGAACCAGTAGGCGAGCACGGGCACGATCGTCAGCGAGACGAAGAGCGATGCCGCGAGAGCGATCGCCGTCGTGAGCGCAAAGGGTCGGAACAACTCACCGGTGATGTCACCGACGAGCGCGACGGGCAAGAAGACCGCGATGGTCGTGGCGGTCGCCGCGGTGATGGCTCCGGCAACCTCCTTGACGCCAACGAGAATCGCCTGGGTCTTTTCTTCACCGAGCGCGAGGTGACGCTTGATGTTCTCGACCACGACGATCGAGTCGTCGACAACGCGGCCGATCGCGATCGTGATAGCGCCGAGCGTCAAGATGTTGAGCGAGTAGCCGGCCACTTGCATGCCGATAAACGTGAGCAACACCGAGGTCGGAATCGAGATCGCCGTCACGATCGTTGACCGAATCGACAACAGGAAGATCAGGATGACGATGACGGCGAAAAGCAGACCGAGCAGGCCCTCGGTCGCGAGGGCTTCGATCGACTTCTCGATGAACGGGGCCTGGTCGAACACGATGATGAACTCGGTGCCCGAGCCGATCGTTTCGGCAATGGCCGGCAAGGCGGCCTGAACGGCACGCGACACCTCGACGGTGTTGCCGGCCGGAGTCTTGGTGATGGCGAGCGTCAGGGCGGGCTCGCCGTTGACGCGCGAGTAGCCATTGACCGGGTCGTTCTCAACCTCAACCGTGGCCACGTCGGCGATGCTCGTTCCCTCGACGTCGGCGCTCAGCAGCGGCAACGCGGCGAGTTCGTCGGCCGAAGAAATGCGAACGCCCGAGATGACCGGAAGCTCAAAGCCGTCTTCGTTGATGATGCCCGCCGGCAACAAGACACCATACGCATCGAGAGCATCCGTGATGTCGGCGGTCGTGAGGCCGCGGGCAAACAGCTCTTCTTTATCGGGCGTGATGGTGACGCGCTCACCCACGGCACCCTGAATCGAGACCTCGCGCACTCCCTCGAGATCGGTCAGTTTCGTGACCGCTTGCGACTCGAGTGCCGACTCGAGCTCACCCGCAGTCAAGTCACTCGTGACCGCGACCTGAAGAATCGGGAAGTCGTCGATGGTTCCGGTAAGAACGCGGGGGTCGACATCGTTGGGCAAATCAAGACGGTTGATCGCGAGCTGCACGCGCTGCTCGGTGCGCACGATGTCGGTTCCGAACGCGAAGCTGATCGACACGATCGAGAAGCCCGTGCTCGAGGTGGCGTTCGAGCCTTCGAGGCCCGGGATGCCCTGCACGGCCGTTTCGATGGGCGTCGAGACGTCTTGTTCGACGATCTCAGGAGACGCACCGGGGTATTGCGTGAGAACGATGACCTGCGGGAAGGCCACCGAGGGAATGAGCTCTTGCTTGAGCGTCGTCAGCGCGATGCCACCGAAGAGGCCCACGACGATCGTGATGAGCGCGATGAGTGCACGGTTGCGCAGGCTGAACACCGAAAGAAGGTGCACGTTGTAACTCCGGTCGAACGGCGGGCTGTGATGCCCGAGGTGGCAATGAAGGCAGGGTCGATGCGCGACGATGCGCGGGCCAGCATCCCAGCATTCGCTGAGTGTTTACACAGCATGGGATGTTGGCGCACCCGGAATCAGACCGATCGGTCAGGATGCCCGCTCACGCTACACGACCGCCGCAAGCACCTCGTCAGAGCCCGCGATCGGCTCGCGGCTGCTCACGCGCTCCCACGCGCGCTGCAGCAGGTCGAGGGCAGGGATCGTCACGGCGGCCGGGTGACAGAACGGCAGGCGCACGAAACGCTCGAAGGCTCCGTCGAGGCCGAAGCGCGGGCCGGCGCCCACGAGTAATCCCTCGGCCCGAGCGGCGAGCGCGAGGTGTGAGCTGACCGGGGCCCCGAGGTTCACCCACAGGCTCAGGCCGCCATCGACCTCCGGCACCGACCAGCTGGGGAAGCGCTGCTGCAGTTCGGCGGCCAGGAGGGCGTGGCCAGTGCGCAGTTGCTCGCGGCGGGCATCCAGAACGCGGTCATAACTCTCGAGCAAGCGCAGCAGCACGAGTTGCTCGAGCACGGGTGACCCGAGGTCGCCCGTGAGGCGCGCGAGCGAGAGGCGGGTGATGAGGTCGCGTTCGGCGCGGATCCAGCCGAGGCGCACTCCGCCCCAAATGCTCTTGCCGACCGAGCCGACTGACACCACCGTGGCCCCGCGCTCGGCCGCGCCCGCGGCAAAGGGCAGGGCGGTGTCATCGCGCGCGAAGCCGAGCTCAGCCATCGTTTCGTCGACGAGAAGCACGGTGCCCTGCGTGGCCGCGAGGCTGTGCAGTCGAGCGCGCTGCTCAGCGGGCATCGTGCGGCCGGTCGGGTTGTGAAAGTCGGGCATGAGGTAGGCGAGCGCGGGGGCCGTGCGGGGGATGACTTGTTCGAGGGCGTCGTCGCTCCAGCCCTCGTCGGTCGTGACGGGCACCGTGACGAGCCGCGCGCCCGCGAGCTGCAGGGCTTCGACGGCGTGCGGGTAGCTCGGCGCTTCAACGAGGGCGCGATCGCCGCGCGCAAGAATCGTGCGGGCCACGAGAGCGATGGCGTGCTGGGCCCCGAGCGTGATCATGATCTCGTCGGCCTCAGTGGGCAGCCCGCGCGCGGTGTAGCGGTCGGCGAGCGCCTGGCGCAGCACGCGCAGGCCCACGGGGTCGAAGCCGCTCTCGTGCAAGTGGGCGGGCAGCAGCTCGGCGGCCTCGCGCGCCGCTTGCGCCACGATCGGAATCGCCGGCAGCGTGGCTTTCGAGAGGTCGAGCATGCCCGGGCCGGCCGACTCCCCAATCGTAGGAACGCCGTCGGCGAAGTCGCGCGGCAGGCGCGCGACGGTTCCCGAGCCGCGCACGCTCTGGGCGTACCCGAGGTCGCGCAAGCGCGCATAAGCATTGGCGACGGTGGTGCGACTGAGCGACTCGTGTTCGGCCAGCAAGCGCTCGGCGGGCAGTCGCGTGCCGAGCGAGATGCGCCCGTCGAGCACGAGCAACCGGATGCGATCGGCAAGCGCTTCGTAGAGCGGCGTCGTGCCGCCCGGGCGCCAATCACCCAATTGGAGTGCCAGAGATCGCGCAGACAGGCTGACCATGCGGCCACGGTAGCAAGATTGGCCTCTTGCCGACAGTCCAATTTGCTCGGGATGATGAACTCATGTCGCCGACCCGCATCACCATTCGCCGCTGGGGCCAGCTGTTGCTCGGCCTCTTCTTCTACGGCATCGCGGTGGCTCTGCTCATCCAGGCCGACGTCGGACTCGACCCCTGGACGGTCTT
>JAAFHT010000159.1 GCA_013297625.1 Actinomycetota bacterium | reverse complement strand
TGTCGACGCCGGGGAACCCGAAGACCGTTGCGAACAGAATCGCGCCAATACCGACCGCGCTGAAGTAACTCGCCACGACAGCGATGAGCAAGAGCACGGGAGCGAGCAAGGCGCGCAGCAACACGATGAGCACGAGCAGCACGAGAATGAGAATCAGCGGAATCACGAGGTTCTGGTCGCGCTGTTGCGCGTCGCGCAAGTCGAGACCTTCGGCATCGATACCGCCGACGAGCCCTGTGCCGTCGCCCAAGTCATCGAGCGCGAGGCGCAAGTCGGCCACGATCTCAAACGCACGCTGGCTTTCGGGGTCAGCATCGAGCACGACGTCGACCTGAGCGATGTCGTCGTTCGACGGCCCGGGTCGTGCCTCAACCACGCCATCGACGTCGAGCACGCCCTCGAGAACCTCATCGAGATCGCCGACGGGAATGAGCACGGCCGCGGGCGCTGTAGCGCCTGCCGAGAACGCCTCGGCGATGCGCTCTTGGCCGAGCACCGCTTCGGGCTTGACGATGAAGCGGTCGTTCTGCGAGAGCCCAACATTGAGCGTGGTCATGCCCGACGCCAGAGCGCCGAGGACGGCGAAGCCCGCGATGGCCACGATGATGGGTCGCTTGCTCACGGCACGACCGAGCTTGCCCCACGGGCTGCGCGAGATCACGTCGGGCGAGCCGTAGCGCGGAACGAGCGGCCAGAACAACCAGCGGCCAAACACCACGAGCGCGGCGGGCAGCACGATGAGTGCGTACGCCATCGCGACGACAATGCCCACCGCACCGGCGAGACCCAGCGAACGGTTGCCCGAGAGTTCACCAAACAGCAGGGTGGCCAGGGCCAGCGCCACGGTCGATCCACTCGCGATAATCGCGGGGCCCGCGCCGCGCAACGCGATCGCCATTGCCTCGCGGCGATCTTGGTGCAAGCGCAACTCGTCGCGGTAGCGCGCGATGAGCAGCAACGCATAGTTGGTACCGGCACCGAAGACGAGCACCGAAAGGATGCCCGTGACCGAGCCGTCGAGCGTGATGCCCGCGGCATCCGCCACCAAGCGCGCCACGATGCCCGCGATGAAGTCGGCAACACCCACGACGGCGAGCGGCACGATCCAGAGCACGGGGCTGCGGTAGGTGATGATGAGCAGCAGAGCGACCACGAGAGCGGTCACGCCCAGCAGAACGAAGTTGGCGCCCTCAAACACGGCAGAGATGTCGACCAAGAAGCCTTCGGCTCCGGTGAACCACACCTGAATGCCGTCGGGCAGACCGTCGGCGGCAATCGTGCGAATCTCGTCGGCACGCTCAGACTGCACCGAGACGCTGTCTTCGATCGCGAGCGGAAGCACCACGAGCGCGGTCGTACCATCGTCAGAGATGGTAGGTGGCGGCACAAAGCCGTCGAGCGAAATGTCGGCGAGCTCGACCGTGCGCTCGGTGATGGCGGCGATGTCGTCGTCGCTCAGTTCACCGCTCTCGCGCCCGAAGACGAGCAGACCACTCGTGGCGTCGTCGTCGGCGAACTGCTCTTGCAGAGCAGCGGCCTGAACCGACTCGGCCGACTCGGGCAAGCCCACGGGGGGTGCCGAGTCTGCCGACTGATAACCAGCGGCAACGAAGAGCGCGGCCGTCGCGGCAATGCCGACGACGAGCACGATCCACGATGTCTTCGCTGCGGTGATGAAGCGCGAGATCGCGATCAAGGGAACTCCTGAACAGGGTGGGATGACAGTGGTCGAAGTGCTGTGCTCAGTGTATCTCGATTATCGAGATACATGACTCTCGAAGAAACTAGCGGTAGGCTGGCATCGTGAACGACTCCCATCAGCAAACTCCCAGCTTCGGCGATTCTCACGCCGCCACGCTGCTGCTGCGCGAGTTTCTCGACGTGACGAACGACTTTGAACGCTCACTCGGCGACGAACTCTCGGTCAACCCCACCGACCTCTCGGCCATGGAGCACCTCATTGCCACCGGTCCGCTGAGTCCTACGGCGTTGGCCGAGCGACTGGGACTCTCGTCGGGCGCCGTGACGACGGTCATTGACCGCCTCGAGTCACTCGGCCACGTGCACCGCACGCCGAATCCGGGCGATCGACGCGGCACACTCGTGGTGCCGGAGCCCGCATCCGTCGGGCGCGCGATGGGCCGCATTGTTCCCATGGTCACCGAAGTCGACCGGGCAATTCACGCGTTCGACGATGCCGAACAGGCCATCATCACGCGCTACCTCGAGAGCGTCGTCGCCACCTATCGCACGCACACGACGGTTGAGCCACGCGCGCGATCATGGCGGGCGGATGCTCAAGCGGGCGTGCCCGACGACCACACCTCTGCCGCCGACGTCGAGGGCTCGCCGCGAGCGTAGTCGCGCCCCGCGAGCTGCCCCGCCGCCGCCCGTAGCCGCGCCAACTCCAGGCGCCCCGCCGCTCCCGTCGTCGCCTGGCCATAGACCTCGCGGTCGCTACACGTCGCTCGCAGCCGCCTCATTGAGGTTGAGGTGAGAGTTCTTGCTCGAGAGCTGCTCGAGCCGAACATCCGCCGGCATCTGGTCGATCATGGGCCGGTACTCCGACGAGAAGCCGGTCACCTCCGGAAAGCCGTCGAGCGGGATCGTCGAGGTCACGATCTGGTTGTCGTAGACGTGCACAAAGTCAAACGACTGCCCGCCGTCGACACCGCTCAGCAGGCGTGCCGCGTCGGCGCCCAGGTCGAGC
>JAAFHT010000035.1 GCA_013297625.1 Actinomycetota bacterium | reverse complement strand
CCGAGCGGAACCCCGCCGACGACGACCGTGTCGCCGTCGAGCAACCAGTCGCCCGCCTTGGCGGCGGCGATGACCTGCTGCACCTGGTTGCCGATGCGCGGGCCCGCGGCACGCGAGTTGACGGCGAGCCGGCGCGCGATGCCGTAGTCATCGACGAGGCTCTCGTCGAATTCGACGAGCGTCACGGTCTTGACGTTGAGCTCGTCGCGCACGATGTCGCTGAAGTCGGCGAGCGCCGCAGCCCCCGGCGTCACGACCGTGAGGCTCTGCAGGGGAAGGCGCACGCGCAGCGACTGGGCTTTGCGCAACGCCAGGCCCGAGCTCGCGATCGCCCGCACGCGGTCCATCGCGGTGACGAGCGACGCGTCGGCCGGGAAGTCCTCGGCCAGCGGCCAATCGGCGAGGTGCACGCTCTCGCCGCCCGTGAGGCCGCGCCACACCTCTTCGGAAACGAGCGGGGCGAGCGGCGCCGCGAGACGGGCGAGCGTCTCGAGCACCGTGAAGAGCGTGTCGTGAGCATCCCGATCATCGCCCGCCCAGAAGCGCTCGCGCGAACGCCTCACGTACCAGTTGGTGAGCACGTCGGCGAAGTCGCGCAGGGCCGCCGCGGCCATGGGGGCATCGAGCGCCTCGAATTGCGCGGTCACCTCGACCACGAGATCGCGCGTCTTCGCGAGCACGTAGCGGTCGAGCACATTGCTCGAATCGGTGCGGCGCTCGGCGGTCCCGAGCGTGCCGGCGTTCGCGTAGAGGCTGAAGAAGTAGTAGGTGCTCCACAGCGGCAGCAAGAACTCGCGAACACCCGCGCGAATGCCTTCTTCGGTCACGACGAGGTTGCCGCCGCGAATCACCGAACTCGACATGAGGAACCAGCGCATGGCGTCGGCACCGTCGCGCTCAAAGACCTCGCTCACGTCGGGGTAGTTGCGAAGGCTCTTCGACATTTTCTGGCCGTCGTTACCGAGCACGATGCCGTGACTGATGACGTTGCTGAACGCCGGGCGGTCGAAGAGAGCCGTGGCGAGAATGTGCATCGTGTAGAACCAGCCGCGCGTTTGCCCGATGTACTCGACGATGAAGTCGGCTGGATTGTGCGAGTCGAACCAGTCGGCGTTCTCAAACGGATAGTGCACCTGGGCGAACGGCATCGAGCCTGAGTCGAACCACACGTCGAAGACATCCTCGATGCGGCGCATGGTTGAGCGCCCCGTCGGGTCGTCCGGGTTGGGGCGCGTGAGCTCGTCAATGAATGGGCGGTGCAGGTCGACCTCGCCCGCGGCGTTGCGCGGCAGCGTGCCGAAGTCGGCTTCGAGCTCAGCGAGCGAGCCATAGACGTCGACGCGCGGGTGGTTGGGGTCGTCGCTCTTCCACACCGGAATCGGGCTACCCCAATAGCGGTTGCGGCTGATCGACCAGTCGCGCGCGCCCTCGAGCCACTTGCCGAACTGACCGTGCTTGACGTTCTCGGGCACCCACGTGATCTGCTCGTTGAGCTCGAGCATGCGGTCGCGAATTTGGGTCACGCGCACGAACCAACTCGAGACGGCCTTGTAGATGAGCGGGTTGCGGCACCGCCAGCAGTGCGGATAGCTGTGCTCGTAGCTGCGCACCTGCACGAGACGGCCCTGGTCACGCAACATGCCGATGAGCGTCTTGTTGGCGTCGAAGACCTGCAGGCCCGCCACCTCGCTCACGACATCGAGAAAACGCCCGCCGTCGTCGACCGAAATGATGATCGGGATGCCCGCGGCAGCACACGTCGCTTGGTCGTCTTCGCCATACGCGGGTGCTTGGTGCACGATGCCCGTGCCCTCGCCGGTGGCGACGTACTCGGCCACGAGAATCTGCCACGCGCTCTGCGTGCCCCAGACCTCGGCGTCGGCGTAGTAGTCCCACAGCCGGTCGTACTGAACCCCACCCAGGTCGGCTCCGCGCACCGTGCGCACGACCGCGGCTCGCGCCTCCTCCAGGGAGGCAAACCCGAACTCTTTGGCGTACGAACCCAGGGTGTCGGCAGCGAGCAAGAAGGACTCAGCCCCCGCATCCACCACTACGTAATCGATCTCGGGGCCCACCGCGAGGGCGAGGTTCGTCGGCAGCGTCCACGGGGTCGTCGTCCACGCGAGGGCCTTGACGCCCGTGAGCCCGAGAGCCTCGGCCTTCTCACCCACGAGCGGAAAGCTCACGGTAACCGACTGGTCTTGACGCATCTTGTAGACGTCGTCGTCCATGCGCAGCTCGTGGTTCGAGAGCGGGGTTTCGTCGCGCCAGCAGTAGGGCAGCACACGGTAGCCCTCGTAGGCCAAGCCTTTGTCGTGCAGGGTCTTGAAGGCCCACAGCACGCTCTCCATAAACGTGATGTCGAGCGTTTTGTAGTCGTTCTCGAAGTCGACCCATCGCGCTTGGCGCGTCACATAGGTCTGCCACTCGTCGGTGTAGAGCAGCACGCTCTCACGGGCCTTGGCGTTGAAGGCCTCGATGCCCATGTCTTCGATTTGCGACTTCTCCGTGATGCCGAGTTGCTTCATGGCCTCGAGCTCGGCCGGCAGCCCGTGGGTGTCCCACCCGAAGCGGCGATGCACTTGCTTGCCCCGCATGGTCTGAAAGCGCGGAAAGACATCTTTCGCGTAGCCCGTCAGCAAGTGGCCGTAGTGCGGCAGGCCGTTGGCGAACGGAGGGCCGTCGTAGAAGACCCACTCGTCGCAGCCCTCGCGCAGCGCGATCGACCGACGGAAGGTGTCGTTCTCGGCCCAGTACGCGAGCACCTCGTGCTCAAGCGTTGAGAAGGTGGGCGAGGCAACAACGGTGCTCTCGGGGCGGTGGCGGGGGTAGCTCATGGCGTCTCCGGTCGATGCGGTCTGTGGATGCTGCACTCACGTCCCGCGAGGACGACCGGTCTCTGACCTGCCGCGGTACCACCCCGCTTGCTCAGCATCCGGATTCTCCGAATGCTTCGCCACTCTGCTCCGGCTGTGACGGGCCTGCCCCGCTCGGGTCTAATGGGTGTTCGAGAACACCGTTCTTCCGAGGACTCCCCGGTGATGGCCGGATCACAGTCGCTGACGCCATGGTACTGGCCGCCGAGCACGCGCGCGAAACCCTCATGCCGCTCACCGCCCTTGGTTACACCTCACCCTGGCCCCGGGGGCGCATGGCGCTCTAGGCTGAGCGCGCCGGAGCCGATGGGCGACCGGCCACGAGGTCACACAAGCCGGGAGCAGCGATGAGCGACGAGACCCCCACCGAGCGGTTCGAACAAGCGACCACGCCCCTGCCGCAGACGGCCACCGCCGCTGACCCGGCCGAGCGGCAGAACCGCGGCATGCTCATCGCTCTCATCGCGATCGTGGCCGCCGTGCTTGTGGCGCTCATCGTCGTGATCGTGCTGCTCGTCGGCAATGCGAACTCGAACTCCGCGCAGCCCTCTCCCGAGCTCACCGAGAGCGAATCAGCGAGCCCCGAGCCCACCGAGAGCGAGTCGCCCGAGCCGAGCGAAGAGCCGAGCGAAGAACCCAGCGCGTCACCGAGCGCACCTCCCGCGCCGCCTCAGAGCCCGAGCTTTGCGACCTTCGTCGGCCCGAGCACGGCCGCGTGCCCCGACACCTCGAGCGCCGTCGCGATCACGTGGAGCTGGAGCAGCACCAACGCCGTCAACGCGTGGTTCGGCATCGGCACCAACAATGCCAAGGCCGAGCCCTTCGAGTCGGTGCCTACGACGGCGACCTACACGTTCAACTACCAGTGCAGCGAAGCGAGCCAGCGCTACACGGTCACGCTCGAAGACTCGGCGGGCCGACTGACGCACAGCACCGTCATCATTGTTCGCCAATAGCCAGACAGCGGCGCCGGTACGATGGGGGCACTCCCCACACTCAGGCACCCCTCCTTCTGACACGGTGCCGCCTATAGCGAAGCGAGACCTGCGATGAGCAACGCCAGCATGCCCGAGAAGCCCGCCCTCGAAGGTCTCGAGAGCAAGTGGGGGCCATTGTGGGAAGAGCGCGGAACTTATCGCTTTGACCGACAGGCGGCGGTGGATGCCGGGCCCGACTCGGTCTATGCGATCGACACTCCCCCGCCCACCGCTTCGGGCTCGCTGCACATCGGGCACGTCTTCAGCTACACCCACATGGACCTCGCCGCGCGGTTTCAGCGCATGCGGGGCAAGAACCTCTTCTACCCGATGGGCTGGGACGACAACGGGCTCCCGACCGAGCGCCGCGTGCAGAACTACTACGGCGTGCGCTGTGACCCGGCACTGCCCTACGACCCGTCGTTCACGCCGCCTTTCGAGGGCGGCGACAACGCGAGCGGCAAAGCCGCCGACCAGGTGCCGATCAGCCGCCGCAACTTCATCGAGCTGTGTGAGCAACTGACGGTCGAAGACGAAAAGCAGTTCGAAGACCTGTGGCGCACCCTCGGCTTGAGCGTTGACTGGAGCCAGACCTACCGCACGATCGGCGACGACGCTCAGCGCGCAGCGCAGCGCGCTTTTCTCCGCAACCTCGCGCGCGGCGAGGCCTACCGCGCTGACGCCCCGACGCTGTGGGATGTCACGTTCCGCACCGCCGTGGCCCAGGCCGAACTCGAAGACAAAGAGATGCCCGGCGCTTTTCACCGAGTGTCATTCCACGCGCCGGATGGCACGACGATCGACATCGAGACGACGCGCCCCGAGCTGATTCCGGCGTGTGTTGCTCTGGTCGCGCATCCCGATGACCCTCGCTACCAGCCGCTCTTCGGCACGACCGTGCGCACTCCCCTCTTCGGCGTCGAGGTGCCGGTCGTTGCCCACCACCTCGCGCAGCAAGACAAGGGTTCGGGCATCGCGATGGTCTGCACCTTCGGCGACGTGACCGACGTGGTGTGGTGGCGCGAGCTCGACCTCGGCCTGCGCCCGATTCTGGGCAAAGATGGCCGCATTCTCGCCGAAGCCCCCGAGGGTATTGAGGGCGCCGCGCTCGAGACCTACGCCGAGCTCGCAGGCAAAACCGTGTTCAGCGCGAAGGCGCGCATCGTTGAACTGTTGCGCGAGTCGGGCGACCTCGTGGGCGAACCGCGCGCCATAACGCACCCGGTGAAGTTCTTCGAAAAGGGCGATAAGCCACTCGAGATCGTCACGACCCGCCAGTGGTACATCGCCAACGGCGCGCGCGACGAAGACCTCAACGCTCGCTTGCTGCAGCGCGGCCGCGAGATCGAGTTTCACCCCGACTTCATGCGCGTGCGGTACGAGAACTGGGTCGGCGGCCTCTCGGGCGACTGGCTCATCTCGCGGCAGCGCTTCTTCGGCGTGCCGATTCCCGTCTGGTACCACCTCGACGCCGAGGGCGAGCCCACGGGCGACCCCATCGTGCCGAGCGAAGACCAGCTGCCGGTCGACCCGGCCTCGATGCCCGCTCCGGGCTTCGATGAAGCGAAGCGCGGCCAGCCCAACGGCTTCATCGGCGAGGTCGACATCATGGACACGTGGGCCACGTCGAGCCTCACCCCGCAAATCGCCGGCAAGTGGGAAGACGACCCCGAGCTCTTTGGGCTCGTGTTTCCGTATGACTTGCGCAGTCAGGGCCAAGACATCATTCGCACGTGGCTGTTCTCGACCGTACTGCGGGCCGAGCTCGAACACGGCAGTCTTCCGTGGAAGCACGCGGGCATCTCGGGCTTCATCGTCGATCCCGACCGCAAGAAGATGTCGAAGTCAAAGGGCAACGTCGTGACTCCGGCGGGCATGCTCGACGAGCACGGCAGCGACGCGGTGCGCTACTGGGCCGCGTCATCGCGCCTCGGCACCGACGCCGCGTTCGACCCGCAGAACCCCAAGCAGATCAAGATCGGTCGCCGACTCGCGATCAAGGTGCTCAACGCCGCCAAGTTCGTCTACTCTTTCGAGGCTCCCGCGGGCGCTGTGACGGGGCCGGATGCGGTGACCGAGCCGCTCGACATCGACATGCTCGCGACCCTGGGCGAGGTCGTCACGACGGCGACCCGCGCGTACGACGACTACGACCACGCGCGCGCGCTCGAAGCGGCGGAGCAGTTCTTCTGGACCTTCACCGACGACTACCTCGAGCTCGTGAAAGAGCGCGCCTACGGTGCGCAAGGCGAGGCAGGCCAAGCAAGCGCCGTCACCGCGCTGCAGCTCGCGATCGACGTGTTCGTGCGACTGTTCGCGCCGGTCATCCCCTTCGCGACCGAAGAGGTGTGGAGCTGGACGCACGAGACCTCGGTGCACACCTCACCGTGGCCGACCGTCGACGAGCTCGGCGTCGACGCCCAGCACGGCGGCCTGTTGCCGCTCGTCTCACAAGCGCTCATCGGCATCCGCCGCGCCAAGACCGACGCCAAGGCCTCGCAAAAGACGCCGGTCACGAGCGCCGTGATCGCGGGTCCCTCGCTGCTCGAGCTCGCCGCAGGCGACCTCGCTGCCGTGGGCCGCATTGAGTCGCTGACCTTCGAGTCGGCTGACGAGGTCGCGGTCGTCGCCATTGAACTCGGCGAACAACTGGAGGCCTGAGTCGTGACGAGTGCCATCAGCATCCGACCTGTCGAAGCGCGAGACGCCACCCGGTGGCGCGAGCTTTTCACCGCGTACGGCGTCTTCTACGAGACGGCCTTCGACGACGCGGTGCTCGACGGCGTGTGGGCGTGGCTGACGGATGCGGAGCATCCGCTCTTCTGCCTCGTCGCCGAACTCGATGCCGAGGTCGTGGGCTTTGCGCACGTGCGTGAACAGCCCGACACCTTCACGGCCGGCCCCGGATGGTTTCTCGACGACCTCTACACCGTGCCCGAGGTGCGCGGCTCGGGTGCGGGGACTGCCCTGCTCGAGGCCGTCGCCGCCCACGCTCGCGCCCACGGCGGCGGCACGGTGCGATGGATCACCGCGGCCGACAACGAGCGCGCCCAGCGGGTTTACGATCGGCTCGCCACGCGCGCCACGTGGGTCACCTACGAGTGGGAGGTCTAAGCCATGCAGCTAGGAACCCGTTGGGCCGTGGGTGGCGAAGCGCCGGCACGGCTGAGCCCCGACGTGGTGGGCGCGATTCGCGCGGTGGAGGGCGAGCTGCTCGGCTACGACACCACGCTCTGGCGATGGACCCTCACGTGGCTCGAGGGGCGACCCGTGGTCGAGCTTGACGATGGAACGGTCATCCGCGTCGCCCATGACGGCACCGTGACCATCGAGAACGGCGACACCCCGCGCTAAGCCACCCGCAGGGAGCGGCGTTACTGAGTGATGCCGTACCGAAGGCTGTCGCGCTGCTGCGCGGTGGCGTTCTGCGCGGCGAGCCGAAGGGCTTGCTGTTCGTGCGTCGGCGGGGTCGGGCGGCGGTGCGCCCAACGCACGAGCGCGACGCCCGTTGAGAGAGCAAGCTTGCGCAGCGTCGACTCGCGCGGAGTCGCATCGCACACGGTGAGCGAAATCGTGGTCATCATCAGCCCCTGTTCTGGGTGGTCGTGGTGGCCGGAATCTCGATGCCGTCGAGAACGGGAAAGCCGAAGTACTGCAACTGCACGGGACGCGAACCCGGCACACGTTGCCCGCGGTGCTCGCGTGCAAACGCAACAAGCAGTTCACTGATCTGCTCATTGAGTGCGCTCAGCTGTGCCGCGGTGACGTGCACGCTCGATGACTGCAGCGACGTGGCGTCACGCCACTCGGTCGACAGCACATCGTGGCCGCGATCGATGATGTCGCGCACCCCCGCCTCGCGGTGGTGCAGCCACTCGCGCATGATGACGCGTGACGCGGCTCGGGCTGCCTCACTGTCGGTGAGCTCGTCGCTGCCGATGTGAATGGGGCCGGGCACGCGCTCCCACCACCGCTCGCGAGCAGTACCGCGACCGGCAACCTCACGAACGAAGCCATGCTTCTCGAGCTGCCGCAAGTGGTAGCTCGTGGCGCCACTCGACTCGCCGAGCCGTTCGGCCAGGCCACTCGCGGTGTCTTCACCGTGCGTCGAAAGCGCTTCGATAAGTTGCATGCGCAAGGGATGCGCGAGCGCCTTGAGACCGTCAAGGTCGGCGATGCGGTTCACCTCGGGGTCAGTGTTCGGTGCCATGTCCCCACCATAACAATGCAAAGGTTTCTTTGCAAGCAAATCTTTGCAGAGGAACCTTTGCACGCACGGGCATAAGCTGGAGCCATGTCGAACCCGTTCCTCGCCCCGAGCACCCTGCCCTACCAGTTGCCGCCGTTTGCCGAGATTCGCGACGAGCACTATGCCGCCGCGATTGAGCAAGGCATGGCCGAGCAGCTCGCCGAGATTCAGAACATCACCCGACGTCGTGACATGCCGCACTTCGAGAACACGATGGTCCCCCTCGAGCAGAGTGGCCAGTTGCTCACGCGTGTGCTGCGCGTGTTCTACAACAAGGCCTCGGCCGACTCGAACGACGTCACCAACGCTCTCGAAGAAGAACTCGCCCCGAAGCTTGCCGCGCATGAAGACGCCATCAAGCTCGACTCGGCGCTCTACTGGCGCATCGCGCAGTTGCACGACCAGCTCGACTCGCTGGGCCTGACGCCTGAGCAGCGCTACCTCGTCGAACGGCACTACACCGAGATGACCCTCGCGGGAGCCGGTCTCGACGACGAGCAGAAGTCGCGGCTCAGCGAGCTCAACGCGCGCATCTCGACCCTCGAAACCCGGTTCGAGAAGAACCTGCTCGCCGACACCAACGACCTCGCTCTCGTCATCGACGACCCGGCCGAGCTCGACGGCCTCTCCCCCGGCGAGCTCAGCGCCGCCGCGCAGGCCGCTGCCGATCGTGGCCTTGAGGGCAAGTACCTCGTGACCCTCGTACTGCCGACGGGGCATCCGTGGCTCGAGAGCCTCACGAACCGCGAGGTGCGAGAGCGCATCATGGCCGCGTCACGAGCGCGCGGCTCTCGCGACGGGGACTACGACAATCGGCCCATGCTGCTCGAGATCGCACGGCTTCGGGCCGAGCGCGCCGAACTGCTCGGGTTCGCCAACCACGCCGCGTTCGTCACCGCCGACGAGACCGCGAAGAACCCCGAGCGCGTCGCGGCCATGCTCGAGCGCCTCGCGCCCGCCGCCGCGCGCAACGCCGCAGCCGAGCAAGCGAAGCTCGAGACCCTCGCTGGCCACCCCATCGAGGCACACGACTGGGCGTTCTACAACGAGAAGGTGCGCAAGGCCGAGTACGACGTCGACACGAGCGAATTGCGACCGTACTTCGAGGCCGAGCGTGTGTTGCAGCAGGGCGTCTTCGCGGCCGCGACGAAGGTCTATGGCATCACCTTCACCGAGCGCCCCGACCTGCAGGGCTACCACCCGGAGGTGCGGGTGTTCGAGGTGCACAACGAGGATGGATCCGAGCTCGGGCTCTACCTGCTCGACCTGTACACCCGCGACAGCAAGCGCGGGGGCGCGTGGATGAACGAGCTCATCGGGCAGAACACGTTGCTCGGGCATCCGACGGTCGTCGTCAACAATCTCAATGTGCCCAAGCCCGCCGCGGGCGAGCCGACGCTGCTGACCTATGACGAGGTCAACACCTTCTTCCACGAGTTCGGGCACGCTTTGCACGGCCTCTTCGCGCACGTGACCTACCCTCGCTTCACGGGCACCAACGTCTACCGCGACTTCGTCGAGTTCCCGAGCCAGGTCAACGAAGTGTGGATGCTCTGGCCCGAGATCGTCAACGACTATGCGGTGCACTACGAAACGGGCGAATCGATTCCGGCCGAGGTGCTCGATCGCGTGCGGTCGGCGCAGCTCTGGGGCGAGGGCTTCAAGACGAGCGAGTACCTCGCCGCGGCGCTGCTCGACCAGGCCTGGCACACGCTCAGCGCTGCCGAGGCCGCTGCCGTGACGGATGTCGCTGCCTTCGAAGCCGCGGCACTGAAGCGCGTGGGTCTCGACAACCCGGCCGTGCCCACCCGCTACTCGAGCACGTACTTCGCCCACACCTTCTCGGGCGGCTACGACGCCGGCTACTACAGCTACATCTGGAGCGAAGTGCTCGACGCCGACACCGTGCAGTGGTTCGAGGAGAACGGTGGGCTCACGCGCGCTAACGGCGACCGGTTCCGCGAGTACGTTCTGGGCATCGGCGGTACGCGCGACCCGCTTGAGGCCTACCGCGAGTTCCGCGGGCGCGACGCGGTGATCGAGCCGCTGCTGCAGCGCCGCGGCCTCGCCGCGTAGCGAGTCAGTACGCGCCTAGAACCAGGTGCTGAGCCACGGGGCGCGCGGAACGTGCAGCATCGCGGCGAGGCGGGCTGCCGAGCCGGGTTTTCCTTCGGCGAGGCGGCCGGCAATGCGCAGCGCCTCGACGGGGGTTCCGCCGAGCAACAGTGACCCGAGCGCCTCGACCCCGAGCGTGATGACCGCGGCGCCGTGCGGGTCGCCGGCGTGGGCCGAGACGGTCGCGGTGCCGTCGGGGGTTGTCGTGAGCATCCACTCACCCGTCGCGAAACCGAGGGAGTCACTCACCCGCAGCACCACCGAATCGGCGGCGGCAAAGCGGCGCGCCGTGAGTGCCGCGGGCACGTCGAGAATGCGCAGCCACAAGTGTTCGCGCCGCGCAATGGTTTCGACCGCGCGCGGGTTCGACACCATCCACTCGAGGGGCTCGTCAACCGGGCGCAACTCGGCGACCACGGTCGAAACGAGATCCTGATCGAGCACGAAGTGCCACAGCGCTGTCAGAGCATCATCTGTCGCGGCGCACAAGTGCTCGACCGAGAGCGTGTGAGCCGAGAAGTCGCTCGCGTGTTCGTTGACCGAGTAGAGCACGAAGCCCTGCGGCTCTCCGTGCTCGTCGTCGTACCGCGCGGCCCGCAGCTTCGGCGCGTGCGACGCGGTGCGCGCCGAGATGGCAAACGTGCGATCCCAGTGCACGTCGTCGCTCGCGACTTCGCCGCCGACGCGCTCATGAGCGCGCGCCGCGATGCCGGGAGCAAGGGGGCGCAGAGCGCGCGCCTCGACCAGGTGCACGCGACCCGGGGTTGCGGGGGCGGTGACCGTCAGCTCGCGGGTCGCGATGCGATAGTCGGCGCAGTAGGCCGCGGGCCCGAAGCCCCAGCGCCCATAAATGGTTGCCTCAGAGACCGTCAGCATGGCGATCGGGATGCCCGCCGCGCGTGCCGCGCGCAGCTCACCCTCGAGCAGCCCTCGCGCGATCCCCCGGCGGCGATGCGTCGAGGCGACGTGCACGAGGCTGATCGCCCAGGCCTCGATGCTGCGCGCATCACCGAGGCTGAGAGGTGTGCGCCACGAGGTGACTGTTGCGACCGGCGTTTCGGCCACAGCGGCGCTCGAATCATGCACCGCGACCGAGCGAGCGTGCCCGAAGCCTGCCCGATATTCGCTGAGCTGTTCGGGCGTGAGCGCCTCGAAGTGTAAGCCCCGATAGACGGCTTGCACGAACCGGTCAAACGCCGCGGTGTCGCTCGTGTCGAGCACCGCATAGGCGAGGCCGTGGGCGGCTAGAGCCGCCCGCGAGGTCTCGTCGAGCGGCAGGGCGTTGTGGTCGGCGGTCATGAGTCCAGGCTAGCGAGCCACGCCGGGCAGCGCGGGGGTGCGAGCGAACTCAGCCGCGCTACTGGAGGCCGCGGCGCAGGGCTGCGAGCGCGGCGGTGGTCGGGTCCACCCCGTCGGCGGCGGCGCGCTCCTCGACCGCACGCGAGAGCTCGGCCGGCAACGAGAGGATCAGGTGGTCGACGGGCGCGGTTGAGGCCGGTGGAGCATCCTGGCCCATCGCGTCAGCAATCGCGACGGCCGGAGCGTCTTTCACGAAGATGGCCAGCACGGGCACGACGACCGTGCCGAGCACGTCGAGAATGCCGACGACGCCGAAGAGACGCCAGTACCAGGCTTCGTTCTCGTAGCCCGGAATCTCGCCCTCGCTCACGACAGGAAGGATGATCATGATGGCGACGGCCGCAATCATGACGAGGGTGACCATGAGCCCGATGCGAATAACCCGCCGCCGTCGGCCCGCGAGCAACAAGAGCAGATTGGCGTGCGCGAAGCTCACGGCGAGGATGCTCGAGACGACGAACACCTTCAGCCAGTCTTCGAACGACGAGTCGTTCCAGTCGCGCCAGATCATCACGAGCCCAGTCATGAGGGCCAGAGCGCTCGCGGCGAGGCCGACGAAGCCGACGAGGCGCATGGCGCGGTCGGCGATCGCAAGGTGACACAAGGCGGTGATGCTTGTCGCGCCCATCAGAAGCGTGGTCAGAATGACCTTGCCCTGAATCTCCCCGAAGTCGCCGCTGAGCAGGGCAATGATGCCGACGATCGCGGCGAGCGAAAACGAGACGATGATTCCGTAGATGGCGCCCTTGCGGGCGGCTCCGACTCTGGCGTCGCGGCGCTGTTCCGTGGCCCTGGTGGTCATCATGCCTCCTCTGGCGGGGTCGGGTCGACTGTACTCCTGCGGTGCGTGACGAGCATGACGAGCGCGCCGACAAGCAGCCCCCAGAAGGCACTGCCGATGCCGAGCACCACGACGCCCGATGCCACAACGATGAGCGTCACGGCCGCGACCAGACGGGTCTCTGGCACCTCGAAGGCGCTGACGAGTCCCGAGGCGAACGCGCCGAAGAGTGCGAGCCCCGCAACAGCGATGATCAAGATCGGCGGGGCCGCGGCGACGAGCGCGGTCGCGACACCCGCGCCAAGCCCGAGCACCACGTAGGTCGCGCCACCCGCAATAGGGGCAACCCACCGCCGGGCCGGGTCCGGATGCGAGTCGGGGCCGGCCATGAGCGCCGCCGTGATCGCAGCGAGGTTTAGGGCGTATCCGCCGAACGGGGCGGTGAGTGCCGTGGCAGCTCCACTCGCGGCGAGCATCGTGCGCGAGGGCACGTCACGGTAGCCCAGCGTCGTCAACACCGCGAAGCCCGGAACGTTTTGCCCCGCCATCGTGACGATGTAGAGGGGTACGCCGAGAGACGCGATGACGAGCGGGTCAAAGCTTGGCATTGTGAGAGTGAAGGCGGGGGCGAGGCGTGCGTCGGTCATCCACTCGCTGCCGGCGCTCACGACCACGCCAATAATCGCGACGAGCATCGCCGCCGGTACGGCCCAGCGTGGCAGCCACCGCACGAGCAGCAACCACACGATGATCACCGGCGCCGCCAGAAGCGGTTCTTGCATGACCGCCGTCACGGGCGCGATGCAAATCGGAAAGAGAATGCCCGCGAGCATGGCCCCCGCGAGCGGCATCGGGATGCGCGTCATGGCTCGACCGAGCCACGGCCACAATCCGCTCACGACGATGAGCAGCCCGCACACGATGAAGGCCCCAATGGCTGCCCCGTACGAGCCCGTAGAGCCTTCAGCGGCGACCAGCAGAGCTGCGCCCGGAGTCGACCACGCAAAGCTCAGCGGCAAGCGGAAGCGCCACGAGAGCAAGCCGGCGAGCAACGCTTGACCGATGCACAACACGAGAAGCCCGCTCGCGGCCTCAGCCGGACTCGCCCCTACCGCCAGCAGACCGGTGATGACGAGGGCGAAGGAGCTGGCGAAGCCCGTGAGTGCGCCGATGATCCCGGCAATGATCGGCTGCAGCACGAGGTCGAGCCTAGGGGGCCGTGCGGTACCAGTGACGCACGTGCTGGCGGTCGTGGCGGGCCTGCCAAAACTCGACCTCTGTCGGAGCGAGAGCCCAGGCCGCCCAGTCGGGGTTGCTCGGCTCGGTCACGGCGGGTCGCGCCGCCCAGTCGGCAGCGGCAACCGCGCTCGGCAGTTCTTCGACCTCGCCCGTCACGCGCACCTGGCGGCCGAGCTCGGGCCAATAGAACGTGAGTGCTGCGCTGGGGTTCGCCGCCAGGTCAATGCCCTTGCGGGTCGACCGCGCTCCGGCAAACACCCACTGGCCGTCGACGAGGTCTTTCAGAATGAGCGTGCGGGCTGTCACGTGGCCCGTTGGCCCCGCTGTCGACAGCGTGCACGCGTGGGGCTGCAGCACGCCGCGCGCGAGAGCGTCGTCAAGCCAGTGCAGAAACAAGTCATGCGCCGTTGCGGGAGCACTCGATGGGTCAAACGTCGGGAGCTCGGCTGCGAAGGCGGGCAACGCCCTCAGCCGGTCGCGCAGTGAGTCGCTCATGCCGCCAGGGTAGCCCGCTCAGCCGCGAACGGGCACGCGCACATCGGCGCCACCCTCGTGCGTGTACCGCTCGCGCATGCGCACGACGCCGTCGGTGGGCGCGAAGCCGCCCGCGAGCAACGCTTGACCCTGCTCGAACGACGCGGCGCGCGCCAAGAGCTCGTCGGGAATGAACCCGAACACCGACCCCAACTCGGCAAGATCAGCCGGCGAACTCATCTTCATGAGCCCGAGGTTGTCGCACTGCGAAATGACACCAGGGTGCACCTTCGAGGGCCTCTGGGTTGAGAGCAACAGCCACAGGCCATACTTGCGGCCCTCGGCAGCGATCTGGATGATGCGCTCACGCACCGCCGTCGCGAGGGTTCCGCGCAATTCGGGAGAACACACGTTGTGCGCTTCATCGATCACGAGCAACACGGGTCGGCGCTCTTCCCGTCGCACCCACAGGTCATCCAGCACCGAGAGCACCACCGAGAGCGATTCTTCCGCGTGCGCGAACCCACCGATATCGAGCACCGTGGCGTCGGGCCGCTCGGCGATGATCTCGCTCGCGGCCGGGTTCTCGCCCGCCCAGATCTGCCACTGCAGCAGCGCGAGGTTTTCGATGCGCTGGGCGATCGCGAGCATCCCCGGATCATCGGCGTCACGCAAGCGAGCCATGAGGGTCCGCGCGTCAAGCGGCTCATTCGAATCGCCGAGGTGCAGAAACGCGTTGAACTCTTCGCGGTCGGCAATGGGGTCGAGGCGCATGATCGCGGCTTTCGACTGCGGCAGCATCGTCGAGAACCGCGCCCGCAGCGCGTCGTCACCGACGAGTGCGGGCCGCAGCACGCGAATGTCGCGCGATGACAGCGCGGCCGCGACGTCAGCATCCACACCCTCACGCACCTCCCCCAGGCGCACGAAGTCAGCGTTGGGGTCGATGATGACGAGCGGCAACGCCGTGCGCAGCAGCAGCTCTTCAAGCACGACGCCGAGCGCGTAGGTTTTGCCCGAGCCGCTCTGGCCGCACCAAAAGGTGTGGCGGTTCATGCGCGTCGCCGTGAGGCTAGCGGGGCCCGTGGCGTCGTCGCGCACCCCGATGCTGAGCTCGGTCATGCGTGCGTTGCGCTGCTAGGCAGACTTCTCGCGACGCGGCGCGATACTCCGCGGCACGATCGTGGGGGCGGCGTTCTCGAGCACGACATCGCGCGTGACAACGATGCGCTCGACGTCGTCGTTCGACGGCACCTCGAACATGATCGGGCCGAGCACCTCTTCAAGAATGGCTCGCAGGCCTCGCGCGCCGGTCTGCCGCAGCACGGCGAGGTCGGCAATGGCGTCGAGAGCGTCTTGCTCGAACTCGAGCTCAACCCCGTCGATCTCGAACATGCGCTGGTACTGCCGCACGAGCGCGTTCTTGGGGGTCGTGAGAATCTCGATGAGCGCCGTGCGGTCGAGCGGCGTCACGGTCGTGACGACGGGCAGGCGACCGATGAACTCAGGGATGAGCCCGAACTTGTGCAGGTCTTCGGGCAGCACTTCGCTGAAGAGGTTCTTCTCGAGCGACTTGTCGTGCAGCGGGGCGCCGAAGCCAATGCCGCGCTTGCCGGCTCGCGCGCTGATGATGTCTTCGAGCCCGGCGAAGGCACCCGCGACAATGAACAGCACGTTGGTCGTGTCGATCTGAATGAACTCTTGGTGCGGATGCTTGCGCCCACCCTGCGGCGGAACACTAGCCACCGTGCCCTCAAGAATCTTCAGCAGCGCCTGCTGCACGCCCTCGCCCGAGACGTCGCGCGTGATCGAGGGGTTCTCGGCCTTGCGGGCGATCTTGTCGACCTCGTCGATGTAGATGATGCCGGTCTCGGCCCGCTTGACATCGAAGTCGGCGGCCTGCAGCAGCTTGAGCAAGATGTTCTCGACGTCTTCACCGACGTAGCCGGCTTCGGTCAGGGCCGTCGCGTCGGCGACGGCGAAGGGCACATTGAGGCGCTTGGCGAGCGTCTGCGCGAGGTAGGTCTTGCCACAGCCCGTCGGGCCAATGAGCAGAATGTTGCTCTTGGCAATCTCGACGTCGTCGGCCAACTGCTCGGCGGCGGTAATGGTCTGGCGAGCGCGGATGCGCTTGTAGTGGTTGTAGACGGCAACCGAGAGCGACTTCTTGGCGGCGACCTGGCCGATCACGTATTCCTCGAGGAAGGCGTAGATCTCTTTCGGCTTCGGCAGGTCGAATTCAGCGGCCTCTGACTCGTTCGATTCGGCCAGTCGCTCTTCGATGATCTCGTTGCACAGCTCGACGCACTCGTCGCAGATGTACACGCCGGGGCCGGCGATGAGCTGCTGAACCTGCTTCTGGCTCTTTCCGCAGAAAGAACACTTGAGCAGGTCGGCGCTTTCTCCAATGCGAGCCATTGCCTCACCCCTCAATCGCAGGGCAGATCACACTCGACCCACCCGTTACGCGAGCCTAACGCGGTCACACGACGTTCTGCGTGCACCTCACCCCACCCGGGTGTCGTGCGCGGCGCCGGCATTGCGGCGAGGGCGGCGTGAGCGGGGCATCCACTCAGCGGCGCCGCCTATATTTATTGGTGTCATGACCGCGACTTCAGCCCTTGCCGTACGGCGCCAGCGTCTTGTTGCGTCGTGGCTCGTCGCTGGCGTTTCGACTCTCGTGGCGGCAGCGTTTCACACGGCCGCCGGAGGCTCGAGCCCGTCAATCGTCGCGATCATTGCGGCCCTCGTGCTCTCGGGCGGGTTCGGGATGCTCGTCGTGGGCCGCCGCTTGGGCCGCCGCCGCACGGCCGCGGGTGTGGCGCTTGATCAGCTCATGTTCCACGGCATGTTTGCCTTCTTCGGCGCCAGCAGCCCGGTTGCGGCGCACGACGGCGCGCATTCTGCATCGACGCACGCCCACGCCCTGCCGCTGAGCCTTGGCGTCGATGCGAGCGTCGCAGCGGCCGCCCCCACGATTGCGATGATCGCGGGCCACCTGGCCGCGGCCGTTGTTGCCTATGCATTCATTCGCGGCGGAGTCGCTGCTGTTGCCGCGTGCCTCGCCGCGCTGCTCGCCGCGATCGCGCGGGTGTTGCAGGTTTACGTTGCGCCCGGGGCGCCGACGGTCGGGCGCTTGGTTGCTCGCGGCCAGCATCCGGCCATTCTTCGCGGCACCGATGCGGTGCGCATTCCTGATCGTCGAGGGCCTCCGGTGTTTGCCGTCGCCTAATGGGCGACCCGTCACCAACCTCACTCTTTGCTCGACGCTTCGGCACTGTCGCGTGCGGCCGTCGAGCACGTCAACGAACAGGAATCTGCAATGAAGAAGTCCATGAGCATCACCCTTGCCGCGATCGCTGGTTCTGCGCTCGCCCTCTCGGCCCCGACGGCGGCGAGTGCCCACGTGGGCGCCGAAGCGAGCAGCACGGCCGCGGGTTCGTACACCGTCGTCACCTTCTCGGTGCCTCACGGTTGCGAAGAGTCACCGACGCAGGTCGTCACGATCGACATTCCCGAGTCGGTGCCGAGTGTCACCCCGACGGTGAACCCGTCGTGGACGGTCGAGAGAGTGTTCGACGAGGCGAGCGAGCAGGTCACCCAGGTGGTCTACACCTCGACCACGGGCGGCCTGCCCTCTGACCTGCGTGACACGTTCGCCCTGTCGCTCAAGCTGCCCGAGGGCGAAGCCGGCGACACCGTCGAGTTTCCGGTGACGCAAACCTGCACCGAAGGCTCGGTCGAGTGGGTGGGTGACGAGGTGCCGCTCGTGACGCTGACCGCAGCGACCGGTGATGACCACGCCCACGGTGCGGGCGACGACCACAGCGGCGATGAGCACAGCACCGACGACGCTCACTCGACCGAGGCCGGTTCGGCCGCTGCGCAGGGCGACGTGCTCGCGCGTGTGCTGGGCGTCGCGGGCGTGATCGTCGGCATCATCGGCGTCGTGCTCGCCATTCTTGCCCGGCGCTCGACGGCAACGAAGGCCTGAGTCACCTCGTGACCTCGATGACGCGCCAGCACACGCTGACCGCGCTCGGCACCGTTGCGGTCGCCCTGGGCCTCGTGCTCGGGGCGGCCGCTCCGGCGGCCGCTCACAACTACGTCGTCTCGTCGACGCCCGCCGACGGTGAAACGCTCGCCGAGGTGCCCGAAGCCTTTGTCATCACGACGAACGACATCTTGCTCGATCTCACGGGTGAAGCGTCAGGCTTCGGCATGCTGATCTCTGACGACAATGGCTTCTTCTATGGCGACGGATGCGTCACGGTAGACGGCCGATCGATGTCGACGCCAGCGGCGTTGGGGGCAGCGGGTGACTACACCCTGACGTTCCAGTTGGTCTCGGCCGATGGACACACACTGTCCGACACCATCGCGTTTCGTTACGACCCCGTCGACGCCGTGACCGTTCAGGGGGGACTGCAAGAGCCTCCCGTGTGCCCGGGGCGCGAGGGCACCGGCACGGCGCCACCCACGACAGGTGACGGCGACGCCGGCGCGATCGAGATTGTCGACGAGTCGGCGGCGGTGCTCACGATCGTGGGCGTCGGAGTAGGCGCTCTTGCTCTGCTCGCGGTCGTCATCGCGATCGTCGTCGTGGTGCGCGGTCGCCGCAACGCACCGCGCGACCCGAGCACCGGCGAGCTGAGCGACCCCGCAGCGAACGACTGAGTCGACCGCCAGAATGGCGCGAGCCCCGCATCCCTGATGAGAGGGATGCGGGGCTCGCGACGTTAACGCCGGCCTACGCCGTGAGAGCGGCCGTCACCGTCTTGCGGCTCGTGAGCACCTGGTCGATGAGACCGTACTCAAGCGCTTCGTCGGCGATGAGGATCTTGTCGCGGTCGATGTCTTTGTTGACCTGCTCAACCGTGCGGTTCGAGTGCTTCGAGAGGGTGACCTCGAGCCACTCGCGCAAGCGAGCGATCTCTTTGGCCTGAATCTCGATGTCGCTCGCCTGACCACGCCCAGCATCGCCGGTCGACGGCTGGTGGATAAGCACGCGCGCGTTCGGCAACGCCAAGCGCTTTCCGGGCGAGCCGGCCGCGAGCAGCACTGCCGCAGCCGAAGCAGCCTGGCCCAGCACCACGGTCTGAATCTGCGGTCGGATGTACTGCATCGTGTCGTAGATCGCCGTCATGGCCGTAAACGAGCCGCCGGGGCTGTTGATGTACATGACGATGTCGCGGTCGGGGTCTTGGCTCTCGAGCACGAGCAGCTGCGCCATGACGTCGTCGGCCGACGCGTCGTCAACCTGCACACCGAGGAAGATGATGCGGTCTTCGAACAACTTGGCGTAGGGGTCTTGACGCTTGTAGCCGTAGGCCGTGCGCTCTTCGAAGCTCGGCAGGATGTAGCGGCTGTTGGGCAGTGCGGGGTTCGCGGCGCCGTAGGTGGGGAATTCCATGAGTGTCGTCCTTCGTCTCTCGCCGCGTTACTTCTCGCCCGTGCCACCGCCGCCGACGATGTCGGTGGCTGAGGCGCGAATGTGGTCGACGAAGCCGTAAGCCAGCGCCTCTTCGGCGGTGAACCAGCGGTCGCGGTCTCCGTCGGCGTTGATCTGCTCAACCGTCTTGCCAGTCTGCGCCGCCGTGATCTCGGCGAGTCGGTGCTTCATGTCGACGATGAGCTGTGCCTGCGTCTGAATGTCGCTCGAGGTGCCGCCGAAGCCGCCGTGCGGCTGGTGCAGCAGCACGCGCGCGTTGGGCGTGATGTACCGCTTGCCCTTCGTGCCGGCGGTGAGCAACAGCTGGCCCATCGAAGCGGCCATGCCAATGCCGACCGTCACGATGTCGTTCGGAACGAACTGCATCGTGTCGTAGATCGCCATGCCGGCCGTGACCGAACCACCGGGCGAGTTGATGTACAGGTAGATGTCTTTCTCGGGGTCTTCTGCCGCGAGCAGCAGCAGCTTGGCCGCGATCTCGTTGGCGTTCTCGTCGCGCACTTCTGACCCGAGCCAGATGATGCGGTCTTTCAGCAGTCGGTCGAAAACACTGTTCGGCATTGCCGGTTCAGCCATGGAAAGAGCTCCTGTTCGTCTCGTTGTTCGAATCTACCCAAGCGAACGCGCGAGAACTGCCGTGTTCGCCGTGGGCAGAGTGCCGGCAACGCGTCAACCCCCCTCAACGACGACGGGCCCGACGCCGAAGCGTCGAGCCCGTCGTTAGTTCAAGCGACCTAGTGGTTGTGACCCTCGTGGTCGTCGTGGTCGTGACCGGCGTGATCGTCGGCAACGATGCCGTCGGCAACCGGAGCCACGGCCGCAGCGGTGAAGGCGGTCAGGTCGACGGGCTTGCCCTTGGCGTCAACGACCTTGGCCTTGCTCAGCGCAACCGAGAGCGCCTTCGAGCGAGCAACTTCGCCGACCATTCCCGGAATCTGACCGTTCTGGTCGAGGATCTTGATGAACTCGCCCGGCTCCATGCCGTACTGCGCGGCACCTTGAATGAGGTACTGCGTCAGCTCGTCTTGGCTGACCTTGACCTCTTCTTTCTCGGCGAGGGCGTCGAGGAAGATCTGGTTGCGGAAGGTCGTCGTGCTCGACTCGGTGACCTCGGCGCGGTGCGCGTCATCCTCGAGTCGACCCTCGTTCTCGAGGTGGCGGTGCACTTCGCCCTCAACGAGCGAGTCGGGCACCGGAATCTCGACCTTCTCGAGCAGCGCGGCGAGCAGCTTGTCGCGTGCCTGAGCCCCCTGGCCGAACGACTTCTGCTTGAGCAGCTGCTCGCGCAGGTCGGCACGCAGCTCGCCGATGGTGTCGAACTGGCTCGCGATCTGAGCGAAGTCGTCATCGGCCTCGGGCAGCTCGCGCTCTTTCACCGAGAGCACGGAGACCTCGATCTGGGCCATCTCGCCCTCGTGGTCGCCGCCGAGCAACTTCGACTCGAAGGTCGTGGTCTCGCCCGCCGTGAGGGTGTCAACGGCGTCGTCGATGCCCTCGATGAGCTCACCCGAGCCAAGCTCGTAGGAGATCGAGCTCGCCGTGTCGACCATGGTGCCACCGACGGTGGCTACGAGGTCGAGCTGAACGAAGTCTCCCTTTGTCGCCGGCTGGTCAACCGTCACGAGCGTGCCAAAGCGGCTGCG
>JAAFHT010000143.1 GCA_013297625.1 Actinomycetota bacterium | reverse complement strand
GAGCACGGTCACGGTGTCGCGCACGGTGTCGTGCTCGGCGGCGACGAACACCGTGTCGTCGGGGATGACAAGTCCGCCCACGGCGAGGGCCGCGCGCACCTCGGGGTCGTTGAAGAGCTCCGCTGCTGACCGGGCGTTGGCCCCGCCAGGGTTGCCGCCGCATGCCCCACAATCCAGAGCCGACTGGTACAGGTTGTTGGTCGAGTGCGAGCCATGGCCGGTGAGCACCACGAGCGGTGCGGGCCGCGTTAAGCCCATCATCCGTACTGCTGTGGCCGCCATCGCTACCCGCTCCTCGAGAGTAAATGCGTCGGCAACGGTCACCTGCGTTGCAAGCGAGTCGGCCTTCGTCGAGAAGCCGCGCGCGAGACGCGCATGGATCGACGGCGCAACCGTTCGCAGCGCGCTCGCCGCCCCTGTGAACCACCCGGCGGTTTCTGCGAAAGCGAACGGTGTTGTGGTACCTGAATCGGCAGCGTGCAGCGCACGACCGATTGCACTGCGCACGCGAGCGGACCCAACCGCGCGAGCTGCTGCTGCAGAGTCACGCGGACGCTCAGTCACGTGGTGTCGGGGTGCGAGCAACGCAGGCAAGGCGTTGACCGCGCCGCGAGCCGCGTATCGAGAGAACCTAATCGGCACGCCGAAGAAGCCAGCGAACCCGAAAGTCTCGACCCCCTGGTAGCGCTCAAGCTGTCGGCGGAGTCCCTCCGAGCGCGGGTCGATGCACATGACAACCTGCACGTCGGGGCGATCCGTTGGCTCGGGGGTTGCGCGCAGCATCCCCATCATCTCGGTTCGGTAGGAACCTTCGTAGGCCGCCTGCCAGGTCAGCGGATGGTCGGCCAGAGGATGCTCGGCAAGCACTCGTGCAACAGCCGCCACTGCGTGCGGCTCCGCCGTGCCATCAGCGAGTGAGTTGGCGATGTTCGCAGCTCGCTCCCATGTCGTGTCGACGGGAGTTTGCCGTGGGGCATGCGCTGCCGAGGTAGAGCCGCCGCCTAGCGCAACGCTGAGCGTGAGTCTCACGGCGAGGTAGCTCGTGAGGTCCATGTCGCCCACCTTCTCGGCCCGCCACTTGATGTGGGCAACCCAACCAGGAAGGGCAGCGAGCTGCTCCTCCAGAAACCGGGGGACGTCGCTCACTCCTAGAGCACGCACGGCCTGCTCTAGGGCGGCGTCTGGCCCCGTGGGTGCAGCGGAGATGAGGCGGCGTGCCTTTCGGGGCAGAGCAGGGTCCACGGTGGCGAGGTGACGCCAGGCACTGTAGAAGCCCTCCGCGCGACGGGGCATCGCCCACAGTGGGTCGGGGTTCACGTGGGCCGCGATCCACGTCGAAAGGTACTGATCGAGCGCGCTCTCTGTGACGGGTGGACGCTCAGGTGCGTCATCCGTGTGCGCAATCATGTCGAGGGCGGCGATGGTTGCCGCGCGAACCTGAGATGACCCCACCGCTATGGTCTGCGCGAGGCCCGGGACTCGTGCCACAAGCGCGCTCTCGACGGCCTCAGAAGTGATGCGGCCCCGGTGGAAGCCGGTGAGGTATTCCGCTGTCAGCCGAGTGAAGGTCACTCCGTTATCGGCAACACGGCTGAACGGCTGGCTCTCTGCACCCGCTAGCGGGTTGACCGCAATGAACGAGTCGAGCGGCCACGACGGCACAACGTCGTGGGCGGCGGCAGCGACCTGAGCGCGCAGAATGAGACTCATGATGTGAGACCTTTCGCAAGGGACGGCCGGGAGGTCGTCGCGGTGAGAGCCCGGGCGTATGCCCGATCGCCGAGCCCGAGCGATGCCCGGGATCGGCTGAGGAATTCGAGGGCCAGGAGCGCTGCTGCCGGAAGCGCGACGAGCCATGCGGGCGCCGAAGCGGATGCGGGGACAGCGTCAAGCGTTGCCGAGAACGCGTTGAGGAACGCGGTGTACGCGAGGATCAGCGCGATCATCGCACCGACGCTCCCCACCGCCGTGCCCAGCGAAGGTCGATCGATCACAGCAGTAGTCAGAGTGACGATCGCGGTCATGGCGACGAAGGAGATCAGCGCGATGCTCGCCGGCGAGATCGACCGAGCGAAGAGAAGTTCCGCGGTGATAAAGCCACCGGTGCACGCAGCAATGGAGCAGAGCGCGATGATTCCGCGTCGTGCCCCAACGGCGGGTTCGTGGTTCGGCTGTTCGTGCTCGGTGAGGTACCGGCGCACCCCCATGCCTGCCCCGAGGAAGAGGGACGACTTGAACAGCGAGTGCGCGATCAGGTGGAAGATCGCGGCGGCGTACGCACCGAGTCCGCAGGCCATGATCATGAAACCCATCTGTGCCATCGTCGAGTAGACGAGGCGACCCTTGACATCCGGGCGAGCGAGGCGGGCCGCAGACGCCCAAACCAGGGTGGCAGCTCCGATCAGCACGATGGCGACCATGAGCCAGTAGTGCACAGAGATGACCGGCGAGAAGCGAACGAGCAGAATCGCGCCCGCATTGACAACCCCCGCGTGCAGGAGCGCCGACACGGGAGTTGGTGCCGAGAGGGTGAACGGCAACCAGCCATGGAACGGAAGTTGGCTAGAACGCGAGAGCGCACCGATAAGAAGCAGGGTTGCAACGAGCAGGCCGAGCGGTTCTCCAAGCGACGCGGCGAGTGCTCCTAGCTCGCTCAGCGGACGATCGCCGCCGCCCGCGATGACGAGGATCGTCACACCCGCGAGCAGCGCGGTGTCAGCAATCCCCAACCGCACGGCAGTGCGCCGCACTCCCTCGCGCGCCTGCTCCATGCCGGGGTAGGTTGCGAGCGCCGCAACGAGCGCAGCACCGGCACCGACCCACGCAATGGCAAACACGAGAACGGATGCCGCGCACACCAAGAGCACGGTGAACGCCGTGAGTGCGGTGGCCGACAACACGAACCATGCCTGCTGCCGATCTCCGCGCAGGTAGCGCACAGCGAATGATTGGATGACGGCGCTGAGACCGAGCACAAGCACGGAGAGCAGCACAGAAAGCGGGTCGAGCTGAATGCTGGATGCCGAGAGGCCGAAGCGGATCGGGCCGGTCACCAGTGTCGGGCCGGTCACCAGGGTAAGCACGGCGGCGGTGACAGCTATGACGAGGCCAAGCGCGGTCATTGCGGTAGCGCTGCGCGCTGTGACATCTGCCGACGACCTGCGCACGACCAAGACCGCAGCGGTAGCGACCGTCAGCCAGGGGAATGCGACTAACGCCACAAGCACTGCTTCACTCATCACACGTCCTTCATAGCAAGAAATTCAATACACGAAATGTATATCACATGTTGGATGTCGTGAAAAGCATGGGGCGTATTTGTGGCCGCGGGTGCAGAATGGAGGCATGGCACAGTGGACGTTCCTCACCAACCACGCACACGTGCTTTTTTGTGTCGCCGAAAACCCCAACGTGCGGTTGCGGGAGGTAGCGACCCTGGTGGGCATTACTGAGCGTGCAGCGCAGCGAATCGTCGCCGAGCTTGAAGAAGCCGGATACCTCGAACGCGAGCGTGACGGGCGTCGCAATCTTTACCGCC
>JAAFHT010000008.1 GCA_013297625.1 Actinomycetota bacterium | reverse complement strand
CGCTCGCGGGCTTCGGCGCCCCCGTGGCGATCTCGGCCGCGATGCTGCTCGCGGCCGGCATGGCTCCGCTCAAGGCGGCGCTCGTGTCGTTGCTCGCCAATACTGCTCCCGTGGCGTTCGGAGCGCTGGCCGCCCCCGTCATCGCGCTCTCGGGCGTCACGGGTCTACCTTTGCAAGACCTGTCGTCGATGGCGGGCCGACAGACGCCGTTCATCGCCGTGCTCGTGCCGCTCATCCTCGTTTTTCTCGTGGATGGCCGCCGCGGCGTGCGCCAGACCTGGCCTGTTGCGCTCGTGGCCGGCATCGTCTTCGGCCTCGCCCAGTTCGTGACCTCGAACTTCTTCGCCGTCGAACTGACCGACGTCGTGGCCGCCGTGGCTACGATCACGGCCGTGCTGCTCATGCTGCGCGTGTGGCAGCCCGCCGAACTCGTGGGCATCAGTGGGGCCGTCGAGGCCGGCGCCCCCGCGGTGCAGCGCCCGCCGGCGCGCGAGGTGCTCATGTCAGTTGCGCCGTATCTCATCATCATGCTCGTGTTCTCGATCGCTCAGATTCCGGCGGTGAAGCAGTGGCTCGCGGTGGTCGGCACCGTGATCTTCCCCTGGCCGGGGCTCGATGTCGTGACGGCCGCGGGAGAGCCCGCGGGCGCGCAGATCATGCACTTCGACACCCTCAAGGCGACCGGCACCCTGCTGCTGATCTCGGGCCTGCTGACGGCGCTGCTGTATCGCATCGTGCCGCGCACGGCCTTGAAGGCCTACGGCTCGACGCTGCACCAATTGCGCTGGACCATCGTCACCGTCGCGTCGGTGCTCGGCCTCTCGTTTGTCATGAACCTGTCGGGTCAAGCCACCTCGCTCGGTGTCGCGCTCGCCTCGGCCGGTGGATTCTTCGTCGTGCTCTCGCCGATCATCGGCTGGATTGGCGTGGCCCTGACCGGCTCTGACACCTCGTCGAACGTGCTCTTCGGCCCCGTGCAGGTCGCGGCGGCAGAACAAGTGGGTCTGCCGCCCGTGCTCATGGCAGCGGCGAACTCGTCGGCTGGTGTGCTCGGCAAGATGCTCTCGGTGCAGAACCTCGCGGTCGCCGCCGCTGCCGTTGGCATGGTCGGCTCGGAGGGCACGCTGTTGCGCAAACTCTTGCCGTGGAGCTTGGGCCTGCTCGCGCTCATCACCGTGCTCATCGTGCTGCAGTCGATTCCCGGCGCGCTCGGCTGGATGGTGCCGTAACGCCTCTGGAGAGGGGCAGGATGGTCGGGTGACTCTCGACACCTGGCTGGTCTTTCTCGTCGCGGCGATCGGCCTGTCGTTCACGCCCGGCCCCAACGGGTTGCTCGCTCTCACACACGGGGCGCTGTACGGCGCGCGCCGCACCGTGTTCACGGTGCTCGGAGGCGCGCTGGGCTTCTTGATCGTCATCGCGGTGGCGATGTTTGGCATCGGGGCGCTGCTCACGGTCTTTCCTGATTTGCTCGTGGTGCTCAAGTGGGTCGGCGGCGCCTACCTCGTCTACTTGGGCGTGATGGTGTGGCGGGCGCCGGCGATCGCGGTCGCAGCATCCACCGAGCGCCCCACGGCGTCGCGGTGGTCACTGTTTCAGCAGGGGCTACTGGCTGCCGTCACGAACCCCAAGGGCATTCTCTTCTTCGTCGCCTTCTTGCCACAGTTCATCGACCCGCAGCGCGACTTGGTGGTGCAGTTCGCGATCATGGCTAGCACGTTCATCGTCATCGAGTTCGTGTTCGAGCTCGTGGTCGCGGCGCTCTCGCAGTCGCTGCAACCGGTGCTCGCGCGGGCGGGCCGCTGGTTCAACCGCGCGACCGGCGGTCTCTTCGTACTCATCGGCGTCTTGCTGCCCTGGCAGTTGTAGCCATCGGCCGGAGGCGACTCGGCTCGCTACGCTCGTGAGATGGTTCCGCTGCCCGAGTTGCTCGCCTTCGTCGTGGCGTCGATCGTCATCATCGCCATCCCCGGGCCGAGCGTGCTCTTCGTCATTGGCCGCGCGCTCGTGCTCGGCAAGAAGGGCGCGCTGCTGAGCGTGCTGGGCAACGCGGCGGGCGTCGCCATCCAGATCATCGCGGTGGCCGCAGGGCTAGGAATGATCGTGGCGCAGTCGGTCGTGCTGTTCACGGTGCTGAAGATCGTGGGGGCCGGCGTGCTCATCTGGTTGGGCATCCAGGCCATTCGACACCGACACGCGACGGCGGGTACCGATGCCGCGGCCGTGTCGACGCGCCCGGCACGCCTGCTGCGCGAGAGCTTCGTGGTCGGCATCAGCAACCCGAAGACCGTGGTGTTCTTCGTGGCCGCGCTGCCACAGTTTGTTGTTCCGGGCGCGGGCAGCGCGGTGCTACAGATGCTTGAGCTCGGCGCGATCTTCTTGGTGCTGGGTGTCGCCGGCGACAGTGTCTATGCGCTCGCGGCGGGTGCGGCGCGTGACTGGTTCGCGACGAACCCGCGGCGCATGAGCGGCATGCGTGCGATCGGCGGGACGGCGCTCATTGGCCTCGGCGGCGTCATGGCCGCCACTGCCACGACCAGCTAGTCGTCGAGCTCGAGCGGGTCGTGCTCGCGGTTCTCTTCGATGACCGTGCCGACGGCGATGGCCACGCTAATTCCCCAGCTGACCCACATGAGAGCGAGGCGCCAGTCACGAGGGCCGTTGCGCGTGGCGTTGACGACGCCGACCGCGGAAAACGCCGCGCTCAAGACCGCGCCGTTGAACAAGAACTTGCGCACTAGAGGCTCCTCACGTCGACTCCCACGCTAGCGCGTGTTGCGCGCATGTGCGCCAAGCCTGGGAAGAGTCATAGAGCATCCTTCGAAACTGACCGGTTGGTCAGATACCTGGCCGATCGGTCAGTACCGTGGTGAACATGTCCCGTCACGACGAACTGCGCGCCATCGCTCTGGCCGAGTTTGCGACGGCGGGCTTCGCGGCCACGTCTCTGCAGCGCATCGCTGACCTCGCCGGCATGTCGAAAGCCAGCGTGCTCTATCACTTCGAGTCAAAAGATCGACTGCTTGCTGAGATCGTCAACCCCGCGCTCGACGACCTCGACACCCTCATCGTGTCCATTGACCAGGCGGGTGCCCTGCGCCACGGAGATTTCGTCGAGCGCTTCGTTGACCTCTTGCTGACGCATCGGCAGGTCGTGCCGCTCGTCATCAATCAGGGCGCCACGCTCGACGACGTTCCGGTCATGCACCGGGCCACGCTCCTTATGCGCCGCATCTCTGAGCTGTTTCGGCTCGCGAGCGGCTCGACTCTTGAAAAGCTGCGTTTTGGCGTGGCATTCGGCGGTGTCGCCTACACCCTGGCGGCCGCCGAGCGACTGGGACTCAACGGCGAGATCCCGATCGACGAAGTGCGCTCTGCGCTTCTTGAGATCTTGCACGACTTGCTCGTGCCCGCCGAATCCCGCATCGCTTAAGGAGACCCTCGTTGGCTACGTTGCTCTACCGGCTGGGCCGGTATTCCTACTCGCGCGCGCGCCTGGTCATCGTGACGTGGCTGCTGTTGTTCGCCGCGGCGATCGGTGGTGGCGTGGCCCTCGGCGGCCAGACCGATGAAACCTTCAGCATTCCGGGCACCGAGTCGCAAGTAGCGCTCGATCAACTTGACGCACTCTTTCCGGCCGTTTCGGGCGCGAGCGCCCAGGCCGTGGTTGTGGCGCCTAAGGGCTCAGAGGTGACTGATGCGAGCATCCGTGACGAGATTGACGCGCTCGAGCGCGCTCTGACGACGGTCGACGGCGTCGACTCGGTGCTCGGCCCCTTCGACGAGTTCGCTAATGGTCAAGTGAGCGACGAGGGCACGATCGCAATCGTGCGCGTTCAACTCGACAGTGCCTCGTCAAACGTCAGCGAGGAAACGATCGCGCAGCTCCTCGCGACGGCCGAAAAGGTGGATGTTCGCGTCGAGTTCGCCGGGCAGGTCTTTCAAGACACGACCGTGGGCCTCACCGTCACCGAGGTGCTCGGTGTGCTCTTCGCCGGCGCGGTGCTCGTCGTCACGTTCGGATCACTGCGGGCCGCGTGGATGCCGCTGGCCTCGGCACTCATCGGCGTAGGGATCGTCATGGGTGCGATTCTCGCTCTCGCCGCGTTCTTGCCGGTCTCGAGTTCTGCACCCCTGCTCGCCGTCATGATTGGCCTCGCGGTCGGCATTGACTATGCCCTCTTCATCGTGTCGCGACATCGAGGGCAACTGGCGCGCGGCATGGATCCGGCCGAGTCGGCAGCCGTTGCCGTGGGCACGGCGGGTAGCGCGGTTGTCTTCGCGGGCGCGACCGTCATCATCGCGCTGCTGGGCCTGCTTGTCGTGGGCGTGCCGTTCCTCTCGGTCATGGGTGTCGGAGCCGCATTCGCGGTGCTCGTCGCCATCGCCGCAGCCGTCACCCTCTTGCCCGCCTTCCTCGGCGTCGCGGGCGCAAAGCTTGCCCCCAAAGAAGGATCACGCGCCTGGAAGCGCGCTCACCCCGACTCGACGGCCGGCCCCACCATGGGCCGCCGCTGGGTGCGCGGCGTCATGAAGCGCCCCGTGCTCACCAGTGTTTCGGTCATTGCCGTGCTCGGGGTGCTCTCGATTCCGGCCTTCTCGCTCGACCTCAACTTGCCCGACGGCGGCAGTGAGCCCGCGGGATCGACGCAGCGTGAGGCGTACGACCTCATCGCGGACGCGTTCGGCCCTGGCACTGCTGGGCCGTTGCTCGTCACGCTCGACATCACGCAGACGACCGACATTCTTGATGACCTCGCGGCCATTCGGGGCGAGCTTGAACAGGTCGATGGGGTCGCGAGCGTGAGCCAGGGCATTCCCTCGCCGGGGCTCGAAACCGCGATCTTCCAGGTGGCACCCGAAACGGCGCCCGATGACCCCGCAACCAAGGTCGTCGTTGCCGACTTGCGCGCTGCGGGCGACGCCATCGAGGCTGAGTTCGGCACGCCCATGGCGGTCACGGGGGTCACGGCCGTCGGCATCGACATCTCGACGCGACTCACCGGCGCGCTCATTCCCTTCGGGCTCGTCGTCGTCGGCCTCTCGGTCATTCTGCTGATGGCGGTCTTCCGCTCGGTGCTCGTTCCGGTCAAGGCCGCCTTGGGCTTCTTGCTCTCGGTCGGTAGCGCCATGGGCATCACCGTCGCGGTCTTTCAATGGGGATGGGGCGCCGAGCTGTTGCACGCCGAGCCCGGCCCCATCTTGAGCTTCATGCCCATCATTCTCATGGCCGTGCTCTTCGGGCTCGCGATGGACTACGAGGTCTTCTTGGTCTCTGGCATGCGCGAAGAATTCGTGCGCACGGGTGATGCCCGCCAGGCGATCGATGACGGCTTTGCTAACGGCGCGCGCGTCGTCACGGCTGCGGCGCTCATCATGTTCTTCGTCTTCGCAGCCTTCGTGCCGGAGGGTGCCGGACTCATCAAGCCCATCGCCCTGAGCCTCGCCGTGGGCATTGCGATCGACGCGTTCCTCGTGCGCATGACACTAGGCCCTGCGCTCATGACACTCTTCGGCAAAGCCGCGTGGTGGTTCCCGCGCTCGCTCGACCGCGCGTTGCCCGACCTCGACGTCGAAGGCGAGAAGCTTCGCCACCACCGCGATCACCGCGAGTGGGCGGCGAGTCACGGCGACGCCGTCATCGTGGCCGACCGCCTCGGCCTGAGCGGCACCGACGTTGAGCTGTCGCTCAGCGCGGCACCGGGATCGCGCGTCGATCTCGTGGGCGAGCCAGCGCACCGACGAATCGCCGGTGCCACCCTCGCGGGGTACCTGCCTCCTGGCTCGGGTCTCGCGGTCGTCGCCGATGCCGTGCTGCCGTCGGAGTCGGGTCGCGCCTCGCGCCGCGTCACTCTCGTCGATGTGAGCGGAGACCGGCTCGCGCCGAGCATCACGATCGCAGCCCTCGTGAGCGAGCGCATCGCGCTTGCGGCCGGTTACCCCCGCGGGTGGCGGCGCACGCGGCGCTGGATCGCCCGACTCGCCGCAACCCTCGCGGCGGCCGGCATCGAGCCGCGCGGTGTCGCTGACCCCGAGACGCCCGTCGCCAGCCTCGACGCGAGGCGCAGGGCTCTCGTGCTCGCCGCCGTGGCCACCCTCGATGGCACCCCCGTGATCGTGCTCGACCACCGCGATGACTCGCTCAAGCCCGATGACATCGATCAGCTCGATGCCGTCGTGCAGCGCCTCGCGCCTGTTCCCGTCGTGCGGGTGTGGGGCCGCGAACCCGGCAGCCCGGTCGCCGAGAGTGCGACGACCGTGACGCTTGACTCTGCATCCGCTGTTGCTGAAAGGAGCGGCTCATGACCGCCGCCGAAGCTCCCCTCGTCCCCACGCCGCTCGCGCATCGCGGGCGCTTGCGCCGCTGGCTGACGATGGCCGCAGCCGTCGCTGTTCCGCTCGCGCTCGTCGGCATCGCGCTGGCCGCCGTCGGCAACGACTCGTCGGCTCTCGAGCGCATCCCGGCCGCCGTCGTCAACAACGATGAGCTGCTGACGACGACCGACGCTGACGGCAACGACCAGATCGTATTCGCCGGTCGCCAGCTCGTCACCGAACTCACGGGCGGCGACGACACGGGCTTCGACTGGAACGTCACGAGCTCAGCCGAAGCCGACGCCGCCCTCGAACGCGGCGAGGTCTACGCCGTCTTGACGATTCCGAGCGACTTCTCGGCATCGCTCCTGACGATCGGTTCGCCCGACCCCGTGCAGGCGCAACTGCAGGTTGTCACGGATGACGCCCACAGCTATCTCGCGGGTTCGGTCGTGCAGGCCGTCGGTAGCGGTCTCGCCCAGCAGTTTGGGGCAGAGATTACGGCTCGATACCTCGATGGGTTGACGAGTGGACTCGGAGAGCTCGGGGCCGCGCTTGACACGGCGGCCGACGGCGCCACGCAACTCGGCGACGGGGCGAGTGCGCTCAGCGCGGGTCTCGTCGACTTGACCGCCGGGGCACGCGCATCGGCCGGGGGAGCCCGTGACCTCTCGAGTGGAGTCACCGACTACACCCTCGGCGTCAGTGGGCTCTCCAGCGGGCTCGCCCAATTGCGTGCGGGCGCAACGCAGCTCGACCCCCTGCAGCAGGCGGCCGCCGGTATTCCCGGCAGCGCTGGCGCTCTCGCGGGTGACTTGTCGGCGCTGAGTGCCGCCGTGGCATCGTCGAACCTCAGCGCGGCCGATCAGCAGGCTTTCGCTGAGGCTCTCGGTGCCGCTCAGGTGCTCGCGGGCACGGCCGGCGCGGTCATCCCTCAGCTCAACGGCGGCCTCGATGGCATTCAGTCGGGCCTCGGGCAGAGTGCGGGCGGTGCGGCAGAGCTCGCCGCGGGCGGTGCTGCGTTGCGCAGCGGCACGTCAGAACTTGCGAGTGGGCTCGGTGCTCTCGCCGGCGGTACGAGCGAGATCACCTCGGGCGCCGAGTCGCTCGCGAGCGGCGTTGACGAACTCGCGTCGGGCCTCTCGTCAGGCGCGGGCCAGGTTCCCGAGGCGGGCGACAGCTCGGTCGCGAGCGAGCCCGTTGTCGTGGAGTCGACGCGCACGAACGCCGTCGACGGTGTGGGGTCGGTCATCGCCGAAACCCTCGTGCCCATCGGCCTCTGGATCGGCGCGCTCGCGACCTTCCTGGCTCTGCGTCCGGCGGCGCGCGGTGTCATCGGCACGTCGGCGGCGGGCGGCATCATCGTGCGCCGCGCGATCGGTCGAGCGTCGTTGATTGCGCTCGCTCAGGCCGCCCTGGTGACGCTGCTCATGCACCTCGTGAGTGGAGTCGATTGGGCGCTGCTGCCGGCCACGCTGGGGCTCACGACCGTCATCGCGCTCGCCTTCACGGCGTTTCACGCGGCGCTCACCCTGACGCTCGGGCGCGCCGGGCTCGTGGTCTCGCTCTTGCTGCTCGCGGTGCAGATTGTGGCGACGGGCGGCATCATTCCGATTGCCGCGCTCGCAGACCCGTTCCCCGCGCTCAGCGCGGTGCTGCCGCTCACCTACGCGGTCGATGGCATGCAGGCCCTGCTCGCGGGCGGAGACCCCTCGCGCGTTGTCGCGGCGGTGGCCGTCATGGGCCTCCTCGCCGCGGGCTCGCTCATCGTCGCGCGCCTGGCCGCCGGTCGCGCGCGGCGACGGGATGCTCTCGCCGCGTTCGCTCCAACCCTCACGCAGGTCACCGCGTGACGTGCGGGATGCCCCGCGTGGGCATCCCGACCCATCCCACACGTCCCGCTTAACGACCAACGGCCCCGACCTCGAGATGAGGTCGGGGCCGTTGTGGCCTGCCTACTTCTTGTCGAAGACCTCGGCCTCCATGGCGTCATAGCCCTCAACCTGAGGGTCACCGTGGGCGCCGCCTGAGAGGGCGTACTCCTCTTCGGGTGAGAGCACCAGGCGGTGACGGCCGACGAGCGCGAACAACACGATGCTGACGACGAAGAGCACCGCGAAGGTCACGACCGCCAAGAAGAACACCGGGTTCAAGAGAATTCCCAACAGGGTCGCCACGCCAATGACGCCGGCGACAACCGCTCCGCCCACGCCCGTCGGCGAAACGTACGGCCGCTTCACGTCGGGCAACTTGCGGCGAAGGATGACGAACGAGGCCATCTGCATGATGTAGGCGATCACGGCGCCGAAGACCGCGATGAACAAGATCACGCCCGAGGCCGATCCTGCTGCATCAGGGTTGATTGCCGGGATGACGAGCAGAACGAGCGTCAGGATGATGTACCCCACGATCGCGCCGACAAGAAGTGAAACCCAGGGGGTCTTGTGCTTCTTGCCCGTGAGCGAGAGGAACTTGGGGTAGTAGCCCGCACGCGAGAGCGAGTACATGTTGCGCCCGTAGGCGAACATGATGCCTTGCAGCGACGCGAGCAATCCGACGAGCGCGAAGAGCGCCAGAACCGCGGCCACCGACTCGGGCAAGAACACCCGGAATCCGGCGAGCAACGGTTCACCGCTGTCGGCACCCTCTGAAATCGCGGCGGTTCCCGTCACGGCCGGGTTGAGAACGAGCACCACGATCGCGAAGAACGCGAGCGTGATGACACCCCACACGCTGGCCTTGGGAATGTCTTTGCTCGGGTCTTTCGACTCTTCAGCCGCGAGCGGTAGCGACTCAATGCCCAAGAAGAACCAAATCGCGAACGGGAGAGCGAACAAGATGCCGATCGCACCGAAGGGCAAGAACGCGGTGTTGCCGTCGGTCGCCGGGATGTTGAGGAGCGAGTCGAAGTTCACCGAGCCGGTCGCGAGCGCGCTGACCGCGAAGAACAGAATCACGGCCAACGAGATGATGGCGACGATCAGGGCGAAGCGGAATCCGACCTGCGCCCCGAGCGAGTTCAGACCGACGAAGGCAACGTAGAGAATGAGCCACCACACCGGCTGCGGAATGGAGAGACCGGTGAGGCCCAGCAACGCGCTGTCGGCATAGATGGCCGAGAACCACACCACGACGGCGGTCGTGACGACGTACGCAATCGTCTCGGCCAGGCCGGTGATGAAGCCGCCCCACGGTCCCATCGCGGCCCGAGCGAACGAATAAGCGCCACCCGTGTGGGGCATGGCCGCCGACATCTCGCCGATGGAGAAAATAAGGGTGAAGTACATCACCACGATGATGAGGGTGGCGATGAGCAGGCCACCCCATCCGGTAGTCGCGAGGCCGACGTTCCATCCCGAGAATGCACCGGAGATGACGGCAGCGATGCCGATTCCCCAGAGTCCCCAGAATCCAGCGGTGCGCCGGAGTCCGCGTTTCTCGAAGTAGCCCTCTTCGGCGCGCTGGTACGTGGCGCCCGAAGCCTTTGTGGTGCTTGTGCTCATGAATATCCTCCAGGGGAGCGGCGGGGGTGGTGGGGACGGGTCAGCGCACGAGCGAAAACGCCACAATGCGCCTTGGCACATGAGCATGGCCGTAAAGGTGGGCGATGTCTACCATTGGAATCGAAAAGTTCAGCCGTGTCCTCGGTCAGGGGTGGGGCCCTGTGGTACTAATGGTCGACACTTGCGCCAAGGGAGGCTCCATGTCTGCAGCACCGACGACGGTTCGCTCGGGAAATCTCACGATCGCTGAACTCGAAAGCCTCATCGACGCGGGGGAGGTTGACACGGTCATCGTCGCTTTCGCCGACATGCAGGGTCGCCTCGTCGGCAAGCGCGTCTCGGCGCGACTGTTCCGCGAAGAAGTCGCCGCCCACGGCGCCGAGTGCTGCAACTATTTGCTCGCCGTCGACGTTGAGATGAACACCGTCGCGGGCTACGCGCTCTCGTCGTGGCAGACCGGCTATGGCGACATGGTCATGCAGCCCGACATGGGCACGCTGCGTCGTATTCCGTGGCTGCCGGCCACCGCGCTCGTTATCGCTGACCTCAAGCGCATGGACGGCGGCCCGGTTGCCCCCAACCCGCGCCAGATTCTGCAGCAGCAGATCGATCGCCTCGCCGAGCACGGCCTCGTGCCCTACGTGGGCACTGAACTCGAGTTCATCGTCTTCGACGAGACCTACCGCCAGGCCTGGGCGAAGGGCTATGACAACCTCACGCCCGCGAGCGACTACAACATCGACTACGCGCTCTTGGCCTCGAGCCGCATGGAGCCGCTGCTGCGCGACATTCGCAACGGCATGGATGGCGCCGGCATGTACTGCGAGGGCGTCAAGGGCGAGTGCAACTTCGGTCAGCAAGAGATCGCCTTCCGCTACGCTCACGCCCTCGCCACGTGCGACAACCACGTCATCTACAAGAACGGCGCGAAAGAGATCGCCGACGCGCACGGCAAGGCACTGACCTTCATGGCCAAGTTCAATGAGCGTGAGGGCAACAGCTGCCACATTCACTTGAGCGTGCGCGGCACCGATGGCTCGGCCGTCATGGCGGGCGACGGCGCGCACGGCTTCTCGCCGCTCATGGAGCACTGGCTTGCGGGCCAGCTTGCTGCCATGCGCGAGCTCAGCCTGTTCTTCGCCCCCACGATCAACTCGTACAAGCGCTATGTGCCCGGTAGCTTCGCGCCCACGGGCATCGCGTGGGGCTTCGACAACCGCACGTGCGCTCTGCGCGTCGTCGGCCAGGGCCACAGCCTGCGCATCGAGAACCGCGTACCCGGAGGCGACGTCAACCCCTACCTCGCCACGGCGGCCATCATCGCGGCTGGCCTCTACGGCATCGAGAACAAGCTCACGCTGCCCGAGATCTTCACGGGCAACGCCTACGCGGCCGATCTGCCGCGCGTGCCCTCGACTCTGCGCGACGCGGCCGAGCTGTTCTCTGGCTCCGAACTCGCGCGCGCCGCGTTCGGTGACGAGGTCATGGCGCACTACCTCAACATGGCGGCCGTTGAGCTGTCGGCCTTTGACGCGGCGATTACCGACTGGGAGCGCATCCGTGGCTTCGAACGGTTCTGAGTCGGGCGCGATCGATGGCCGTCGCCCCGTCATCGGGCTGACGACCTATCTCGAGCAGACGCAGTGCGGGGTGTGGGATGTTCCCGCAGCGTTTTTGCCGAAGGTCTACTTCGAGGCGGTCTCGCGTGCGGGCGGCATCGCGGTGCTCGTGCCGCCGCAGCCTCTCGATGAGGCCGGGGCCGACGCCGTGCTCGATGGGCTCGACGGGCTCATTCTGACCGGTGGCAAAGACGTCGATTCACGGCGTTACGGGCAAGAACCGCACCCCACGAACGATGTGCCGCGGCTCGATCGCGACGCCATCGAAGACGTGCTGCTCGCCCGGGCGATCGCGCGCGACATTCCCTTCTTGGGCATCTGCCGTGGCCTGCAGGTGCTCAACACGGCGCTGGGCGGCAGCCTCATTCAACACGTGCCCGACGCGATCGGCTCGACGCGCTACAACGCGGGTGGTGGAGTCTTCACCGCCAACCCGGCGATCATCGAGCCGGGCACCAAGACCGCCGAGCTGCTCGGTGACCGCGTGACGGTGCAGAGCTACCACCACCAGGCAATCGACGAGGTCGCGCCTGGCCTCACCGTGAGTGCCCGCGGTGACGACGGCATCATCCAGGCCGTCGATGTTGACGCCATGACGTTCGGTGTCGCGGTGCAGTGGCACCCCGAAGAATCAGCGGCCGAAGACGCACGCCTGTTTGCGGGCCTCGTCGAGGCCGCGGTGCAGTACCAAGAGAACCGGAAGGCCCGCGCATGAGCGAAACCACGCTCGTCAACCCCGCCGACGAGACGGTCATCGGCACGGTGCGACACACGACGCTCGACGAGGTCGACGCGGCCGTCGCGCGTGCTGTCGTCGCCCAGAAGGCGTGGTTCGCCCTCGCTCCCGTCGATCGGGCACGTGCGCTGCGGCGGTTCGCGGCCACAGTCGACGCGCACATCGAAGAACTCGCGCAGCTTGAGGTGCGCAACTCGGGGCACCCGATTGGGGCCGCTCGCTGGGAGGCGGGCAACGTTCGCGACGTGCTCGACTACTACAGCGGCGCGCCCGAGCGCATGATCGGCCAGCAGATTCCCGTGGCAGGCGGCCTTGACGTGACCTTCCACGAACCGCTCGGTGTCGTCGGCGTCATCGTTCCCTGGAACTTTCCTATGCCGATCGCGGCATGGGGCTTTGCTCCCGCGCTCGCCGCGGGCAACGCCGTGCTGCTTAAGCCCGCCGACTGGACGCCGCTCACGGCCATTCGCCTCGGCGAGCTCGCTCTCGAATCGGGGCTGCCCGAGAACCTCTTCCAGGTGCTGCCGGGCCGCGGCTCGGTCGTGGGCGACCGCTTCGTCACGCACGAGCAGGTGCGCAAAGTCGTCTTCACGGGGTCGACCGAGGTCGGCAAGCACGTCATGGCCGGATGCGCGGCGCAGGTGAAACCTGTCACGCTCGAGCTCGGCGGCAAGAGTGCGAACATCGTCTTCGCCGACGCTGATCTGGAGGCAGCAGCATCCGGAGCCCCGGGCGCGGTGTTCGACAACGCGGGGCAAGACTGCTGTGCACGGTCGCGACTGCTCGTGCAGCGCAGTGTGCTCGACCGTTTTCTCGAGTTGCTCGAGCCAGCCGTCAAGGGCTTTCGCGTCGGTAACCCCGCCGAGGAGGGCGTCGACATGGGCCCGCTCGTCTCGAAGAGCCACTTCGACACCGTCGCCGAGTTTCTCGACGGCAGCGTGCCCGTCGCCTTCAGCGGTACGGCGCCCGACGGCCCCGGCTACTGGATGGCCCCGACGGTATTGCTGCCCAACCGCACCGATCGCGTCGCGACCGACGAGATCTTTGGCCCCGTCGTCTCGGTGCTGCCCTTCGACGATGAAGCCGACGCCATCGCGCTCGCGAACGACTCGATCTTCGGCCTCTCGGGGTCGATCTATACGCGCGACCTGGGCCGCGCCATCCGTGTCGCCCGCGGCGTCGAGAGCGGCGCGCTGAGCGTCAACTCGAACTCGTCGGTGCGCTACGCCACGCCCTTCGGCGGGTTCAAGCAGAGCGGACTCGGGCGCGAGCTGGGGCCGGATGCTCCGCTCGCCTTCACCGAAACCAAGAACGTTTTCTTCTCTCACAGCTAAGGAGCACACGACCATGACCATTACCCCCATCGATCTCACTCAGCGGCTCAAGGGCAAAGTTGCCGTCATTACGGGTGGCGCGAGCGGTATCGGTCTTGCCACCGCGCGTCGCTTCGCCGCCGAGGGCGCGATCGTCGTCATCGGTGACATGAACCCCGAGTCGGGTGAGGCCGCGGCCGCCGAGGTCGGCGGTCTCTTCGTGAAGGTCAACGTGACCGACGAGGCCGAGGTCAACAACCTTTTCGACACGGCTCAGGCCACCTACGGCTCGCTCGACATCGCCTTCAACAACGCGGGCATCTCGCCGCCCGACGACGACTCGATCGAAACCACCGAGCTTCCCGCGTGGGACAAGGTGCAAGAGGTCAACCTCAAGAGTGTCTACTTGTGCTCGCGCGCCGCACTGCGCCACATGGTTGCCCAGCAGTCGGGCTCGATCATCAACACGGCCTCATTCGTCGCCGTCATGGGCAGTGCCACGAGCCAGATTTCGTACACCGCGAGCAAGGGTGGCGTGCTCGCCATGACGCGTGAACTCGGGGTGCAGTTTGCTCGGCAGGGCATCCGTGTCAACGCCCTGTGCCCGGGCCCGGTCAACACGCCACTGCTGCAAGAGCTGTTCGCGAAAGACCCCGAGCGTGCGCAGCGTCGCCTCGTGCACATTCCGAAGGGTCGCTTCGCCGAGGCAGAAGAACTGGCCGCGGCGGTCGCCTTCCTCGCGAGCGACGACTCGTCGTTCATCACCGCCTCGACCTTCTTGGTTGACGGCGGCATCAGCGGCGCCTACGTGACGCCGCTATAGGGTCACGACCATGGCGAGCGCGGAGGGCGACGCCACCGGTGTCGGTGGTGAGACGCCCGTCGCGCTCGCGAGCGAACCGCTCGAGCCGCTCGAGTCGCTCGCGCACGAGGCGCTCTCTCGGCCGGTGCGCGGGGGTAATGCGTTTGAAGAGACCTTGGCGCGACTCTTGCAGCTCATTCGGCTCGGCATCGTTGGCCCCGGAGAGGCCCTCGCGCCCGAGCGCGAACTCGCCGCGCGCTTTGAAGTCAGTCGTGACACCGTGCGTGAGGCGATTCGCTCACTCGCCGACGCTGGCTACCTTGAGTCGCGGCGAGGTCGCTATGGCGGCACGTTTGTCTGCGACCCGCTCCCGGTGGCGGCGGGTGAACCTGCCCCGGCGGTAGCTGCCGCTGACCTTGACGACATCTTGACGCTGCGATCGGTGCTCGAGGTGGGGGCCGCGCGAGCCGCCGCTGGTCGCACCCTGACGGCCCTCGAGCGCGAGTCGCTGCACGTGCGATTGCGCGAGCTCGCCGCGGCCGACCCCGCCGACTACCGCCGGCTCGACTCGCGCTTGCACCTTACGATCGCCGAACTCTCGGGTAGCCCGAGCCTCGTGTCGCTCATCGCCGAGAACCGCATGACGGTCAATGGGCTACTCGACCGCATTCCCTTACTCGCACCGAACATCGCGCACTCTGATGAGCAACATGAGCAGATCGTGTGGGCGGTGCTTGTCGGCGACGCCGATCGGGCGGCAACGGCCATGGCAGAACACCTCGAGGGTTCGCAATCGCTCTTGCGGGCGTTTCTCGCGTAGCCGCCGGCCACGCGCGACCTCAGCGCGGCGTACCGGTGCGGGCGGGCTCGGGCTGTGTCGCGGCAGCCTGGCGCGCGAACGCGAGAGTTTCGCGCAGCAATGCGAGCCGCTGTTCGTCGTCGGCTCCACACGCGCGAGTCGTCACTTCGGCAATGATCGAGCCCGAAAAGCCGCGGCGCGCGAGAAGAGCGACGACCTCGGCGACGGGCTGAACCCCGTGGCCCGGAATCAGGTGCTCATCGAACATGAGGTCGTTCGGTTCGAGTGATGAGCCATCACACAAGTGCACGTGGCGCAGCCGGGTGCCCCACTGCTGTGCAAGGTCGAGGGCGCTCACGCCCGCGAGGGCCGCGTGCGAAAAGTCGAGCGTCAGGGCGTCAACGTCAAGACCGCCCGGGTTCCAGTCGGGAGCGTAGGCATTGCGGTCATGCCCGCCGACCGTGACCGGAAACATGTTTTCGACCGCGACCATGACGCCGTAGCGGTCGCTTACCTCGCGCACCGATCGTGTGAAGTTGCGAGCCGATCGAGCCTGCCAGCGAAACGGGGGGTGCACGACAACCGTGTGCGCTCCTACCTGCCGCGCGAGCGCCGCCGAACGGTCGAGCTTGCGGTGCGGGTCGGCGCCGAAGACGAAGGCCGTCAAGACCAGAACGGGGGCGTGGATGCTGAGCACGGGCATCCCGTACCGCTCACTCAGCGCGCTGATGACGCGCGGGTTGCGCGTGTCGGGGTCGCTCGTCACCATGATCTCGACCCCGTCGTAGCCGGCCTCGGCGGCCAAGCGGAAGGCGTCGTGCAAGCGACGCGGCAAGACACTGGTGGTGCCCATTCCGATGCTGATCACGGGGCCAGGGTAGGCCGCTTACGCGTGCTGATCGGCGAGGCGGGAGTGAACGCCTCATGACCGTTCGTCGAACCGTGCGGCAACACGGCTGATACCGTGGAGAAAGCCGGACAGCCCCGCACCGACGATTCCTCCGAGCACCAGCCCCGGAAACGAGCGAGCGACATGACCGACACTCTGCGCTACGACTTTGTCGTGGTCTCGAACCGATTGCCAGTCGATCGCATCATCGACGCCGACGGCACGGCGCGCTGGCAGCGCTCGCCGGGGGGCCTTGTGGCGGCACTCGAACCCGTCATGCGCGCCTCGCACGGCGCCTGGGTGGGCTGGGCAGGCCAGCCCGATCTCGAGATTGAGCCCTTTGCTTTCGACGAGGCCACGCTCGTGCCCGTGGCGCTGAGCCCGCTCGAGATCGAGAACTACTACGAGGGTTTCAGCAATGACACGCTGTGGCCGCTGTACCACGACGTCATCGCGCGCCCGAGTTTTCACCGTGAGTGGTGGGAGGCCTATGTCGAGGTCAACCAACGGTTTGCCGACGCGAGCGCTCGCGTCGCCAACCCCGGGGCAACCGTGTGGGTGCAGGACTACCAACTGCAGCTCGTGCCGCGCATGCTGCGCGAGCAGCGCCCCGACCTCACGATCGGCTTCTTCAACCACATTCCTTTTCCGCCGTTTGGGCTCTACGCGCAATTGCCATGGCGCACGCAAGTCATCGAGGGCTTGCTCGGTGCCGATGTCATTGGGTTTCAGCGCGTTGCCGATGCCGGCAACTTTTCGCGCGCCGTGCGACGGCTGTTTGGCTATGCCACGCGTGCCCCCGAGATTCGCGTTCCCGACGGGCTCGGTGGTCACCGCACAGTCATCGCCAAAGCTTTTCCGATTTCGATCGACGTCGCGGAGTTCGAAGAGATCGCTCGGCGGCCCGAGGTGCAGGCTCGCGCGCAACAGATTCGCGATGACCTGGGCAACCCGTCGACGATCATGCTCGGCGTTGACCGCCTCGACTATACGAAGGGCATCCGTCACCGCTTGAAGGCTTTTGGCGAGCTGCTGCATGAGGGTGAGCTGGCGGTCGGCGATACCGTGCTCGTGCAAGTGGCCAGCCCGAGCCGCGAACGCGTGGCCGCCTACATGCAGTTGCGTGACGAGATCGAGTTGACGGTGGGCCGCCTCAACGGCACCTACGCCACGATCAGTCACAGTGCCGTTGCCTACCTTCACCACGGGTATCCGCGCGAAGAGATGGTCGCCCTCTATCTCGCTGCCGACGTCATGCTCGTCACGGCGCTGCGCGACGGCATGAACCTCGTCGCGAAAGAGTTTGTCGCGTGTCAGCTCGACGATGACGGCGTGCTCGTGCTGAGCGAGTTCGCGGGCGCGGCTGATGAGCTCAAGAACGCACTGCTCGTGAACCCCCACGACATCGACGGGCTCAAGCGCGCGATCGTCACGGCCGCCCGCATGCCACAACGCGAGCGCACAACGCGCATGCGCGCCTTGCGCCGTCGGGTGCGCGACAACGACGTCGTGCGCTGGTCCACGACGTTTCTCGACACCCTGCGGCACGCCAATCACCACTCGAGCGCACGATGACGGTGCCCCCCGACCTGCTCGCGACGCTCACGCGCTTTGTCGCGCACGAGCGCATTCTCATCGCCCTCGACTTCGACGGAACCCTCGCCCCCGAGGTCGACGACCCCGCTCGCGCTCGCGCGCTGCCCGCGGCACACGAGGCGTTGCTCTGCTTGCGTGAGCTGCCCGGCGTGACGATCGCACTGATTTCTGGCCGCGCACTCGTGAGCCTCGCTTCCGCGAGTGAGCTTCCGGGCGATGTGCCGCTCGTGGGCTCGCACGGCCTCGAGGTGCGATTCGATGCGCGGGATGCCCACCCGGCAATCGACGCCGCCGACCGAGATCGCGTGCGCGCCCTGCAGTCGCGGCTCGAGCCCCTCGTCGCGTCGACCTCCGCCGCCTGGCTCGAGCTCAAGCCGGCGGGCGTCGCGGTGCACACGCGCCTCGTCGACGCGCCCGCGGCATCCGCTCTCCATCACGCGGTGACGGCGGCGGCTCTCGAGCTCGACGAAGCACTCACCGTGCGCGAGGGCAAGAACGTCGTCGAGTTTTCGGTGCGCGACGCGACCAAGGGTGACGGGTTGCGCGCAGTGCGCGCGCGATTCGACCCCGATGCGGTGCTCTTTGCGGGTGACGACGTGACCGACGAAGACGGCTTTGCCGCGCTCGAGCCGCATGACGTGGGCATCAAGGTGGGTGCGGCGGCGACCTGCGCTGTCTATCGAGTCGCTGATCCGGAGGCGATCGCGCACGTGCTGCGCACCCTTTGCGCCCTGAGGCAATCACTCGGAATCGCTCAGTAGGCTGGAGGCATCCGGCGACCGCGCCGAGACGCCCTGCCCCCTTGCCGAACCACCGACACCGAGGGAGGACGCATGTTCATCGTCCTGATGGTGTTTGCGGTGGCCGCTCTCGCGCTCGTGCCGCTCGCTCGAGTTCTGCGCGCTCGGGTCTTCTGGGTCGCAGCCCTCGTTCCGCTCGGGGCGTTCGTGCACACGCTGCTGCAGGCGCCCCTCGCGCTCGCGAACGATGCGGCACAGCATCCGGTCGAGCGAGTCATGTGGATCGAGCAACTGCAGCTTTCTCTCGACCTGCGCATGGACGCACTCTCGTGGGTGCTCGCGCTCATCGTGACGGGTGTGGGCAGTCTCGTTCTGCTCTACTGCGCCTCGTACTTTCGTGACGACGAGCCCGGCCTAGGCCGGTTCGCTGCGGTTCTGCTCGCTTTCGCGGGCACGATGTACGGACTCGTGCTCGCCGATGATGTGTACCTGTTGTTTGTGCTGTGGGAGGCCACGAGCGTCTTCTCGTATTTGCTCATCGGTCACTACACCCACCGCAAGGCCAGCCGCGGTGCCGCCCTACAAGCGCTCATCACGACGACGTTTGGCGGGCTCGTCATGCTCGTGGGCCTCGTGCTGCTCGCCGTGCAGGCGGGCACCTCGAACCTCACGACGATTCTCGCCGAGCTGCCCGCGGGGCCGCTCACGACGACCGCGATCATGCTCGTGCTCGTCGGAGCCCTGTCGAAGTCGGCAATCGTCCCCCTGCACTTCTGGCTACCGGGAGCGATGGCCGCGCCCACTCCCGTGAGTGCCTACCTGCACGCGGCCGCGATGGTCAAGGCGGGCATCTACCTCGTGCTGCGGCTCGCGCCCGCGACGGTCGACGTGCCGGGGTGGCGCGAAGTTGTCGTCGTGCTCGGCGTCGCCACGATGCTGCTCGGGGGCTGGGCCGCGCTCAAGCAGACCGACCTCAAGCTCTTGCTCGCCTATGGCACCGTGAGTCAACTCGGCTTTCTCGTCGTTGTGGCGGGCTTCGGCACGCGCGACACGGCTCTCGCCGCTCTCGCGCTCTTGCTCGCGCACGCGCTCTTCAAAGCTGCTCTCTTTCTTGTCGTGGGCATCATCGACCACAAAGCCGCAACACGCGACCTGCGCAAACTCTCGGGGCTGGGTCGGCGCTCGCCGTGGCTCGCGGGCATCACCCTCATCGTGCTCGCCTCGATGGCGGGGCTTCCGCCCGTATTTGGGTTCGTCGCGAAAGAGACGGCCCTCTACGCACTGCTGTCGGCGGCGACGGGGGAGGGCACGGCCGCCCTCGACGCGGCCGGGCAAACGTGGGCGGCGATTGCGACGGTCGGAGTGGTCGTGGGATCGGCGCTCACGGTCGCGTACAGCATCCGTTTCTTCTGGGGAGCGTTTGCCCGCAAGCCCGGCGTCGATGACGTGACCACGCTCGCGGTCGTCAGCCGCCGCTTCATGCTCGCGCCCGCCGTGCTCGCGGTCGCGAGCCTCGCTCTCGGGCCTCTCGCGTCGATCGTTGACACCGGTCTCGCCCCCTATGCGGCGCTCTTCGCGAGCCGCGAGTCGGCCGGTGAGATCTACCACCTCGCGCTCTGGCACGGCCTGACGCCGGAACTCGGGCTCACCCTCGTGGCGATCGTGCTGGGCATCGCACTCTTCGTGGCGCGCGAACCCGTGCGACGCCTGCAGTCGAAGCTGGCACGTACGACCACTGCCTCCGACGCCTATTGGGACATCATGGGCGCCGTCGATCGTCTCGCCGTGCGCGTGACGGGAATGACCCAGCGAGGCTCGCTGCCCTTCTATCTCGGGGTCATTCTCGTGGTCGTCATCGGCGTCACGAGCGCCGCGCTCATCGCCGGCGGGCCGTGGGAGGTTGAGCTACGCCTGTGGGATCACCCCGCTCAACTGGGCATTGGCATCGTCATGGTGATCGCGGCCATTGCTGCCACTCAGGCGCAGAAACGATTCGCCGCACTCGTGATCGTGGGCACGACGGGCCTCGGCATGTCGGCACTGTTCGCCTTGCAGGGTGCTCCCGACCTCGCGCTCACGCAGATTCTCGTGGAGGTCGTCACGCTCATCGCCTTCGTTCTTGTCTTGCGCCGTTTGCCCGCCCGCCTGGGCGACAAGCACGGAAGCACTCATCGGATGCTGCGCGCGAGCATCGGCATCGGTGTCGGCCTCGTCATGGCTGTCGTCGCGGTCGTCGCCGCGGGCGCGCGCATCGCCGAACCGATCTCGCTGGAGTGGCCACTGCTGGCCTATGAGATCGGACACGGTCGCAACACCGTCAACGTTGCACTCGTCGACTTGCGCGGCTGGGACACCATGGGCGAGCTCGCGGTCGTGATCGCTGCCGCTACCGGGGTGGCGAGCTTGCTCTTCTTGCGCGGTCGGGGTGAATCGCCGCCGCGCCCCGGGCGCGCCGCGGTCAAGAAGCGCATCTCGGCGCGGCTTGACCGGGTTCGTGAGCAGGGCGAGAGTGGCGAGCTGCGCAACGCCTGGATTCTCGCGGGGCCCACGCTTGACCCCCGCCACCGCTCGATCTTGCTCGAGGTCGTCGTGCGCCTCACCTTTCACGCGATCATCGTCATTTCGCTCTACTTGCTCTTCGCGGGCCACAACCTGCCGGGCGGCGGCTTTGTGGGCGGGCTCGTGGCGGGCCTCGCGCTCGTGGGTCGATACCTCGCTGGCGGGCGCTACGAACTCGGTGCCGCACTGCCGCTCGGGGCCGGAGCCGTGCTCGGCACGGGCCTGCTCATCGCCGCGGGCACGGCGCTTGCTCCGCTGTTCTTCGGGGCGCCACCCCTCACCTCGACCTACTGGGAAGGCGAGCTGTGGTTGCTCGGTGAGGTCGAGTTTGTGACGTCCACGATCTTCGACATTGGGGTCTACCTCGTCGTCGTGGGTCTCGTGCTCGACGTTTTGCGCAGCCTCGGCGGTGAAGTCGACCGACAGGGGGGCGATGTACTGGCGCCTGCGGCGGGCGCGGAGTCGGCATCCGTCGTCACGATCTCAGAAACGGGAGAAAAGCGATGACTGTCTCTCTCGTGCTTGTCGTCATCATGGCCGCGCTCATCGCGTGCGGTGTCTATCTCTTGCTTGAGCGCAGCCTGACGCGCGTCGTGCTGGGGTTCTTGCTGATTGGCAATGGCGTCAACCTGCTCATTCTCATCATGGGCGGCCCCGCGGGCTTCGCGCCGATCTACAACGAAGACCTCGACCCCGCGCAGTACAACGACCCGTTGCCGCAAGCGCTCATTCTCACGGCGATCGTCATCACCTTTGCGGTGTCGGCATTCTTGCTCGCTCTCATCTACCGGTCGTGGCGACTGGCGAATGCCGATGACCTGACCGACGACGCCGACGACGTTGCGCTGCGCGACGGCACGGTCGCGATGCCGGCCGAAGAGGTTGCGTTCGACGCGGACGACACCGACTTTCCGGCGGAGGCGTCTCGATGATTGCTGCGTTGGTTCCGCTCGTAGTGCTCGTGCCGCTCATCGCGGCGGCACTCACGCTCGTGCTCGGCCGCCGCGCCCGGCCGCAACGTATTGTCGCCGCGCTCGCCCTCACGACCGTGCTCGTGATCAGCATCGTGTTGCTCATCGGGGTCGACCAGCAGGGCGCCGTTGTCGTCGAGGCCGGCAACTGGCCCACGCCGTTTGGCATTGTGCTCGTCGTCGATCGACTGGCGGCGCTCATGCTCGTGGTCTCGTCGCTCGTGTTGCTCGCGGTGCTCGTGTTCTCGATCGGGCAGGGTCTTGCCGATGGCGATGACGAGACTCCCGTGTCGATCTACTACCCGACCTATCTCATCTTGACGACGGGCGTCATGGTGGCCTTCGTCGCGGGTGACCTCTTCAACCTCTATGTGGGTTTCGAGATCTTGCTTGTCGCGAGCTACGTGCTCATCACTCTCGGCGGTACGCAAGCCCGCATTCGTGCCGGTGTGACGTATGTGATCGTGAGCCTGCTCTCGTCGATCCTCTTCTTGTCGGCGATCGCCATGATCTACGGCGCCCTCGGAACCGTCAACCTCGCGCAGATTGCCGACCGCATGAGCGAGCTTCCGATCGACGTGCAGATCGTGCTGCACGTCATGTTGCTCGTTGCCTTCGGCATCAAGGCCGCCGTCTTTCCGCTGTCGTTCTGGCTGCCCGACAGCTATCCCTCGGCCCCGGCCCCGGTCACCGCCGCGTTCGCAGGGCTGCTCACCAAGATCGGCGTCTACGCGATCATTCGCGCCGAAACCGTCATTTTTCCGAGCCCCGAACTCAATCCCGCGCTCATGGTCGTGGCTTTGCTAACGATGGTGGTCGGCGCTCTCGGTGCTGTAGCGCAAGCCGACATCAAGCGCATTCTGTCGTTCACGCTCGTGAGCCATATCGGCTACATGATCTTGGGTGTCGCTCTCGGAACCGTGGCGGGCACGGCAGCCGCGATTTACTACATCGTTCACCACATCGTCGTGCAGACCACTCTGTTCCTCGCCGCGGGCCTCGTCGAGCGCGAAGCGGGCAGTACCTCGATCACGCGCATTGGCGGGCTGCTCGCGAGTGCGCCACTCGTCGCGGTGCTCTTCTTCATTCCCGCCCTCAGTCTGGGCGGCATCCCCCCGTTCTCGGGCTTCATCGGCAAACTCGGCCTGTTTGAGGCGACCGCCGAGCAAGGCGATGCTCTCGCCTACGTGCTCATCGGGGCGGGCGCCCTCGTCTCGCTTCTCACGCTCTACGCACTCGTGCGCGTGTGGAACCTCGCGTTCTGGCGGCCCGCCGCCGATGTCGAGGGCGACGAGTCGCGGTTGCTGCGCGCGGTCGAAGAAGCGCCCGACAGCACGGCGACGCTCGCCGAAACCCGCGCGACCCCGCGCCTCATGACGCTCAGCACCGTCGGCATGGTGATCGTGGGACTCTCGCTCACGGTCTTTGCGGGGCCGCTGTATGGCCTCGCTGACCGCGCTGCCCAGGGGCTCGATGGCTCGAGCGACTACATCGAGCTCGTTCTTCCGGGTGCCACAACGGGGGAGGGCGAATGACGGCCGTCGAACAACGCGCGCGCGTGACGCTGCGCCAGAAGCTTCCCCTGCTGCTCGCCCTCGTCATCTTGTGGATGCTGCTCTGGGGCTCGATCACGCCCCTCACGATCGCCACCGGAGTCGTGGTGTCTCTCGGCGTCACGCGCGCGTTCTACTTGCCGCCCGTCGAGCTCTCGGGGCGTTTCAATCTCTTCTGGTTCATCGTCTTCGTCGGCCGGGTGCTCGGCGAAATGGTCGTGGCGTCGTTCCAGGTCGCCGTGCTCGCGATCGGCCCTCGTTCGCGACACGAGAGTGCTCTCGTGAAGGTTGACCTTCACACGCGCTCAGACTTCATACTCACGGGCACGGCGCTCGCGGTGTCGCTCGTTCCGGGCTCGATCGTGGTCGAAGTCGACCGTGCGAGCACGGTTCTCTACGTGCACACGCTCTCGGTGCACTCGCCCGCACAGGTCGAAAAGGCTCGAGCCCACGTACTGAGTCTCGAGCGCAGCTTGCTGCGCGCGTGGGGCTCACGCGAAGAGTGGGAAGCGGTGCGCTCATGACCGTGCTGTGGATGATCGCCGGGGCCATTGCCATGGTGGCCGTGTTGCTCGTGCTCGTGCGCCTGATCACGGGCCCGACCCTGATCGATCGACTCATTGCGAGTGACGTGTTGTTGACGACGCTCATTCTGGTGGTGGGCGCCGAGATGGTGATCTCGGGCCACACGCGCAGCATTCCGCTGATGGTCGTGCTCGCGGCCACCGCGATACTCGCGAGCGTTGCCGTTGCGCGGTTTGTGACGCGCGCCACCGCCAGCCCGGCAACGCCCGACGCAGAGGAGGGCAGCGATGTTCGGTGAGGAGCAATGGAACAGCATCCTCGACATTGCCGCCGCTAGTTTGCTCATCGTGGCCGCGCTGCTCACGCTCGCGGCGGCGATCGGGCTCTTGCGGTTTCCTGACCCGCTGTCTCGATTGCACGCGGCGACGAAGCCCCAGATTCTCGGGCTTTTGCTCGTGGTCGTCGCGATTGCCCTGAGCGCGCGCAGCGCAACCGTCTTGCTGCTGCTGATTCCGGTCGTCGTCTTTCAGCTGCTGACGGCGCCGATCTCAGCCCACATGGTGGGGCGTGCGGGCTATCGCAACGGCGACTTTGAGCCGAGCACGCTACTCGTCGATGAGCTCGCGGCCGACGTCGATGCCGCTCGAGGCAGCGAGCTGCCGGGCGGATCGTGGGACGACGAGGCCGATGGTGGCTCGTCGAACCCACGGGGTGCCGGGTCATAGAATCGAGCCATGTCGAAGCCGGACCACAAGCCCCGTTCCCGCGCCGTTACTGACGGCATCGAAGCCATGACTGCGCGCGGCATGTTGCGTGCCGTCGGCATGGGCGACGAAGACTGGGACAAGCCCCAGGTGGGTATCGCGAGCTCGTGGAACGAGATCACGCCGTGCAACCTGTCGTTGGGGCGACTCGCACAGGGAGCGAAAGAGGGCGTGCACGCGGGCGGCGGTTACCCCCTGCAATTCGGCACGATCAGCGTGAGCGATGGCATCTCGATGGGCCACGAGGGAATGCACTTCTCGCTCGTGAGCCGCGAGGTCATCGCCGACAGCGTCGAGACGGTCATGCAGGCCGAGCGGCTCGACGGCTCGGTGCTCCTCGCGGGCTGTGACAAGTCGATCCCCGGCATGCTCATGGCGGCCGCGCGGCTCGACCTCGCGAGCGTGTTTCTCTACGCGGGCTCGATCGCCCCCGGCTGGGTGAAGCTTTCTGACGGCACCGAAAAAGAGATCACCATTATCGACAGCTTCGAAGCCGTCGGGGCCGTTCAGGCCGGCAAGATGTCGATGGAAGACGCCAAGCTCATCGAGTGCGCGTTTGCGCCCGGTGAAGGAACCTGTGGCGGCATGTACACGGCCAACACCATGGCCTCCGTTGCCGAGGCCCTGGGAATGAGCCTTCCGGGTTCGGCGAGTCCGGCGTCGTACGACCGCCGTCGCGACTACTTCGCACACCGCTCGGGCGAGGCTGTCGTGCGCATGCTGCAGAACGGCACGACCGCTCGCGACATCATGACGATGAAGGCCTTCGAGAACGCGATCGCCGTGGGCATGGCGCTCGGTGGCTCGACCAACATCGTGCTCCACCTGCTGGCGATCGCCAATGAAGCCGAGGTGCCCCTCACGCTCGCCGACTTCAACCGCATCGGCGACAAGGTTCCGCACATCGCCGACGTCAAGCCGTTCGGCAACTACGTCATGAACGATGTCGACCGCCACGGTGGGCTTCCCGTGCTCATGAAGGCCCTGCTCGACGAGGGGCTGCTGCACGGCGATGCGCTCACTGTGACCGGCAAGACCATGGCCGAGAACCTCGAAGAACTCAACCCGCGCCCGCTTGACGGCAAGGTTCTTCGCAAGCTCGACAACCCCTTTCACAAGACGGGTGGAATCACGATTCTGCACGGCTCACTCGCGCCAGAGGGCGCGGTCGTCAAGACCGCAGGCTTCGACTCGGTCGTCTTCGAAGGCCCGGCTCGCGTGTTCGAGCGCGAGCGCGCGGCGATGGATGCTCTCTCGGCCAACGAGATCAACAAGGGCGACATCATCGTCATCCGCTATGAGGGCCCCAAGGGCGGGCCGGGAATGCGCGAGATGCTCGCCATCACGGCGCGCATCAAGGGGGCAGGACTCGGAAAAGATGTACTACTCTTGACCGACGGTCGATTCTCAGGCGGCACAACCGGACTGTGCATCGGCCACGTAGCTCCCGAAGCAGTAGACGCTGGTCCTATTGCTTTCGTGCGCGATGGTGATCTGATCCGGGTTGATATCGCTGCTCGCTCCCTCGACCTACTGGTCGACGCAGACGAGCTTGAGGCGCGCCGCACCGACTGGGCGCCCCTGCCTCCGCGTTACACCCGTGGCGTACTTGCGAAGTACGCCAAGCTCGTTCACTCGGCCTCCGAGGGCGCCATCACCGGGTAGTAATGCGGTCAATCCTGTCGTGACCACTCACTCCCAAGGAAGCTCTCCATCATGACCACGGAATCCAACCCCGTGCCGAGCGCCGCCGCATCGTCGTCGGCAAGTGCCACCAAGAAGAGTGACCCGCCCATGCTCACGGGCTCGGGCGCCATTCTGGCCGCACTCGAAAAGCTCGGCATCACCGACGTATTCGGCTTGCCCGGTGGCGCGATCATGCCGTTCTACGACGAACTCATGTCGTCGACGGCCATTCGCCACATTCTCGTGCGCCACGAGCAAGGCGCCGGTCACGCAGCCGAAGGCTACGCCGCTGCGAGCGGCCGCCTCGGCGTGTGCATCGCCACCTCGGGCCCGGGCGCGACCAACCTCGTCACGGCCATCGCGGATGCGCACATGGACTCGGTGCCTCTGCTCGCCATCACGGGCCAGGTGTTCTCGACCTCGATGGGCACCGATGCCTTTCAAGAGGTCGACATCACGGGCATCACGATGCCGATCACGAAGCACTCGTTCCTCGTCACGAAGCCCGAAGACGTGCCGGGCGTGATTGCCGCGGCCGTGCACATCGCGACGAGCGGCCGCCCCGGCCCCGTGCTCGTTGACGTCACAAAAGACGCGCAGCAAAAGTCGGCTCCGTTCATCTGGCCGCCCAAGATCGACCTGCCCGGCTACCGGCCCGTGACCAAGGCCCACGGCAAGCAGATTCAGGCGGCCGCTCAACTCATCGTCGAATCGCGCAAGCCCGTGCTCTACGTGGGTGGCGGCGTCGTGCGCTCGGGCGCCCACAAAGAGCTGCTCGCTTTCGCCGAGAAGACCGGCGCCCCCGTGGTGACGACCCTCATGGCGCGCGGCGCGTTCCCCGACTCGCACCGCCAGAACCTCGGCATGCCGGGCATGCACGGCACCGTTCCCTCTGTGCTTGCGCTGCAAGAGAGCGACCTTCTCGTGGCCATCGGATCGCGGTTTGATGACCGCGTGACGGGCAAGGTGAGTGAGTTCGCTCCCGGTGCGAAGGTCATCCACATCGACATCGACCCGGCTGAGATCGGCAAGATTCGCCACGCCGATGTTCCGATCGTGGGGGATGCCCGCGAGGTGTTGCTCGACCTGCTGCCCGCCTTCGAGGCAGCGGCCGCCGAAACCGCGCCCGACATCGTCGACTGGTGGAAGCGGCTCGAGACCCTGCGCACGCAATACCCTCTCGGCTACGTCGACGACCCCGACGACGGCTTGCTCGCTCCGCAAGCGGTCATCGAGGCGATCGGCAAGATCTCGGGCCCCGAAGCGGTCTACGCCGCAGGCGTGGGGCAGCACCAGATGTGGGCGGCGCAGTTCATCAAGTACGAGCGCCCGGGCGCGTGGCTCAACTCGGGCGGCGCGGGCACGATGGGCTACGCGGTTCCGGCCGCGATGGGCGCCAAGGTTGCTCAGCCCGAACGCCTCGTGTGGGCGATCGACGGTGACGGTTGCTTCCAGATGACCAATCAAGAGCTCGCGACCTGCACGATCAACAACATCCCGATCAAGGTCGCGATCATCAACAACTCGTCGCTCGGCATGGTGCGGCAGTGGCAGACGCTCTTCTACGACGGCCGCCACTCGTTCACCGACCTCGAGACGGGTTCGATGCGTGCGGGTGAAGAAACCCGCATGATCCCCGACTTCGTCAAGATGGCCGACTCGTACGGCGCGCTCGGCATTCGCGTGACGAAGCCCGAAGAGGTTGAGCCGGCCATCCGCTTGGCGATCGAGACCAATGACCGCCCCGTGGTCATTGACTTCATCGTGAGCCGCGACGCCATGGTCTGGCCAATGGTTCCGCAAGGTGTCGGCAACTCGTCGGTGCAATACGCGCGCGACCACGCCCCCGACTGGTACGAGGAGTAAGCCGCCATGACCTATCACGTGCTGTCACTGCTCGTTGAAGACAAGCCCGGCTTGCTGACCCGGGTGGCGGGCCTGTTTGCCCGACGCGGGTTCAACATCCGTTCGCTCGCCGTCGGCACGACCGAGGTCGAAGGCCTCTCGCGCATCACGGTCGTCGTCGAGGTTGAGGGCTTGCCCCTCGAGCAAATCACCAAGCAACTCAACAAGCTCATCAACGTGCTGAAGATCGTCGAACTCGACCCCTCGAGTTCGGTGCAGCGTGAGCACATGCTCATCAAGGTGCGCGTCGACAACACCACTCGCTCGCAGATTCTCGAGGCGGCCAACCTCTTCCGTGCGCGCGTGGTTGATGTTGCCACTGACTCGCTCGTCATTGAGGTGACGGGTGACACCGCCAAGGTCGAGGCCCTCTTACGGGTGCTCGAGCCCTATGGCATCAAGGAGATCGCGCAGTCGGGCCTACTGGCCATCGGTCGCGGCTCGAAGAGCATCAGCGAGCGCGTGCTCAAGAACTAGTTCTAGCTTTGCTACCCCCACCGAACAAGGAGAACCCCGATCGTGACTGAGATTTTCTACGACAACGACGCTGACCTCTCGCTCATCCAGGGCAAGAAGGTCGCGATCGTCGGCTACGGCTCGCAGGGCCACGCCCACGCCCAGAACCTGCGCGACAGCGGCGTCGAGGTGTCGATCGCCCTCAAGGCCGGCTCGAAGTCGACTCAGAAGGCCAGCGACGACGGCTTCAGCGTCTTGACGGTCGCCGACGCGGCCGAGTGGGCTGACGTCATCATGATTCTCGCGCCCGACCAGCATCAGCGGTCGATCTACGCCGAGAGCATCAAAGACAAGCTGACCTCGGGCAAGACCCTCGCCTTCGCACACGGCTTCAACATTCGCTTCGGCTACATCGATGCCCCCGAAGGCGTCGACGTGATCCTCGTCGCGCCCAAGGCCCCGGGCCACACGGTGCGCCGCGAGTTCGTTGCCGGCCGCGGTATTCCCGACATCATCGCCGTCGAGCGCGACGCGACGGGCCACGCCTGGGATCTCGCTCTCTCGTACGCCAAGGCCATCGGCGGCACGCGCGCGGGCGTCATCAAGACGACCTTCACCGAAGAGACCGAGACCGACCTGTTCGGCGAACAGGCTGTGCTCTGCGGCGGTACCTCGCAGCTCGTGCAGTACGGCTTCGAGGTTCTCACCGAGGCCGGCTACCAGCCCGAGATCGCTTACTTCGAGGTGCTGCACGAGCTCAAGCTCATCGTCGACCTCATGTGGGAGGGCGGCATCGCCAAGCAGCGCTGGAGCGTCAGCGACACGGCCGAGTACGGCGACTACGTCTCGGGCCCCCGCGTGCTCGACGCGAGCGTCAAGGAGCGCATGCAGGCCGTTCTCGCCGACATTCAGTCGGGCGCGTTCGCCAAGCGCTTCATTGATGACCAAGATGCCGGCGCACCCGAGTTCAAGGCGCTCCGCCTCAAGGGCGAGCAGCACCCGATCGAAGAGACCGGCCGCAAGCTGCGCGCCCTCTTCTCGTGGAAGCAGCAAGACGCTGACTACGTCGACGGCAGCGCAGCGCGCTAGTCACTGACCTTCTCGGCCATCCGCCGAGAAACCCACGAGGCCGCGGCCCCCGCAACCAGGGGTCGCGGCCTCGTGCTGTTGGCGGCGCCCCCGGGCGTTCACGCGACACACCCGTCAGTGTGGGCATCTGTTCACTTGCGACGGCGAGCGTGGCCGCGTGATTGCGATGCGCTCGCGTGTGACCTCTCGAATTGCCGTCGTTCTCCTGGCGGGCCTGGTGGCTAGCGTCGGGTTTGCGCCGACCGCGGCGATGGCCGCCGAGTCTGCTGAGGGTGTCAGCAGCGGTTCACACGAGTCGCGAGACGATCACCCAGTCATCATCAGCGAGATCGCCCCAGGCTGGGGAGACCGACCCGAAGCGAGCTACGTCGAGCTTCAGAATGTCTCCGACGAGGCCGTCGACTTGACCGGCTGGAACCTCTACCGCTGCTCTGACGAGGGCCTGCGGGCAAAGCGCGGGAACCCCGATTCTGAGTTCTCGGGAGTTGTGCTCGATCCCGGCGAGGCCTATCTCATCGCTCGCGCGGGTGAGCGCCCGGCCGGAGTCGAGCCCGACGACGTCATGAGCGCGCCGTTTGCCCCCGGCGGTTATGGCTATGTGCTCGAAGACCCCGAGCAGCGCATCGCCGACTTGGTCGCTGTGTATCCGACCACGCCGTGGATGATGCAGAGCGAGTGCGACCCGAGTGGTTCGCTGCCCGACATCATCGACACCGCGGCCGGCGAGAGCTACCAGAGAGTCGGCGCCACCGAGTCGACCGATGGCGCTTTCCTGATCGCACAGGCGACTCCGGGCGAGGTCACCGTGGGTGAGCCGACGCAGCGCGGCGCCGGCACGGGCATCGTGATCGCCGAGGTCGCTCCGTTCGGGCCGGGAGGCAGCGGTGACGACCTCGTCGAGCTGCGCAACGACGGACCCGAGCCGGTTTCGCTCGATGGCTGGAGCCTCGTGCGGTGCACCGCCGAGGGCGGGCGGTGGCTTGGCGCACCGCAAGCGACCTTCGACGAGGGTGACTCCCTGGCGCCGGGGGGGCAGCTGCTGATCGTGGGGCCCGAGTCGAGCATCCGCAATGCCGACGCCGTGATGTCGACGTCGCTCGCCGACGCGGCCTTTGGTCTGCAAGTGCTCGATGCGGATGGCCTCGTCGTTGACGAGGTGGCGTCGGCGCACCAGCGAGACAGTGCGTGCCAATCGGGCGCCGACAAGTTGCCGGCCGAGCTCGATGCATCGCGCGGTGAGAGCCACCAGCGCCACAGCGACGGCAGCGGCTGGATCGTGGCTCCGCGCACTCCCGGTGCCGCGAATGCGCGCACCGAGCTCTCACTGCGCGCGGCGCAACCGCTCACGACGGGCGTCGTGATCACCGAGCTGGCGACTGACCCGCTGACGGTTTCGGCGATTGCCGAGCCCCACAACTTTGTCGAACTCACCAACCTCTCTGACCGCAGTGTCGACGTCGCGGGGTGGAGCGTGTGGGCCTGCGACGCCGACGGCATGCGCCGAGCACAACCCCTCGCCGAGTTCGACGGCGCCGAGCGACTGGCACCGGGCGCCTCGATCGTCATCGCTGCGGCGGGAACGTCGACGGATGCTGCGCACCGGTTCGACCGCCCGCTCGACTTTCTCGGCTCCGGTGTGCTGGTCGAGACGGCCGATGGCGGCATCGCGGATCGAGTCGGCGCGTTCCACCTGAACGAGATGGATGAAAGCGTCGAGCCGCCCTCGCCGTGCACCAACGAGGTGTCACTCGTGGCCTTCCAGCCCGATCGCGTGCGCGGAGAAACCTTTCACCGCGTCTCGCGCTCGGGCGTTGATCTCGTCGACTTCGTGACGGCTGGGGCGACGCCCGGCTCGGGTGTTTCGCCGCTCGCGGCGGCGGCGAGTGACGAGCAAGTTCGGGCCCTCGTGAGTCGCACGCGAGCCGCGCTGCCGGAAGCGCAGCTCATCGGCGCCTCACTCGCGCCAACGGCCCTGAGGGCGACGGCCCCCTCAGCAGCCGAGCTCGTCATCGTGCGCGCGGTGTCGGGAACCACTGACAGCCAGAACGCCGGGGCCTGGCAGCTCGACAATGAGCGCGTTCTGGGCCGGGGCGAGGCGCTCGAGATCGAGGACATCACTGCGACCGCTGACGGCTTCGCCTTTCCCGCGGTGAGACTCGAAATGGCGCAGCCCATCACGAGCGCGATCGACTGGCGCGGCATCGTCAGCCCGCGCCACCGCGTCGTGCTGTCGGCGTGGAACGACGCCGCAGCGCAGTGGACGATCATCGGCGAGGCCGTTGCCGACGCCGCCGGCCAGGTGGTCGTCACGGGAGAAGCGCCCGAGGGGCTGGCGAGCGACGCGGTGCTCGTTCAGGTTTTGCCCGCGCAGCGCGCCGACGCGGACCTCGTCCCGAACGGCGAGTTCGAGCAGGTCGCCGACATCGATGCGAGCATCGTGCACCTCACCGACACCCAGTACTTGAGCGAGGGGTATCCCGAAGAGTACGAGCGCATGGCGCAGTGGATCGTCGAGCTCGCGCAGCAGCGTGACGTCGCGGCCGTCGTGCACACGGGTGACCTCGTGCAGAGCTGGGTCGACCCTGACCAGTCAGATGCTCGGGCGCGGATTGAGTTTGAGCGGGCATCCGCCGCCCAATCGATCATGGAAGACGCGGGGCTCTCCACGACTGTCGTGCCGGGCAATCACGACACCAAGCGCGGTATCGACACGGGCCTCTATAACGAGTACTTCGGGCCCGAGCGCTACGCGACCGCTCCGGGACTCGTCGAATCGATCACCCCTGACGATGCGACGTCGAGCTACACGATCGTGCAGGCCGGCCCGGCGCCCGTGCTCGTGCTCTCGATCGGCTATGGCTATGGCGAGCGAGAGCTGGAGTGGGCCGAGAGCGTGGTGCTGCAGCATCCCGATCACAACGTCGTCATCGCGACGCACGAGCACCTCACGCCTCTCACGCGCTGGGACCCATCGCGACGGGCGACCGATAACCGTTGGTTGAGTCGCGCCGACGAACTCTGGAAGCGCGTTGTTGAACCCCACCGCAACGTCGTGGCCGTGCTCGCTGGTCACTATCACGGGCTCGGGGCGATCGTCACGCCGAACGCGGGGGGCATCGAGGGGCACCACGTCGTTGAGCTGCTCGCTGACTATCAAGAGTTCCGCACCGACTCGGGTGAGCGCGCGACCGGCTTCCTGCGGCTGCTGCAGTGGGACCTCGCCGCGGGTCAGTTGCTCGTTGACACGTACTCGCCGCGGCTGGGCGCGAGCGTGTCGGCGCCCTACGACTACCCGCAGTTCGCGCTCGAAAGCGGAGTCGACGAGCGGCCCACCAACAACCGGCCCTGGAACATCGTTGCCCTCGGCGCGGAAGGTCGATACGGAGTCGCCGACGACGAGTTCGCCGTGGCGGTGACGATGCAGTACGACAAGGTGCTTCAGATGTCGAGTGTCACAATCGCGGCGCTCGGGGCCGACTCTGTCGAGCCGCAGGCCCACGGGCCGAGATCTGGTGAGCCGCGAGTCTGAGCACTACCCACCGTAGCGGCCGCACGCCTAGGGTTGAGGCGTGACTTCACCCGAGACTCTCTCAGCGCCCGAACCGACTCCAGTTTCGGTGCCAGCTACTCCCGAGTCGGCGCGCGCCCATCGGGCGGGGCGGAACGTATTCATTGCGGCGATTATTCTCGCCGTTCTCTCGCTCGCGCTGTCCGTGACGTTTGGCGCGCTGGGCGCACCGTATGTCGATCGCACAGGAGGGGGCTTCCAGTTCAACTTCCAGTTCGGTGATCCGCGGCCGACGGTGTCTCTCTTGGGCGTGCTTTCACCGCTTCACGTCGTGGTCGGCGGACTCGTGGGTCTCTGGATCATCGTTCAGTCGATCGTCGCCATCGCGGCGGACTGGGGTCGCACCGCTGGAATCGTGGCGCTGATCCTCGCGGTTGTGACTCCGATCATCTCATTCGTGGTTTTCATCACCCTTCTCGTCACCCTCGGCTAATCCGCGCTGGGTAGGCTCGACTTATGCCCCGCACGCCCGCTCCCGACGACGACGCCGCCCTGCGGTGGGATGAGTTCGACGACCCGAGCTATGTCGAGTCTGACGCCGCTGTTGCGGCTCGCGGTGTCGGAGATACGGGCGACGAGAGCTCTGCATCCGGTGCCGATAATGCGACGACGGATGCCGATCTCGAGCCCGGCGCAGCACCCCGTAGCTCGGCCCTCACGACGCTGCTCACGGCCGTCTTCGCCGTGGTCTACCTCGCCTACTCGGTGGGCTGGATCATCAGCATCGGCCTCGTGCCTGTCAGCGGCCCCACCCTCGTGATCGAGATCATGTACCAGTTCAGTGAGTTTCTTGCCTTGCTCGCGAGCGCACTGTGGTTCGCCGCGGTCGTCGCGCTCACGCGCGATGGGCGCGCGGCGCATCGGTTTGGCTGGCTCGCGCTCGGCACCCTTGTGCTCGTGCCGTGGCCGATCGTTGTGGGGGTGCTCTCGTGACGCGCACGCACGTCGGGGTGGCAGCCTTGCTCTCGCTTGTTGTTGGCTGGTTCGTTTTCGACGCCGTGAGTTCGCTTGTGGGCTTGCCCGCCTACTACGCCCTGCTCGGGGTCGACCCCGCGAACGTGCCGTGGGTTGCTCTGTGGGCGGGAGTCATCATGCCCGTGGTGTTCTACGCCGCGGCGGTCATCGTGGGTCGGCGGCTGTCGCTCACGCGCTTCACGCTCGTGCTGATTGTGGCGCTCGCCGCGACGGCAACCGTGCGTCTCTCGCTCATCGCGCTCGCGACGGGCTCGATCACACTGTTCTAGTCGGGGCGGCTCACGCGAGCCCCACCCACAGCACGAGCGCGATCAGCAGCACTTGCATCGCGAGGCGCGGCCAGAACGGCACGGCGATGGCCCCGAACTGGTCGCGGTGTTGTGCCGCATAGGCGTTCGCCGGAAACACGCACACGAGAAAGACCGCGAGGGCAATGCCTGCAGCCGCGCGCGTGGGTTCGAACAGCAAGCCGAGCCCTCCCGCGATCTCGGCGACTCCCGTGACCCACACCCAGGCGCGGGGTGAGAATGGGCGACCGTGAAAGACCCGCGGAACCATCGCAGCCATGGGCCGCACGATCGGCGGCACGAAGTGCGTGATGCCGATGCCGATGAAGACGATGGCCGTGATCACCCGGGCGAGGTCAACGGAATCGATCGCAGTCATGGTCGCCATTCTGCCCCCGCGCCCTGCGATAGCCTGAACGCATCGGTTGCCTCCACTGGCGTCGGCGCCGCCACCACACTCTTGCCGGTCTCTTTCCGTGTTAGGACCTTTTCTCGTGCCCAAGCCGGTCGTGCTCATCGCCGAAGAACTCAGCCCCGCCACCGTCGACGCCCTCGGGCCCGACTTCGACATTCGTCACGTTGACGGAACCGATCGACCCGCGCTGCTGGCCGCGTTGGCCGAGGCGAGCGCCGTGCTCATCCGGTCAGCGACGCAAATGGATGCCGAAGCCATCGCCGCCGCGAGCGCCCTCAAGGTGATCGCGCGCGCGGGCGTGGGTCTCGACAACGTCGACGTGCCCGCCGCCACGAGCGCGGGTGTCATGGTCGTCAACGCTCCGACCAGCAACGTCATCAGCGCCGCCGAGTTGGCGATTGCGCACTTGCTGTCGCTCGCTCGCCACGTGCCCGACGCGAACGCCTCGATGAAGGCGGGGGAGTGGAAGCGCTCGAAGTACACGGGCGTCGAGCTCTACGAAAAGACGGTGGGCGTTGTGGGCCTCGGCCGCATTGGCGTGCTCGTTGCCCAGCGCCTCGCCGCGTTCGGTGTTGAGCTCGTCGCCTACGACCCCTACGTGCCGCCGGCGCGCGCGCAGCAACTCGGCGTCACGCTCGTGACGCTCGACGAGCTCATGCAACGCAGTGACTTCATCACCATTCACATTCCGAAGACGCCCGAGACGACCAACCTCATCAGCACGGCACAGTTCGCCCTCGCGAAGCCCTCGTTGCGCATCGTCAACGCCAGCCGTGGAGGCATCATCGACGAGGATGCCCTCCGCGAGGCCCTCGTCTCCGGCCGCATTGCCGGCGCTGGCCTCGACGTGTTCGTGCACGAGCCGCCTGTGGGTTCGCCGCTGCTCGACCTCCCCACCATCCAGCTCACGCCGCACCTCGGTGCGTCGACCGATGAGGCGCAAGAGAAGGCCGGAGTCTCGGTCGCGAAGTCGGTGCGCCTCGCGCTCGACGGTGAGCTCGTGCCGGATGCCGTCAACGTGGCGGGGGGCGTCATCGACCCGAGCGTGCGTCCGGGCATCCCGCTAATGGAAAAGCTCGGCCAGGTATTCGCGGCACTCGCCGATGCTTCGTTTGCGAGCATCGACGTTGAGGTGCGCGGCGAGATCGTCGCGCACGACGTCAACGTGCTCAAGCTCGCGGCGCTCAAGGGCATCTTCAGCCGCATCTCGAGCGAGCAGGTCAGCTATGTCAACGCTCCGCTACTAGCCGAGCAGCGCGGGGTTGCCGTGCGCCTGCTGACGGATGCGGCGAGCGAGGAATACCGCAACCTGCTGACGATCCGCGGCTCGCTGAGCGACGGAACGCAGTTGTCGGTGAGTGGCACGCTCGTCGGCGCCAAGCAAGTGCAGAAGATCGTCGAGATCAACGGCTACGACGTTGAAGTGCCCATGGCTGAGCATTTCATCGTCATGATCTACACCGACCGCCCCGGCATCGTCGCGATCTATGGCAAAGCCTTTGGCGAGGCCTCGATCAACATCGCGGGCATGCAGATCGCGCGGCGCACGGCCGGCGGTCAAGCACTGAGCGTGCTGACCGTCGACTCGCGCGTGCCCGACGAGTTGCTCGAGAGACTGCGCACGGCGATCGACGCGAGCGTCATGCGCGAGATCACGGTCGTCGAGCAGTAGGGCCTTATTCCACCGGGTCGCTCGCGACCGATTCGCGGCGCGTCACCTTCTCGCCAGCGGCGGGGTCAACCTGCGTGTGTTGCGTCGTGACCGATGAGCGCTTTCGCGACATCAGTACCCCGCCGATCACAATCATGATGACGCCCGCGACCATGAGGATGTACCCCGTGGTCGTGAGAGCGATCCACTCGACGCTGACCTGCACCGCGAAGGCGAGGATGGCGCCGAGGGCCAAGAGGAATATTCCGAATCCCATGCTCATGTGAGAGCCCCTTTCGATTCGTTGGGTGACTCTATGGGTCAACCCCGCGGGGCCGCGCCCCCTTGACAAACGGCCGTCGCGTGCCCGACTACTCTGGAGTCGTCGTCAGCCCCCGGGTTTCCGGGCCGCCCCCCGCCCCCTTGGAGGAATCCGTGAAGCGCACTCTTGACCTCGCCGTGATCGGCGGCGACGGCGTTGGCCCCGAGGTGACGGCAGAAGCGCTGAAGGTTTTGCGCGCGGCCGTGGGCGACGACGTGACCGTGGCCGAGACCGTCTACCCGCTCGGGGCCGAGCACTACTTGGCCACCGGCGAGATTCTTAGCGACGAGACCCTCGCGGCGCTCGCGCAGCACGACGCGATTCTCTTCGGGGCTGTCGGCGGCGACCCCCGCGACCCGCGCCTCGCGGGCGGCATCATCGAGCGCGGCCTGCTGCTCAAGCTGCGGTTCGCGTTCGATCACTACGTAAACCTGCGACCCACGCTGCTGGCCCCCGGCATCGCGTCTCCGCTGAGTGACCCGGGCGAGGTCGACTTCGTCGTCGTGCGCGAGGGCACCGAGGGCCCCTACGTGGGCAACGGCGGTCGATTCCGCCAGGGCACCCCGCACGAGGTCGCCACCGAGGTCTCGATCAACACGGCCCACGGTGTCGAGCGCGTCGTGCGTTTCGCCTTCGCGCAGGCCGCGGCGCGACGTCAGCGGCTCACGCTCGTGCACAAGACCAACGTGCTCGTGCACGCCGGCGCGCTGTGGCAGAGCACGGTTGATCGCGTTGCACCCGAGTTCGCATCCGTCACCGTCGACTACTTGCACGTCGACGCGGCGACAATCTTCATGGCCACGAACCCCTCGCGCTTCGACGTCATCGTCACCGACAACCTGTTCGGCGACATCCTCACCGACCTCGCGGCGGCGATCGGCGGCGGCATCGGCCTCGCGGCCTCAGGCAACCTCAACCCCTCGGGAGCGTTTCCGAGCATGGTCGAGCCTGTGCACGGCTCGGCGCCCGACATTGCGGGGCAAGAGAAAGCCGACCCGACCGCCGCGATTCTGTCGGTGGCGATTCTGCTCGACCAGCAGGGGCTGACGGATGCCGCGGCGCGCATCCGCACCGCGGTGCTCGCCGACCTCGCCGAGCGGGGCGCGTCGCCCCGCCGCACGAGCGAAGTCGGAGATGCGATCGCCGCGCGCCTGGCCTAGCCGCCCGGCCAGCACCCCGGCCAGCGCCGCCCGATTGGCCTGAGAACCGCGCACCGCCGCGGGGTACGCTGTACCCACGCTCTTCCGGGGCCTGCGGGCCGCCGGCGACCTCTCGAGGAATCCCGATGACGAATCTGCTGCCGATGGCCACCCGCGAGCTCACATGGGCCGTGACCCCCAACGATGCCGCCCGCGCGGTCACCGAGCGCGACGCGATTCTCGCCGACCCCGGCTTTGGCAAGCACTTCACCGACCACATGGTCGACATTTGCTGGAGCGAGATGGGCGGCTGGCACCGCCCGCGCGTGCAGGCCTACGGCCCCATCACGCTCGACCCGGCCGCGTCGGTGTTGCACTACGGTCAAGAGATCTTCGAGGGCCTCAAGGCCTACCGGCACGCTGACGGCTCGATTTGGTCGTTCCGCCCCGACGCCAATGCGCGTCGCCTGCAGCGCTCGGCCAAGCGACTCGCCCTACCCGAGCTGCCCGAGCAGTACTTCATCGAGGCTCTCAAGCACCTCATCGCCGTCGACAGCGAGTGGGTGCCGAGCGCGCCCGAGACGAGCCTCTACTTGCGCCCCTTCATGTTCGCGAAAGAGGCGTTCTTGGGCGTGCGCCCGGCACACAAGGTGGCGTTCTACGTCATCGCCTCGCCCGCCGGTGCCTACTTCACGGGAGGCGTCAAGCCCGTCTCGATCTGGCTCTCGACGCAGTACTCGCGCGCCGGCAAGGGCGGCACGGGTGCCGCGAAGACGGGCGGAAACTACGCCTCGTCGCTCGTCGCTCAAGCCGAGGCCGCCGAGCACGGCTGCGCCCAGGTGCTCTTCCTTGACTCCGTCGAAGGAAAGTGGCTCGAAGAACTCGGCGGCATGAACGTCGTGCTCGTCTACAAAGACGGCACGCTCGTGACTCCGCTAAGCGACTCGATTCTCGAGGGCATCACGCGCGACTCGATCTTGCAGCTGGCCGAAGACCGCGGGCACCGGGTTGAGCGTCGCCGCGTGAGCATCGACGAGTGGCGTGAGGGTGCGGCATCCGGTGACATCGTCGAGGCGTTCGCGTGCGGCACGGCCGCCGTGGTCACTCCGATCGCGATGATCAAGGCCGCCGACTTTGAGATCGGTAGCGCCGACGCCCCGGCCGGCGAGCTCACGATGTCGCTGCGCGCCGAGCTCACTGACATTCAATACGGCCGCCGCCCCGACCCGCACGGCTGGATGCTGCGGCTCGACGCCTGAGTCGGTAAGGCATCATGAGTTCACTCGATCCTGACTTCGAGAGCATGGCCGCACCCGCGCGGGTGGGCGTGATTGCGCTCTGCATGGGCGGAGGTGCCGCGCTCGCGCTCGTCGGTACCTTCACGCACCAGTCGTTGCCGCCCGTGGGGGTAGCGATCGCACTCATCACGATCGGGCTCTACATCGTGGGTCTGCGCGTGTGGGGTGGTGTGCGCACTCCCGCGGCCGCGGGTGCCATCGGCGTGGGCCTCGTCGCCGGAATCCTCGCCATGGCCACGGGCGGCTCGGTGCTCGTTCCGGCCAACCTTGTGGGCTACGCGTGGCTCGGCGGCATCGCCGTGATCGCCTTCTTTGCGCTCGGCTGGCCGCGCATCCAGCGGGTTCCCCAGCGCGCGAGCGTTACGATGGAACAGCCCGCTCTCGTTCAACAAGAGGATCGACCACTGCCGTGACTTACGTGATCGCCCTGCCCTGCGTCGACGTGAAAGACCGCGCCTGCATCGACGAGTGCCCCGTTGACTGCATCTACGAGGGCGACCGCATGCTGTACATCCACCCCGACGAGTGCGTCGACTGTGGTGCGTGCGAGCCGGTATGCCCCGTCGAGGCCATCTACTACGAAGACGACACTCCCGAGAAGTGGGCCGACTACTACACGGCCAATGTCGAGTTCTTTGCCGAGATCGGTTCGCCCGGCGGCGCCTCGAAGGTCGGCGTCATCGCGGGCGACCACCCGATCGTCGCCGCGCTGCCGCCGCAGGCCTAGTTTTCGATTGTGACGATCGAGTTACCCGACTTTCCCTGGGACTCTCTCGCACCCTTCGCCGCCCGCGCGCGCGAGCACGCTGACGGCATCGTCGATCTCTCGGTCGGCTCTCCCGTTGACCCAACTCCGCAGCTCGTGCGTGATGCGCTCGTCGCCGCGACCGACGCTCACGCTTATCCGCAAACGATGGGCACGCCCGAACTGCGCGCCGCGATTGCCGCCTGGTACGCCCGCCGCCGTGGTGTCGAGGGCTTGGCGACGGATGCTGTGCTGCCGACGATCGGATCCAAAGAGCTCGTCGGCCTCCTGCCCCTGCTGCTCGGCCTCGGCCTCGGCGACACCGTCGTGTACCCGCGCACGGCCTACCCGACCTACGCCGTGGGTTCGGTCATCGCTCGCACCGCCGGCGTCGCCACGGATTCCCCGGATGACTGGCCCGCCTCCACTCGCCTCGTGTGGCTCAACAGCCCGGGTAACCCGACAGGCGCCGTGCTCGGCGTCGCGGCTCTGCGAGCCGCGGTTGCTCGAGCCCGCGAACTCGGTGCCGTGCTCGTGAACGACGAGTGCTATGCCGAGCTGGGCTGGCAGCCCGAGCGGTGGGGCAGCTCGGCCGACGACGCACGTGTGCCGAGCATCCTCGACCCCCGCGTGACCGATGGCGACCACACGGGGCTGCTCAGCGTCTACTCGCTCAGCAAGCAGTCGAATCTTGCCGGTTACCGGGCGGCTTTTCTCGCGGGTGACCCGGCGATCGTGCGCCAGTTGCTCGAAGTGCGCAAGCACGTGGGGCTCATTCCGCCGGCGCCCGTGCAAGCGGCGATGATCGCGGCGCTGGGCGATGACCAGCACGTTGCCGAGCAGCGCGAACGCTACCGCGCGCGCCGTGCCGTGCTGAGTGCGGCGCTCGAGAGTGCGGGATTTCGCATCGATCATTCCGAGGCCGGGCTCTACCTGTGGGCCACGCGCGGCGAGCCCGCTCTCGACACGATTGCCGTGCTTGCCGAGCACGGCATTCTCGCGGCTCCGGGCACGTTCTACGAGGGCGAGAGCTCGCAGCACGTGCGGCTGGCGCTCACGGCAACCGACGGGCGCATCGCCGCCGCGGCCACCCGTTTGGCGCAATTCTCTAAGGCTTGACGCCTGCTGTTGGCTCGTACGTGACTAGTGGGTCTTTCCCCATAGGCTGTAGGCGGGTCACTCCCGAGCCGCCACCACCACCCTGGCTCGTTCTCGGGACCCCGCCCCCACACACCGATCACACCCTGATCACTTTCCGCGAGGAGGCGCAGTGAGCGACAGCGCACTGAACAACGGCGACACCAGCGCCACCCTGCATTTTCCTGGCGGCACGGCCGAGTTTCCGATCGTGCCGAGCGTCGCCGGCGCCTCGAGTCTCGATCTCTCATCGCTCACGCGCCAGACCGGTCTCACGGCCCTCGACTACGGCTTTGTCAACACCGCGTCGACCAAGAGTGCCATCACCTATATCGATGGCGAGCAGGGTGTGCTGCGCTATCGCGGCTACGCCATCGACGACGTTGCGTCGAACTCGACCTTTCTCGAGGTCGCCTGGCTGCTGATCTATGGCGAGCTGCCGTCGGCGAGCGAGCTGCACGAGTTCGATGAGCGCGTGCGCCACCACACGCTGCTGCACGAAGACCTCAAGCGCTTCTTCGACTCGCTGCCGCACCAAGCGCACCCCATGTCGGTGCTCTCGAGTGCCGTCAGTGCGCTCTCGACCTACTACGGTGACTCGCTCGACCCGCACGACCCCGAGCAGGTCGAGATCTCGACCATCCGTCTGCTCGCCAAGCTGCCCGTCATCGCGGCTTACGCCCACAAGAAGGCCATCGGCCAGGCGTTCCTCTACCCCGACAACTCGCTGAGCTTCGTCGAGAACTTCTTGCGCCTCAACTTCGGCAACATGGCCGAGCCCTACGAGGTCAACCCCGTGCTCGTGAAGGCGCTCGACCGCCTGCTGATCTTGCACGAAGACCACGAGCAGAACGCCTCGACCTCGACCGTGCGCCTCGTGGGCTCGACGGGTGCCAACCTCTTCGCCTCGATCTCGGCGGGCATCAACGCCCTCTCGGGGCCGCTGCACGGTGGCGCCAATGAAGCCGTGCTCGACATGCTCGCGCGCATCCGCGATTCGGGTGAAAGCGTCGAGCGCTTCGTCGAGCGCGTCAAGGCCAAAGAAGACGGCATCAAGCTCATGGGCTTCGGGCACCGCGTCTACAAGAGCTACGACCCCCGCGCGAAGCTGGTCAAGGAGAGCGTGGATGCTGTGCTCGCCGACCTCGGCGTCAGCGACCCGCTGCTGCAGATCGCGCGCGAGCTCGAGGCCATCGCCCTCGCCGACGACTACTTCATCGAGCGCAAGCTCTACCCGAACGTCGACTTCTACACGGGTGTCATCTACAAGGCCATGGGCTTCCCCACCCGGATGTTCACGGTGCTCTTCGCCATCGGGCGACTGCCGGGCTGGATCGCCCACTGGCGCGAGATGAACGACGACCCCCAAACGAAGATCGGCCGCCCGCAGCAGCTCTACACGGGCTCGCCAGCGCGTGACTGGCCGCAGCGGTAGGCAGATCCGCGATCAGGCGATAGCCGGCGCCTCAGGCGCCGCTTCGCCCGGAAGCACGCGCTTGCGCACCTCGCGCAGCACGATTTGCTCGGGGCACACCGTCGACAGGAAGTCGCCGACGGAGAGAGCCAGGCGGTCGCTCACGAGCGAGTAAAAGATTCGGTTGGCGTCGCGGCGCTCTGAGATGAGCCCCGCTTGCCGCAAGACTCCGAGGTGGCGCGAGATCGTGGGGCCCGACGAGGTGAATCGCGCCGCGATGTCGCCGGCCGTGAGTTCGCCGTCTTTGAGGTCTTGCAGAATCTGCCGGCGGGTCGGGTGAGCGAGAGCCGTAAAGATGTCGCTCGCTGTATCTACCACTTTTGCAATATAGCACCGAGGCTAGATAGAGTGCCTAATGTAGCAATTTAGCTAATTAGACACGGAGGCACGCATGCGCATCGCGATCACCGGCGGAACAGGGTTTGTCGGCCGAAACCTCGCGGCACGGTTGCCGGCATCCGACACGGTGGTGGTCTCTCGGCGCACGGGCACCGAGATCGACGATGTCGCGGCCCTCACGGCCGCCTTCGCGGGGTGCGACGTCGTCGTGCACGCAGCAGGCATCAACCGCGAGATCGGCGATCAGACCTTCGCGCGCGTGCACGTCGAGGGAACCCGCGCGATGATCAAGGCCGCCCGCCGGGCGGGCGTTGCACACATCGTCATGGTCAGCTTCTTGCGAGCTCGCCCCGACTGCGGCTCGCCGTACCACGAGTCGAAGTGGGAGGCGGAAGAGCTGATTCGACAGTCGGGAATCGACCACACGATTCTCAAGGCGTCGATGGTCTACGGGCTCGGAGACCACATGGTCGACCACGTCAGTCGTGCCGTGAAGACCTGGCCCGTGTTCGGCACTGTCGGGTTTCGCGGCAAGACCGTGCGACCCATTCCGATCGACGACTTCGTCACCGTGCTCATCGCGGCCGCCGACGGCCGTATCCCCGATCCGACGGTGGCCGTGATGGGCGCGGAAGAACTCTTGCTCTCCGACGCCGTTCGCCGCGTGGCTCGCGTCGCGGGCCGCACGCCCGTGTTCATCGCGCTGCCCGTGTGGAGCATCCGTGCGCTCGCCCAGGTCACCGAGTGGACGATGATCGTGCCGCTCGTCGCCAAAGCTCAAGCGCGCATGCTTGCCGAGGGCGTGAGCGAGCCGCTGCCGTGGGCTCCCGAGGTGCCCGCCGACATTCGCCCGTCGAGCCCGTTCAGCGACGAGAGCATTCGCGCCGCACTGCCCGACGCGGGCCGATTCGGCTGGGACGACCTGCGGCTCGCGCAGTGGTGGCAGCGGCGGCGGCCGAAGAAATAGGCGTGCGGGATGCTCGCCGCGAGCATCCCGACGTCGCGACCTACGCGTGCAGGGCGTCGTTAAGCTGCACGCCCGCGCCCGTGCGGGGCAGCACCTCGACGGCTCCCGTGACCGAGCTGCGGCGGAACAGCAGCCCCGCAACCCCGGAGAGTTCAGAAGCCTTGACGGTGCGCGGCTGGCCGTCGGCCCCGACCGTGCCGTCGACCACGACGACCTTTTGGCCGGCCGTCACGTAGAGGCCCGCCTCGACGACCGAGTCGTCGCCGATCGAGATGCCCACGCCGCTATTGGCGCCGAGCAGGGCGCGCTCGCCGATCGCGATGCGGTGCGTGCCGCCGCCCGAGAGGGTGCCCATGATCGAGGCTCCGCCGCCGATATCGCTGCCGTCACCCACGACGACGCCTTGGCTGATGCGGCCCTCGACCATCGAGGTGCCGAGGGTTCCGGCGTTGAAGTTCACGAAGCCCTCGTGCATGACCGTCGTGCCGGGCGAGAGGTACGCGCCGAGGCGCACGCGCGAGGCGTCGGCGATGCGCACGCGCGGCGGCGTGACGTAGTCGAGCAGGCGCGGAAACTTGTCGACTCCGAGCGCCGAGATGCCCGCCTGCTGCAGCGCGGGGCGCCGCGCATCGAAGTCGTCGGGGTGCACGGGGCCTGCCGTCGTCCACATGACGATGGGCAGGTGGCCGAAGATGCCATCCAACGACAGCGTGTTGGGCTGCACGAGGCGGTGGCTCAACAGGTGCAGGCGCAAGTAGGCATCGGGGGTGGATGCCGGGGGCGCATCCAGATCGATCGTCACCGTCCGGGCCTCGCGGCGCACGCCCCGGCGAGCATCTTCGCCCTGCAAGTGCTCGATCTCGGCGGGAACGATGTAGGGGTCGCGGCCGTGCGGCAGCGTGCCGAGCTCGGGCCGCGGGTACCAGGTGTCGAGCACCTCGCCGTCGGCAAGGCGCACAGTGGCAAGGCCATAGCCCCAGGCGTGACGCGTCGCGCGTTCAGAGTCGGTGGCGGTGGCGGGGGCGTTCGAGCTCGACATGACTCCAGGCTATCGGGGCCCGATTACGCTGGAACCGTGATCGAGACCGCGGCCCCCGACCTGCCCGTGCTAGAGGGCGTTGTGGCGCTGACGCGGGCGATGTGCGATGTGCCGAGCGTCTCAGGCGATGAGCGGATGCTCGCCGACGCGATCGAGCGCGCCCTGAGTATCCACGCCCCGCACCTTGAGGTGTTGCGCGACGGTGACGCGCTCGTCGCCCGCACCCAGCTGGGCCGCGCGCACCGCGTCGTCATCGCGGGCCACATCGACACCGTGCCGATCAACAACAACCTGCCGAGCCGCCTCGAGGGTGACGCGGCGTCGGGCACGCTGCACGGCCGCGGCACCGTCGACATGAAGGGCGGCTGTGCCGTCATGCTCGCGCTCGCGGTGCAGCTCGACGCGCCCGCCTACGACGTCACGTGGGTCTGGTACGACCACGAAGAGGTTGCGAGCGACCTCAATGGTCTGGGTCGACTCGCGCGCACACACCCCGAGCTGCTCGCGGCCGACTTCGCCATTCTCGGCGAACCGTCGAACGCTGTCGTCGAGGGCGGCTGCAATGGCACGCTGCGCATCGAGCTGCGGGCGACCGGCCGCCGCGCCCACTCGGCCCGCGCCTGGATGGGCGAGAACGCCATTCACGCCCTCGCGCCCGCGCTCGCCGTGCTCGCGAACTACGAGCCGCGCTCGATCGAGGTCGACGGGCTCGTGTATCGCGAAGGCCTCAACGCCGTGGGCATCAGCGGGGGAGTCGCCGGCAACGTCATCCCCGACGCGGGCGTGCTCACCGTCAACTATCGCTTCGCTCCCGCCGCGACGGCGGCCGAGGCCGAAGACTATCTGCGCAGCCTGTTTGCAGCCGCGGCGCCCGAGCTTGAATTCGTCGTCACTGATTCGGCGGGCGGAGCGCGCCCGGGGCTGGATGCTCCGCTCGCGCAGCACTTCATCGCCTCGGTCGGCGGCACCCCCGCGCCCAAGTACGGCTGGACCGACGTCGCGCGGTTTGCCGAGCTCGGCATCCCGGCCGTCAACTACGGCCCCGGAGACCCCTCGCTCGCCCACACCGACGACGAGCGGGTGCCGGGCGAGCAGATCATCGCGTGCGAGCGAGGGTTGCGGGCGTGGCTGACCTCAGCCTGAGGCGCAGCGGCGCGCGCTGGTGGCTCGCGGTCGTTGGCGTGTGGGCCGCCTCGCGGCTTGTCACGACGGCCATCATGCTGTCGTTCGCCGCCCGCCAGGGCGAGAATGCGTGGACGAGCGCCAACCCTGGCTACCTCGACTTCGCTCGCTTGTGGGATGCCCACTGGTACTACATCATCGCCGCCGTCGGCTACCCCAGCGAAATTCCTCGCGACGAAAACGGCCTCGCGGGAGAGAACGCGTGGGCATTCATGCCCGTCTACCCCTCCCTCATTCGCGTGGGCATGGCGCTCACGGGCGACTTCTCGCCGCAGGGTTTTGCCGCCGTTGCGGTCACGATCTCGGTCATCGCAAGCCTGGTGGCCACGCTGTTGTTCTTCGCCCTCGCCCGGCGCTGGCTCTCGTCGGGCACGGCGCTGCTCGCGACAGCACTGTTCTGCGTTGCCCCCCTCTCACCGATCATGCAAGTGGGCTACGCCGAGTCGCTGCACCTCGCTCTGCTGTTCGGCGCGCTCATTCTCGTGCTCGATCGCCGCTGGGTCGTGTTGCCGTTCGTCGTCACGGTCATGGCCCTCACGCGGCCGAGCGGTCTCGCGTTCGCGTTCATGCTCGCCCTCGTGTGGGGCTGGCGGTGGATGCGCCGCCACGACGTTGACTTCGCCCCCGTCGAGCGGCTGCGCCTCGGTCTCGCGGCCGTCATTGCGGGGTTTGCCGGTCTTGCGTGGCCGGGCATCGTCGCCCTGCGCACGGGCGACCTCTTCGCCTACATCGACACCGAGCTCGCCTGGCGTCGGCCCTACATCGGCGACGTCGAGCTCTTGCCGTTCACTCCGTGGTTTCAGGGGGCGCAGTGGTGGGGCGGGCAACAGTGGTGGCCGGGGCCGCCGCTGCCGGGGCTTCCGTGGTCAATGGGAGAAGTGCTCGGGCCGGTCATCCTGATCAGCCTGCTGATTCTCGCCGGGCTCTCTTTCATGCTGCCCGCGATGCGCCGCATGCCCATCGAACTGCGGTTCTGGATCATCGCGTATTCGCTCTACCTGCTCGCGGTGTTCTTTCCGCAGTCGAGCACGTTTCGGTTGCTCGTGCCGCTCGCCCCCGTGCTGGGCGCCGTCGCGCTCGGCATCGCGAGTGTGGGCGCCGGGCGGCTGTCGGGTCGCTGGTCAGAGCGCACGAGACTCGTGGTGAGAGTAGTGCTCGTCGTGCTCGCCGTCGTGCTGGGGATCGTCGGTCAGTTTGCCTGGATGCACATCGGCTGGTGGGTCGACGGCTACGACTTCACCCCACCGTGATCACGCGATGAACACTCGCTGAATCCGCGGTGTGACCAGGCCGAACGGGGCTCGCTCGATTTAGCCGTACGGCA